>JADZEF010000019.1 GCA_020850695.1 Planctomycetaceae bacterium | reverse complement strand
GTACAGGTAGTAGACGGCTCCCCGCTGATAGATCGTGACCCGGCCGATCCGTTCCACTTTGACATCGCGGGTATGGCCGGCCTCGGTCTGCCCGGTATGGGTCGACTTGCCCTTCTTCCTGCCCATCTTGTCACTCCGTTCGGGTATCTGGCTGCGAAAAGTTTCACAACCGGTCAATCCCAAACGTAGGAGTGCCCGCAAACCCGGTCAATAACCGGACTTGCGGGCACTCAGTTTTTACGAGCGGAGAGAGCGGGATTCGAACCCGCGGTACGAGAAATCCCCGTACACCGGATTAGCAATCCGGCGCTTTCGGCCACTCAGCCATCTCTCCAGTGTCCGACGTGTGGATTGACAGCAATGTCATGGCCAGGTTCGCCCTTTGGACGATCCCGCCAAACACGCTGTCGCGTCGCAGGATGGAGAGTACCGGGTCGGCGCGGGTGAATCAAGCTTTCCAATGCTAGGCCGAAGTCAGCCCCGACGATGGTCGCGCTGCCAATGCCCGCGATAGAATATGCCCTGGCCGATTCTCAGAATCTCGTCGATCGCGACGGCTGTCCGCGACCCCTCGGCATCCGGTGAGCCGGCGCTCCCCCTCGAGACCGACGAACTGGTCGACTTCACAGCATCTGACTTTGGATGGTGACATGGATTACATCGACCCGCACATCCATATGGTCTCGCGGATCACGGACGACTACGAGACGCTCGCGCGCATGGGCTGCGTCGCCATGAGCGAGCCCGCCTTCTGGGCCGGGTACGACCGCGGCACGGTGCACGGCTTCCGCGATTACTTCCGCCATCTGACCGAGATCGAGCCGAAGCGGGCCGCGCGCTATGGAATTCAGCACTACACCTGGCTTTGCATCAACGCCAAGGAAGCCGAAAACGTCGCGCTGTCGCGCGATGTCATCGCCATGATCCCCGAATTCCTCGACCGCCCCAATGTGCTGGGCATCGGGGAGATCGGACTCAATAAAAACACGAAGAACGAGTGCATCGTGTTCCAGGAGCACGTCGACTTGGCGATGCGATTCGATCAGCAGATTCTGATCCACACCCCGCACCTGGAAGACAAGTACCAGGGGACGCGGATGATCCTCGACATGCTGACGTCCGACGCTCGCGTCAATCCGTCACGGGTGCTGGTCGATCATGTCGAAGAGCACACCGTCCGGCATGTGCTGGACGAGGGATTCTGGGCCGGGATGACGCTTTATCCCGTCACCAAGTGCACTCCCGCGCGGGCGGCCGACATCATCGAAATGTATGGACCGGAGCGGTTGATGGTGAATTCCGCCGGCGACTGGGGACCGTCCAAGCCCACGGCGGTGCCGGACTTCATCTTCGAGATGCGTCGCCGCGGCCACTCCGAAGGACTGATTCGCCGGGTGGTTTATGAGAATCCGCTCACCTTCTTCGGCCAGAGCAAGAACTTTCAGTTCACGCCGCGCGAAGACACGGTGGTGTCGGTCGGGTAGATTTTTTCCCACGAAAACCACGCCCCCTTCGTACGTTGAAGCGTCTCGGCGGCCGATGTTCTCCCGTTTCGGTTCCAGTCATCCAAAGCTCGCCGATCAACGCCGCGAAGCCTTTTTCGCGGCGACCCCTTCTGCCACATCGCTCGCAGCGACGTCCGAGGATCGAGACGCGCCGCACCCGCCAGGACTGCTCGTCCATGTTCCCGCTTGAATCGCGCGTCTTCCACTTCTCGAAATTGCCGATGCTCATGCTCGGGGCGGCCTGCCTGCTTTCCGCAGTCGCCGGATGCGGTCGGCGCGTCGTCGTCACCTCGCCGGGCGAATCGACAAGCGGCGACCCGTCCGAGCAGCCCAAGGACCACTGCGAAGAACTCCTGAAGAATGCCGTCGGAATGGCTCAGCCCGGTCGCCTCGGCGTCTCGACCGATCGGCGGCAGGTGAGCGAGCTCTTCAATCAATGGCGGGGAGATTGCGGCGGAGACGTCGAGTTGGCCGCATTCGGCGCTCACGCGAAAAAGGCGTTCGAGCCTCTCGTGAGCGATGCCGAGTTCAAGGCGATGGCCGAAGGCCGCATTTCCGAACGCGACGCCGAAACGCTGAGAACGGCCATTCTTCTGAAGAGGGCGGGCGACGTGGTGGTGAAATCGGCCGATCGCGACATCGATCGAGTCAATCTCCTCTTTCAGTTCGTCGTCCGCAATGTGGCCCTGTCGGCGCCGTCGTCCGAGCCGATTCCGCAAACTCCGTACGACATCCTGATCCTCGGCCGCGGCTCGGCGGAGGAGCGGGCGTGGCTGTTCGCAGAGCTGTTGCGACAATTGAGAATCGATGCGGTGATCCTGAAACCCGCGACCGGCGTGAAGTCCCAATCCGAGGCAGCCAAGGCGGAGACGACCGAATCGAAGCCGGACCCGGAAGCCGCAACCTCGAGCGGAAGCGAACCATCGACGGCGGACGAAGCGCCGTGGCTTGTCGGCGTCCTCCTGGATGAACCGCAGAAGCCGGTCTACTTGTTCGACCTGTGGCTCGGCCTCCCGGTTCCCGCGCCGGACGACAGCGCCTTCCCTCCGCGGCCGGCAACGCTGGAACAAGTCGTCGAGAAGCCCGAAATCCTCGGTCGGCTCGCACAGGACGAGGGGACGTATCGTTTCGCTCCCGAGGCCTTCCATTCGATGAAGGTCGAAGTCATTTCCAGCGCCGACCCGTCGCTGCCCCGGCAGAAGCGTCTTCAAAGCGTCCTGACCGGGGACGATGCGGTTGTCCTGTTCGATCCTCTTGACGATGACGAGGAATCGCCCGGCCTCGTCTCGAGGGTCGAGGCATTCGGCGGCAAACGGTGGGGCAAGACGGACATCTCGGTCTGGAGTTTTCCGGAGCGGAGCCTCGTGGCGACAGAACACTTGACCGATCGCCAGCAGCAGCGGCAACGCATCCGCCGGCACGCGCTGGACGCTCCCATCTCGATCATTCCCAAGCAGAAAAAGGATGAGAACGGACAGGAGCGGATCGAGATCACGTTCGGCAATCCCAAGAAGACGCAACTCAAAACCCGCATCGCCCAGGTTCTGGGCGACCGCAAGAATGCGGTCCGCAGCTACAACCTCGTCCGCTTCGACGGGCGGCTCGATCCCCGGCTGCAGCCTCCGCCCGAGTTCGTCCGAATGCACGCCCGCGCGGAGGAGGACGCCTTCTTCTGGACCGGCATCTGCCAATATGAAGGCGGAGAGTTCGACGCGGCCGCCTCCACCTTCCGCGACTACCTCGCCCGATACCCGCAAGGGGATTGGGCCGACCACGCGCGCGAAATGCAGGCCCGCGCATTCGCCCGCCAGCAGAAATTCGCCGACGCCTTCAAAGCGCTCGAGACCTTGAGCGAAGCCGACCCCGCCCGCGTTGCTCATCAGGTCCTGCGGAAAACTTTCCGCAGTCTGCAGCAATCGGCGGCCAAGACATCGGAATAGGCCAGGCCAGGTCAGGCCGCCGCATGTGCGTGCGTTTCTCAGCCCCTGAACAACGCATTCCTTCGCGCGTCCAAACGAAGGTGTGCCGGTGTCGTTGTCGAGCGGACCCGGGCTGAGACGCTGGCGGTCCTGCGGAAGGAGCAATCAAGGCGGCGGACCATGGAGCGGCACGCCAGGATGTGGCCCGCCGCCCGGGACTTCGCGCTCCGACAGCCTGCCCTGAGGGAACGCTGTCGAAGTGGTTCTGACGCCGTGGGTTCCGAAGCGAATGGAAACCATGCGACACGCGCCGTCCGTTCGTTGCCGAGGGCAGGAATTGCTTTTGACACGTTTCGCGGTTCCCGATAATGTCCCGCCTCGTTCATCGCCACCGCCGTACACGGAAGGAAGGTCGCGTGGTCAGCGGACAACGGGTACTGGTTGTCGACGGTCTCGCCGAAACCGAGCAGGTTCTCAAAGCGGTTCTTGAACCGCGGGGTCTGCACGTGGATCGCGTTCGCCGCGGTGCGCCCACCTACTCCCCATCGGAATCAGCTCGTCCGCGCAGCGTCGCAGCGCCGGTTCGTCCGAACGTGGTGGTGCTGCACGAGGAGCAGGAAGATGCGGGAGGGGTCGATCCGTGGGGCCAGGTGCCGCGCGTGATCATCGGATCGGTTCGGATGCCCGACCGGCCGGAGAACGGCGCGCCCGAGTATCTCCCGCATCCGTTTCAGTACCGCGAGCTGATCGGCGCCATCGAACGCCTGCTGGCTCCGAAAGCCGACAGTCCTTGCGTCTGAGGACCGCATCGTCCTCGTTCGCGCCGGAAGGTCCAAAGTCGACAGCGGCAGTCCTCGCTCAGGCCTCCGTCGCCATAGGCTGGCCACCGCCGGTCACCGCTGGATGCTGCGGATCACTCCCAGAAATCCTCTAGAGAGACGGCGCCGGGCCGCGCGATGATCGCTCTCGCGTCCTTGATGGCCCGGGTAATCGAGACCGCGTGATTCTGTGCCAGGTCGACGACCTCGGGGGCCATCGGTTCTCCCGGACGCCAGAGCTCGACGACCGGCCGCGTAAAGAGTTCACGATTGGTTCGAACCACCGTCCCGACGCGGCCGTCGCTGGTCTCGACCCCCGACCCGATGGGAAAGAGCGAGACCGTCTTCAGGAGCGCCCGGATGACGTCCGGGTCGAACAGCCCGTCGCGGGTATCGCGGATGATCTGCTCCATCGCCTTGTAGGGAAGCAGTCCCGGCCGCCATGGGCGATCGGAGACGAGGGCGACATAGACGTCGGCCACGGCCGCGATCTTCGCGAGCGGGTGAATCTGTGCCGCGCTTCGGCCACGCGGATACCCGCTGCCGTCGCACCGCTCGTGCATCTGATAGGCGACCATCCGCGAGCCGGTCGGCACGTCGCGAAGCCGCGACAGCAGATCGTAGGTGATCGCGGGATGCTTGGTCACCTCGAGAAATTCCAGATTCGAGAGCCGGCGGTTCGTCTGCCGGACGTCCTCCCGAAGCAGCATCATCCCCGTGTCGTGGATGAGGCAGCCAACACCCAGTTCGATCAGGTCGGACGGGCGAAGTCCGAAAAGCGTGCCGACCGACATCGCCAGCATCGCGACCTGCGTGCTGTGCTTTTCGGGCAGTCCGGCGTTTTCCGGCTTCACGCCGAGGGCGACGAACAGGTCCAGGTCCTGCGTGATGCGGACGATCGAGTCCGCCGAAACGGACGCCAGTTCCGGAGCATCCTGTAAAGAACCTGATGCCAGGTTGCCGGACAAGGTGGAAATGGTCGCGACCGCCGACTCGTACGCGTTCGAGAACGCACTCATCCGTTCGGCGTCATAACGCGTCGCGCGATGACGGGAGACCTTGTGAAGCAGTGATTCCGGCGAGAGTGCGAATCGGGTGGCCGTCGTGCGTTGCTTCTCGATCTCGCATGGACGCGCGGACGATGCGGCCTGCCCGGTCAACCGGGTGAACTCGGACGGGTCGACCCGGACGTGCGTCACTCCGCGCGACCGCAGGTTCTCCAGCGCCTTGTCAGTGACCACGGTCCCGGCCGCCAACAGAAGCAGGTCGCGGTCGAGCCGGTTCTCGTAGATCGGCGTCCGCAGGCGTACTCCGGGAGTCAGTTCGCCAAGGCTGACAGCCACCGTGACGGACGATCCGCGACCTGCGCGCGGCGCACTGGTCGAGGATTTCATGACCGCCATGGTGGAGTCCTCTCGGGATCAGGTGAACCCTGGCCGGTTTCGGGCCGGGTCCGTCGTGGCAGCAGGCTCGATAAGCCGCCAGCTTCGATCGACGAGCAACCTTAGTTCAGCCTGGAGAGAAACCGAGAGTCGAGGATGTTTCCTCCGGGCAGCGCTGCGGCTTGAACGCCGGTTCTTACGGCCGCGTGGAACTTTCCCGACATACCTTTCGAGGCGAGGGGGCGGGTTTTGAGGTTTTTGACGCGAGGCCAAATCTTTCCTTTACCGGCGGAAACGGCCTTTGGCGCATCGCGGAGCGGGCTTCTAGAATCGAAAGGAGAGGTCGAGTCGAAATCGCACCGTTCCTTCTGAGCCGGACAATCGTTCCCGGTTCGACGGCTGCCTCGGGACTCTCGACGACTCGTCACCCTTCGTTGAAGGATCCGACGATGGCACGCACGCTCAACTCCACGCCGGAACGCCTTGCGCAATGCGCCGCGTTCGAGTACATCCTGTTGGGGGACCTGCGCGACCTTCTTGAGGAGCCCCGGGATGCCACCACCTATCGGTGGCTGGTCGCGGTGCTGGACGCCCTGATCGACACCGTGCCGAAAGACTTCGCGATGCGGTCGATGGGAGGGTATCTCGAAGAGGTGATCGAGCGCTTTCCCAATTGGTACGACCAGGTGAAGGCGCTTCTTGATGAACAGCGGGCGCTGTTCGACAAGCTGCGTCTGATGCGGCAATCGTTGAAGTCCAACGAGTCGTTTGACGGGCTGGCCGAAGACGTGTCGAGCAGCCTCCGCGAATGGATGAACCGCTTCATCGCTCACCAGCGGCATGAACGGCGACTGGTGATGGCGGCCTTCACGATGGAATGCGGTGCGGGAGATTGAGCGCGAGCGAGTGGACGAGGCCCTGGCAGGTTTTCAGAGCCAAAGGGTGCGGCGGACCCACTCGATGAAGTCGCCGAAGAGGACGTAGCCCAGGCTGCGTCGACCGCAATCGATCCGGGCGCGGACTTCTGTCCCGATGCTGCGAAGCGGCAGCAGCCCGGCCTCCACGCGCACGTGTCCTTCGACGACGCTTCCTTCGGAATCCGTCGCTGCCGCCCGCGATCCGACTTGATCGAGCGTTCCGAAGAACGTCGATTCGGGAGCGGCCGCCAACACGAATTCCACCGGACGCTCCGGCCCCAGGTCGCGGCGAGCCCGCAGGAGGTGCCCCATCCTTGGCTCGGGAATATCGATTTCGAGACGCCACTTCCCTTCGTCCTGCATCACTTCCATGAGAACTTCACCGCGGCGGACCGGACGGTTCAACAGCAGCTGCTCGACGCGGAACGTCGCCACGATGCCGTCGATCGGCGATCGCACTACCAGCTGCCGTTGCCGTTCTTCCCAGGTCTTCAACTGCTTTTCGAGACCGGAGACTTCCACCCGCGCCGCACCCAATTGGCCCTGCAGCCTGGTCTCTTCGTCGCGGTCGGCTTTCTTGGTCGCCTCATCGATCTGGGCCTGAAGAGCCAGGATGCTTTCCTGCTTCTGATGGAGTTCGTTGCGGGTCGTCAGGATCTGCATCTTGAGCTCGCTTCCGTGAAGCGTCAGCAGGACGTCGCCGGCTTTGACCCGCTGCCCGTCGCGGACCGATGTCTCGATGACTTCTCCGTCCCACGGGGCGAACACCTGCCGTTGCTCGACCGGCATCAGGCGGCCGTCGGCCGAGATGCGATAGTCCCAGGGAACCAGCAGCATCGCGGCGACCATGGCGATCAGCGCGGCCGCGACCACACCGGCGACCAACATCGTTCGGCCACGGAGCCGCTCCCAGCCGTTCCCCAGGAAACGCCACAGGGGGAGCAGGAAGATGCGGCGGTAGGTGAGGCTGTTGGCCAGGGCCGCCGCGGCATGGTCGGCCAGCAGGGCGATGGCGTCACGCCCCCGCGCCGACGGCGCGCCTTCGACCGGCCCATCGACCATCAGGCAGCCGACGACGTGGCGAGACGGCGGGGCGCGGAGCTTGCCGGACGACTGGTCGTCCAAAGGAGCCGGCGCGGGATGATCGAGCAAGGGAATCACGGCGACGATCTGGCTGCCGTTTTCCTCAAGATAACGAGTCAGCGGTTCGATGAGGGGAGCCGGCAGGCTTTCGGCTTGTCCGCCGACGTAGACCGGTTCGCGACCCGCAACGACCTGATTCATCAGCGCGGTCATCGCCGTGACCAGCCGCGACCTCCGGTTCACCCCTTCCTGCCCGCTGATCGAGCAGACCTTCAACCGGCGTCCCGTCTGAACCGCCAGGCTGACGCGCTGGCATCCGAGCAGCGCCCGTCCGTCGTTGGTGGTCAGTGCTCCAATCGTCTCGTAATCGAGGCAGCGATGAATCCGCAGGCTGAGCCCCTCAAACGCCTCCAGAAACTTCGGCCACGCCACCCCGGCGCTGGTTTCTCCGGCGGTCAGGGACTTCGAGGCAAACCCGCACATCTGTTCGACAAACTGCAAAGTCGAAACCTGCGCTTCGCTGCGGAGCTCGCCGCGAAAGACGAATTCCACCGCACCGACGCATTTCCGATCGCGATGGAGGGGCGAGACAATGACCGTCGGAACGCTCGACTCCTTTCCATTCCCGTTGGACTGCGGAGGGGCTCCGGCACGCGGCTCTGAGGGCCGCATGCGTTCGATGGTGATTTCGCCGGTCGCCAGGACATTGGCCAGCAACTGCTGCCGCCATGTCTTGAGAGCCGGATCGGCCTCGAGCCCGAAGGCGTCGGTTCCCTGGTCGAGAACCTTGAACGGTCGTCCGGACTCATCGGGAAACCAGACGGCGCCCGCGGCGGCCCCCACCGCCGAGCCGACGAGCTGCAGGAATTGCGGGAAGAGCTTCTGCGGGGGGAGATGGGAATGACAGAGACGCTCGACGTCCTGGGCGGCTCGCAGGACGCGATCACGAACCTGCTCGAGTCCGGGACGTTCTGGCATGATGGCGACGTGCCCGGGACGGTGCAGTCCGCTCACGGGGGGAGTGGAAAGGCGAAGCGGTCGCCGGTTCAGTACGACTGATCGCTGAATCCGACGCCGGCAATCGTTGCGGACCGCATTATCGAGCGAACCGACTCGGACCACAAGCCGTGCGTTCACTTCAGGCCCGATATGACATGCTATAATGCCCCCGTTGCATTGGGGTGACAATTTGCACCCTGCCCTCGAGGACCGGTTTCGTTCCCCACCCGCGAAGCAAGCGGACTGTCGCTCGGATTCCCCGCCGTCGCTCCATCTCTCATGTCGTTCCTGACGCACGTCAACCTGTTCTGCTTTTTCGCGAGCTTCGCGGTGGCCTTCGGCCTCGAATGGACTCGGCTGGTGAAGCTGAACACGTTGAATCGCGCGATCATCCTCGTTTTCGGCTGTGCGGGGTTCGTCGCTCAGACCGCTTACCTTCTCAACCGCAGCGGTCAGACAAACCTCCCGCCGCTTCTCAGTTCGAACCACGACTGGCTGCTCGTGCTGGCGTGGCTCTGCATTCTGATCTACCTGTTCGTCTCGTGTATCGACCGCAATCTGCCGATCGGGCTGTTCATCTTGCCCGTGGTGCTGGTGCTGATCGCGTCGGCCTGGTTCGTGAGCGCCGCGCCCAACCCGCGGGTCGCGTTCGACCCGAGCGAAGTGAAAAACGTTGTGCGGAACTGGGCGATGCTGCACGCCACGCTGCTGGTGTTCGGCAACGGCGGCATGCTCGTGGCGTTCGTCCTCAGCATGATGTATCTGGTTCAGCATCGCCGCCTGAAACACAAGCAGCCCGGCCACGAGGGGCTCGCGTTTCCCAATCTCGAGCGGCTGGCCCGGTGGAACCGCTGGTCGGTCATCATCTCCGTGCCATTGCTCACTTTGGGGATGGCGACGGGGGTGGGGCTCGCGCTTTACACTCGCGACAATGGACCAACGCTGAATCTGTCGGATCCGGTCATTCTGGTGGACGGGGTGGTCTGGCTGCTGATGGTCGGACTGTTCGCGTGGCTCGTGAAGACGGAACGTCCCCCCGCACGGCAGATTGCCTGGTTGACGCTCTGGTCTTGTGCGTTCGTCATCGTCACGATGATCGGGCTGCAGGTTCTCGCCGGAGGAGTTCATCCGGCTTTCGAGTCTTGGCGTTCCTGATGCCGTGATTCGACCTCTCCTCGTACCCGCTGGTGCATCCCACTTTATCCTTCTCGAACCATCGATCGCTCCCGCCTGCCGATGAACGTTCAGGTCGTCTACTGCAATCATCAGTCCGCGAAGCTCGACGTGCGCGAGAGGCTCGCCTTCTCCTCGCCCGATCAGCTTGCGCGGGCCTACCAGGAATTGCGGTCGACATTTCCTCAATCCGAGCTGGTCGTCGTCTCGACGTGCAACCGGGTCGAGGTCTATACGGCCCAGGAGAGCCCGCAGGACGCTCCCACGCACCGTCAGATTGCCGAGTTCTTCAGCCAGTTCCATCACGTCCCGGTCGACGACTTCGTCGATGACCTGTTGCAGGCTCACGGACCCGAGGCGGTGCGGCACCTGTTCCGCGTCGCCTCAAGCCTCGACAGCATGGTGCTGGGCGAGCCGCAGATCGTCAGCCAGGTGAAGGATGCTTACCGCCTCGCCCAGGAAAATGAGGCGTGCGGGTGGCTGACGAATACGCTGTTCCAGGGGGCGATCCGCGTCTCGGCCCGCGTGCGGAGCGAAACGAAGCTGGCCGAAGGCCGCGTGTCGATCGCCAGCGTCGCCGTCGGCGACTTCGCCCGCAGCATCTTCGACCGCTTCGACGACAAGCGCGTGCTGATCATCGGCGCGGGAGAAATGGCGGAAGAGACGATCCGCTACCTCAAGGAAGAAGGGGTCAGCGAAATCGTCGTCAGCAATCGCAGCGTCGAGCGGGCTCAGCGTCTGGCTCTTGAGTGGGGTGGAGTGGTCAAGCCGTTCGATCAACTCGACCAGTGGCTGGCCGAGGCGGACGTCATCGTGAGCACCACGGGCGCCGACCGGCCCATCGTCGATGTCGCACGCTTCGCCAAGGTCCGAAGGGCGTCCGGCACCAAGCCCGTCTTCATTCTTGATCTCGGGGCGCCGCGCGACTTCGATCCGGCGATCAACACCGCCTTCGACAACGTCTTCCTCTACGACATCGACGATCTCGAGGCGACCTGCGAACAGAACCGCAAGGCCCGCGTGAAGGAGATCGATCGGGCGAACCTGATCATCGAGGAAGAGACAAACCGCTTTCTGCACGACGTCTATCATCGGGCGACGGGGCCGGTCATCAAGCGGCTTCGCGAGGAATGGCACGACATCCGCCAGCAGGAAGTCTCGCGTCTGTTCGCCAAGCTCTCGAATCTGACCGACAAGGACCGTCAAGAGATCGAGAAATCGATCGAGCGGATCATCAACAAACTGCTCCATCCGCCCCTCGAAGCTCTGCGTGACGAAGCTCAGCAAGGCACCCCGCACGGGCTCATCGATGCGATGCGACGGCTGTTCGGGCTCGGCGAGAAGTCGAACTGACGTTGCTGCGCGCCGCGGATTGGCCTGCGAATCTCGAGCAAGACGAAAGCAAAGCCGGCCCGCGAATGACGCGAATCAGCGCGAATGGGCTTTGGCCGAGAACCGCATCTGAACGTAGCACGAGCACTCATGCCCGTGAGACAACTCGCGTCAGTCGCCGGCCGGTTTGATTCCGTTTCCGCTCTCATCCTGATCGGTCGGCGATTTTGAAAGTGATGGCATTCCGTGGATCTCGCGCCGCTCGCCGATGGCTTCGCCTTTTCCGTCGATCTCGACAATGACGGCCCTCGCTCCGCCGGCCCGCTTGGCCAGCCGCAGACACTGGTCTGCGTGCATGACGAGCGACAGCGGTGAGTGCTCCGAAGCGCCGGTCGGAACAATGACCGCACCCATCGAAAGTGAGCGGATGTGCGGCGCTGAGGGATCCGCCTCGTCACCCGTCGCGACCTGAAGCAATCGACAGACTGTGGCGTCCGTCGCGTCCGTATCCATTCCGCGAAGCAGCAGCACGTACTCATCGCCGCCGAAACGGCCGACGAAACCGTCGCTCGGCACGGCATCCCGTAGATGTCGAGCGACGCGGGCGAGCAGGGCGTCTCCGACGAGGTGCCCGTACCGTTCGTTGACCGGCTTGAATTGATCGAGATCGACCAGCAGCAGCACCAGGGACGTTCGCCCCGGGGCCGAGTCCCGGGCGAAGTCGGCGAATCGCCGCTCGAAGGTCCGCCGTCCCGGCAATTGCGTGACGGGGTCGATCTCACTGCGGCGGATCGTTTCTTCGACGAGCGACCAATCGACGTAGAGGCGATTGTCGATCCATACGGCGGGACGTCCAGACGAGTTGGCTGCGGAATGAATCGCCGACGGAGAATCGAGGCGCAGGGCCCACCGGCCAATTGGTTCGTCCAGAAGCCGTTCGATGTCTTCGACCGATGCTCGCTCGAGCTCCGCCCGGACCTGAAGAAGATTGACCACCCCTTCCATGGCCTGTGCCGCGCCGATCACTGGCACGTGGGAAAGGTCGGCGACAGCGGGGATCGTCAGAACGTCACGGAGCGATGCGGAGTTGAGAACGGTCATCTGCGGCTCCGGGTTCGAGGCAGTCGACATGGCAACCGTTTCCGCCGGGTGGTGCGTCGTCACTCGAAACTCCGGGAGGGGAATCAGCACGGTGTACCAGAGTCGGTCGTCCGGAACAATTTGACAAGCGGAGCAGGAGAACGAGTGTGGCGCGCTTGAAAACGTGTCCCGCAAACCCTAAACTCTTCCCTTCCCTTGGGATAGTGAGACTCTTTTTGTAAGCAAGTCCCTGTCCCTGTTGAGTTTGTGTCGTCGTTCGTGTTTCGTCGACGGGCCTTGGGTGTCAAGTTGCCCGAGAGTTTCCGCCGAGGAGAGGGATTGCATGGGTCGGTATACCGGACCAAAGGGTCGCATCAACCGCCGGCTGGGGGCGCAGATCTTCGAGAATGCGGGAGCCATCAAGGCCCTCGACAAGCGCGATTTCCCCCCCGGCATGCACGGCCGTCGCCGCAAGGTCTCGAACTTCGGCGTGGGTCTCGCGGAAAAGCAGAAGATCAAGTACTACTACGGTCTTCGCGAACGCCAGCTCCGCCGGTACTTCGACCTCGCCCGCAAGATCCGCGGCAACACCGGCGAACTGCTGATGGTGATCTGCGAGCGCCGGCTCGACAACGTCGTCCGCCGCGCGGGCTTCACCCTGACTCGCCTCCAGGCCCGTCAGGGAATCGTGCACCGTCACTTCCAGCTCAACGGCCGCACCGTCGACATCCCGTCGATGCTCGTCCGGGCGGGAGACGTCATCACGGTCCGTAACCGCCCCAACCTGGCAGAATATTACAAGAACGTGGTCGAAGCGGGTTCGTCCCCGACGGCCGACTGGATCGACTTCGAGCCGGGCAACCTGAAGGCCACGGTGACTTCGATTCCGGGCTACGATGACGTCAGCCTCAAGGTCGACGTCGGCTCCGTGACGACGTTCCTGTCTCGGTAATCGTCCGCCCTCGAACGTCGTTGACATTCGCGTGCCGCGGTCCTGTTCCCAGAGGGGTTCAGAACCGTGGCACGTTCGATTTAACGGTCAGACGATGTCCCGCAGATGGAAGTGGTGCTTGCCGAGCTTGCCGCCGTAATTGCCCGCCGTAATGCGGATCACGCCGGGCTGCCGGGCAGCGGCATGCAGGCCGCGCTGCATGGCCCCCTTCACCGCGTCGAAGCTCAACCCGTCGATGACGATCTCGTAGACCGCATTGCATCCCTCGGGGAGTTCCGTCTTCGTCGCGCCTCGAAGCGTCGGGCAGTAGGCGTCGTTGGTGCTCGCCTTCAGCTTGGCATACTTCGAACCCACCTTGCTGCCGGAACGAACGACGCCGCCGGGAAAGGGAAGCGCGATATCCGTCCCTTCTCGCATGGCCGCCACCGCCGCTTCGGCCGCGTGTAGCGCGGCCATGGTCGTCTTTCCGCAGATCAGCAGGTTGCCGCCCGCGACGCCGGTCACCGTGCCGAAGTAGTCCTCGCAGACGAACTCGCCGTCCATCACCGGAATTCGCCAGTACCGCTCGCGGTCGGGCTTCTTGGACTTCTGGAACGTGTCTCCGAAAAACCGGATGCCGCCGCCGATGCGGATCCGCTTCTCCTTCGGACAGTCGAAAATGCCGTTGTAGCAGGCGGTCGTGGGGCAGGTGAGGACGCACTGTCCCACGCGGTTCTGCAGGGCTTTGCCCAGTCCGTCCGTGCTGAAACCGAAGGCGAGGACTGAAATCCCCGGCCGGCCGTCGGGCGTGTCATCGGCCGGAATGACTCGTTCGATCGCCGCTTCGACGTCGCACGCGATGACGCTCGTCGCGTTCCCGCACAGGACGGTCGCCGCCGTCTCGGCCCACTTCGCATTCGCCGCTGTGATGATCAGCCGCGCGGCCTTGATCGGGAAGGCCTCGGCGAACGTGTCGACGACTTCGATGCCATGAAGCGACAGGAGTGCCGGGGGCGAAGTCGTTTCAGCGGACATCGAGAGTTCCGTGCTCGCTTCCTAAGATCAGACCGAAGGTGAAAGAGCATTTAACGCAATGACGCGAAGAACCGCAAAGGTACGCAAAGAAATTCAATCTCTTTTTGAGGTCGAAGGCCGGAGAGGATTTCTCGCTCTTGTCTTTCTTTGCGTTACTTTGCGCACTTGGCGTCTTTGCGTTGAGACTCTTCACATCCTTCCGCCGAGCGTAGGAATCAGTCCTGCAACCGCTCGAGAATCTGCGGACCGCGAAGCAGCCAAGTCAGAAGTCCCTTCGCCAGATGCATCCGGTTTTCGGCCTGCGGGAAGGCGATGCTGTTCGGGCCATCGATGACTTCGTCCGTCACCTCGCCTCCGCGCTTGGCGGGCAGGCAGTGCATGAACTTGCAGCCTGCGGGCGCCAGTTCCATCAAATGGCGGTTGACCTGGAATGGGGAGAAGACCTGCTTGCGCTCGTCCGCCTCCCCTTCCTGACCCATGCTGGCCCAGACGTCGGTATAAATGACGTCCGCATCGGCCACCGCCTTCTTGGGATCGTGGCTCGTTGACAATTTGAGCTTCGGGAACCGCTGCTTGAGGTCCTTCACGAAGGCGGGCTTCAACTCGTAGCCCTTCGGCGTGCAGACCGTGATGCCGATGCCCAGGTGCCCCGAGATGATCGCCAGGGACGCCGCGACGTTGTTGCCGTCGCCGACGTAGACGATTCGCTTGCCGTCGGTTTTTCCGAAGACTTCGCGCATCGTGAAGATGTCGGCGAGGGCCTGGCAGGGGTGCAGCTCGTCCGACAGGGCGTTGATGACGGGGCAGCGGGCATAGCCGGCGAAATCTCCGATGAGCTGCTGCGAAAACGTCCGCATCGCCACGACATCCGCGTAGCCGCTCAGCACGCGGGCGACGTCGGCCAGCGATTCGCGGCCGTTGAGGCCGGCGTCCTTCGCCGCGAGGAACACGCTGCTGCCGCCGAGCTGCATCATTGCCGCCTCGAAGCTGATGCGGGTGCGAAGCGACGGCTTCTCGAAGATCTGGACGAGAATGCGGCGTTTGAGCAGGGCGGGGCGTTTGCCGCTTTTCAGCTTCGACTTCAGGGCCGCAGCGATCGCGAGGATCTGTTCGATCTCTTCCGCGGAATAGTCAAGCAGCGAAATCAGGTGCTTCATCAGGAAGCTCCAACCGGGGCCGTGCGGCCGGTCAAAGAATGCAGAGCCGTGCCGGGAACCATCGAAGTCCCGTCCTGCGTTTCGCACTCTTCAAACTCTTCGCACTCTTCAACCCCTTGGGCGATGTCTTGAGCGTCAACGATTCACGATACTGGAAATGCAGGCGCTCGGAATGGGGAAAAGCGGTTACAGCCGGGCTTTGTGGCCCGGCTGCAACACCAACTGAAAAATCGGACCAGCCGTCACAGGTGGCCCGCGTGCAGCGGCCGCCGATCAGGCCTGCTCGGCCATTTCGCGGAGGACATCGGCGACCGTCTCGCACGCCATGTCGACCTGCTCGGCCGTGATGTTCAGGGCCGGCAGCAATCGGACCACCGTGTCGTGCGTGGCGTTGATCAGCATCCCGCGCTCCATGCACTTCTGCACGGCGGGCGTCGCCGGGATCGTCAGGTCGAGCCCGATCATCATCCCGCACACGCGCAGCTCGCCGATGATCGGCAACTCGGCCTTGAGCTTCTCGAAATGCCCCTTGAAGCGGGCCGACATCGTGTCAACGTTCTCGAGCAGCCCTTCATCCTCGATCATCTGGATCGTCGCAATGCCGGCCGCCATGGCCAGCGGGTTGCCGCCGAAGGTGCTGGCGTGCATCCCGGGTCGCAGGCTCGGTGCGACGGCGTCGGTGCACATGAAGGCCCCGCAGGCCACGCCCGCCGCCAGCCCCTTCGCCATCGTGATGATGTCGGGCTGGACGTCGAACTTCTGGTAGCCGTACCACGTTCCCAGCCGGCCCATGCAGGTCTGCACTTCATCGAAGATCAGCAGGCAGTTCCGCTCGTCGGCCAGCTTCCGCAGCCCCTGCAGGAAGCCCTCGCCCGGGATATTGACGCCCCCTTCCCCCTGGACCGGTTCGATGAGGATGGCGGCCGTCTGATCGTCGACGAGGCTCTTGACCGCTTCGAGGTCGTTGTAGGGGGCGTACTTGAACCCCGGCACCAGCGGGCCAAGCCCCGCGTGGTACTTCGGCTGGGCGGTTGCCGTCACCGCACCGAGCGTCCGGCCGTGGAAGCCGTTCTCGAACGTGATGATCTTGTGCTTCCCTTCCGGGTTATGCAGGCGGGCCAGCTTGATGGCCCCTTCGATCGCCTCGGCTCCGCTGTTGCAGAAGAAGGCCTTGCCAAAGCCGCGCGTCGACAGCATCTCGGCGAACTGCCCCTGCTCCTGCGTGTACCAAGTGTTGGGAACGTGGATGAGTTTGGCGGCCTGCTCCTGGATCGCCCGGACGACCGGAGCCGGCGAGTATCCAAGAATGTTGCAGCCCCAGCCGGGAAACAGGTCGAGATAGCGGTTCCCCTCGGCGTCCCACACGAACGAGCCTTCGCCGCGGACGAGACAGACCGGATAGCGGCGATAGTTCGGAATGACATACCGGTTGAACTGCTCGATCGTCTCGGCACTGCTGGCCGTGGCGGCGGTGCTCATCGCAACCATCCTCGGAAGAACGGGAACTGAGGGCGAAAACGACCTGTCGACTGGACACAAAGGGAACGACCGACGGATTCCACGGAGACCGCGGGAGCCGCCGGCCGGCAGGTCACAAAGTTTGAACGCGGCAAGGATATCGGTGGGGAAAACGACCCAGAGCCGCGCCGACAGCCGCAGGTTCGGAAATCGCTGTCAATTTTCTTCCCGCCGCGGGCCTTATCGAAGGGACCATTGTCGGGCAGACGAGAGCGAATTGCAATTTCAATGGCCGTGAATTCTCGCTTCGGATGGCTCCGACGCCGTGAACTTGGACGTTGTCCCGGATGTGCGAAAGAAGCAGAAATTCGGGGCGGGGAGGAATAGCGACTAAGTCCCCGCGTCACAGCGCTGTGGATTCTTGGCGAGCCGCTTCCCCCGTCGCCCTAAGGGCGCTGCACCGTCGTGTTCTCCTTAGTCCGGCCTTCCAAGGCCGGACGACAATCTTGCACCTGACCCTTGGGACGCCGGGTCACAGGTAAAGAACCACCTGCGTAGCGACCGGAAGCAATCACCGCGCAGCTCGCCAGACAGCATCATCCGCCTCGGAGGCGAAATCCCCATGCCTTCCTGACTTACTGACCATGTTTTCGCGAAATTTCTCGTTGACTTTAAAAGTTGGGCCTCAGTACAGTCGCCAGAATCTCGGTTTCATGCCGATTTCATGAGATTCTGTTTCCGTCCGAACCACATTCTCGGTCCGGACCGTCATTCCCACCGACATTCTGGTGACTTCATGGATCACACCTCCCGGTGGTCCGACCGCGCGCGCTTCGCGACGGCGGTCCTGCTCGTCACGTTAGGACTTTCCGCGAATGCTTTCGCCCAGTTCGGGGCCACGGTCAAGGCGACTATCGATGGGGGGGGAACCCTGCGAATCATGGGATTGCAGTCGGCGACGACGATCACCGTGCAAGGGGGCGCCGAGGTCACCGTCATTGCCAATGGGAACCGAGTCAATCCGATTCCGACGGGAAGCATCCGCAATGGCGCTGTCCGGGCGGTCTTCATTCAATGCGGCCCCGGAAACGACGTCGTCAATTGCTCGGGTTGCATCCTGCGATGCACGATCCGTGGCGGACGTGGCAACGACACGCTGAACGGCGGGTCGAGCAACGATGTCATCGCAGGCGAAGACGGTGACGACGTGATCAACGGAAACGGCGGAAACGACTCGATCCAGGGGGGGAATGGCAAGGATACCATCAACGGCGGTCCCGGGGCGGACACCATCGATGCCGGAGCAGGAGACGATACGATCGACGGAGGCCTGGGTCAGGATATGATCACGGGTGGGCTCGGCATCGATCGTTTCACGCTCGGCCCGGTGAACACGCCGGGAACTCCAGGCGTCTTCGATCGGATCAAGGATTTTCGGACGGGTGACGTGAAAGTCGATAGCACGAATCTCGGGTGGGCGACCATCCGTTGATGGGGAGCGAATCAATCATTCGCCCTCTCCCTGCGCTTCGGGTTTCCGCGAAGCCCCGTCGAGCGAGTCTCCGGTTCTGTCCCCGCACCTAGCGGAACCACCGGCGGCCGATGGCCGAGCCGCGTTTCGGGTCCAGGACATCCGTGACGGCCGCTCTGTCGAGCCGCTTGAGCAGCAGGGAGACTCCCCGGTCGAGGCTGAATTGCCATTCATCGAGGTGCAGGGGCACGACGGCGAGGACCTCCATCCGGCGACCCGGAATCGGAAATCCGGAAAGCCCTCCCTCCACGCTCAGCGGCGGCAGCAGAACCGCTGCGCAGAATGGCGAACCCTCAAGGTACGGCCGCGGAGGATCACCGTTCGGGACAACATGTCCCGACGCCAGCCAGCTTCCCGCATCATGCGGCAATCGTGCGAGCGCTCTCAGCACTTGAACCGGCCAGAAGTTTGCCGGTCGCTGGAATTCACTTTCTTCCGCAGGCCAGTCGGCAGGCAGCGCAAAAAGCAATTCCAGGTGCGGTGATGCCGCAACTTCGGCAGGAACAGCCATCGGACGGCGACTCATTCCCACAGTGACGAGAGCCCTCCACGGACGTTTCTCGGTGGGAGGAATCTGCACCACGTCGATCGAACCGGCACGCGGCGTCGAGTCCCGAAACGTCCCGGCGATTGGCCCCAGCCGTTCTTCGAGATACTGCAACACCGCCTCGGACGGAATCTCGTCGGGCGCGTCGACTGGGGGAGCACCCTGCGAAAGGATGGGAAGGAGGGACGATGTTCCCAACGTTCGCGTCGAGTCCGTGTCGCCGGCCGCCACATCGCTCATTGCGGGCGTCGTCAGCTCCGCCCCGCAACGCCGGCATGTCCCGGCGACTCCGGCCATCTCCGGTCGCACCCGGTACAATTGCCCGCAACGGTCGCAACGAAACGAGATCATCAGACCGCCGAATATTTTGCGGGGACGTTGCCGTCGACAATTCATCGTCGAGCTTGTCACCGCTCGACGGCATGCTGCGAAATACATCGCAGGAAGTCGTCTCGACGACTCTTCAGACAGACTCTCACGACACGGATCGTCCGTCAACCGCGCCCGATTCCGGGTGGCTGAAGAAGCCACTCCATGGCACAAGTCGGTCCGTTTGAAGGAGTCGGCCCCCGGAGACCCGCAGTCGCAAAATGGACTCCAGCAATCGCCACCCACCGCAGGGCCACGGCCTTTCGGCCCATCCGCAAGACCGTTCCGCAGTTTGACAGCTCGAACGCGGGGCTCGTATCGTGAGAGCCATCGTAAGTCGCCGACGTCGCCGACCTCTCATGCGGATCTCGTACTGCGGAATTCTCACGTCATGCCGAAACGATGCCGACGCGCCTTCGTTGTTCGTGCTTGCGCTGTTGCGGCGTTGCTGGTCGTCTCGACGCAAGGTCCAGCGTCCTCCGCGAGTGAACCAGGCAATCTCGGCAAGGCCTTCGGGGCGGAGGTGCGGCCGGTCATCATCCGTCTGTGCGGAGAATGCCACTCCAAGGACCGCGCGGAAGCCGAGATTGATCTCACCGTCTTTGCGACGTTGCCCGATGTCCGCCGGCAGATTCCCGTCTGGCAGAAAGTCGCCGAGATGCTCGATGGCGGCCAGATGCCGCCGAAAGAGGCGACGCAGCCGACGGACACCGAGCGGGCCCTGCTGCGTGGCTGGCTGCGGGAAGTCCTGAAAGTGGAGGCTCGGCGTCATGCGGGAGATCCGGGGCCGGTGGTGCTGCGACGCCTGAGCAACGCCGAATACACGTATGTGCTGCGCGACTTGACCGGGATACCAACACTCTCCCCCGCACGGGAGTTCCCCGTCGACGGTGCGGCGGGCGAAGGCTTTACCAACGCCGGCGCAGGGCTCGTGATGTCGCCGTCGCTCCTTGTGAAATACGTCGATGCGGGCAAGGCGGTCGCCGCTCACGCGGTGCTGCTTCCCGAGGGCATTCGCTTTTCCCCCTCGACCACGCGCCGCGACGCGACCGAGGAAACGCTGGCGGAAATCCGCAAAATCTACGACCTCTACAGCGGCTCGCAGGGAGGGACGAAGGTCAACCTGCAGGGGATCGTGTTTGACACCAATGGCGGCGGTCGACTGCCGGTCGAGCAATATCTCGAAGCGCTGATTGCCGAGCGCGACGCGCTGACAAGCGGTCGTACGACCATCCCGGCGGTCGCCCGGGCGCGCGGCTTGAGCCCGAAGTATCTCGGCGGACTTTGGAGCGTGTTGAATGCGGACTCTTTCAATCCCGGGGCCGGAAATGCAGTACCGTCCAAGGAATCGACGAGCCGAGTCAGCCCCTCATTGCTGCTCGAAGGGCTGAGATTGTCGTGGCGGACGGCCAAGGTCGAGGATGTCCCTCAACTGACGGCTCAGATCGCGCGCTGGCAGCGGGCACTATGGAAATTCAGCAGTGTCGGCCATATCGGCAAAGCGGGAGGCCCAAAGGCCTGGATGGAGCCGGTCAACCCGCTGGCAGCGCGACAGGACGTGCGAATCAAGCTGCCCGAACCGGTCACCACCACGCCTGCGGGAGACAAGCCGGAAGCGAACGCTTCGAACGAAGTCGTGCTCTATCTCACCGCGGGGGATGCGGGAGATGGCAACGCTCAGGACTTTGCAGTCTGGGAGCGTCCACGTCTGGTGGCGCCGGGACGCCCGGAATTGATGTTGCGCGATCTCCGGCAGGTGACGGCCCAGCTGGTCCGCCGGCGCGGCGAACTCTTTGCGCGAACGTCGAAAGCTCTGGCGGCCGCGGCGGAAGCCAGTGCCTCGATGGAAACGATTCCGCTCGCGACGCTGGCGAAGAAATATGCGGTGGACGAAGCGGCCCTTGGCGCCTGGTTTGAGTACCTCGGTCTGGCGGCCGGTCCCGCAAAGAATGGCAATCCCATCACGGGCAAGACCGCCAGCGCCTCGGGATATGATTTCATTAAGGGCTGGACCGGCGCGGATGCCCTGAGTGTGCTGGCGAATTCGTCGGATCAGGCGGTCCGCGTTCCCGGCCACATGCCCCCGCACAGCGTCGCCGTCCATCCTTCGCCGACGCTGCAGGTGGCCGTTGGATGGAAGGCCCCCGCGGCGGCCACGCTTCGCATCGAAGGCATGGTGCAGCACGCCCACCCCGAGTGCGGAAACGGGATCGTCTGGTCGCTTGAGCTGCGCCGCGGCTCGACACGGCAGCCCCTGGCGAATGGGCGAAGCAACGGTCCCAACAAGGTCGCAATCGGCCCGCTGGACAAGGTGACGGTGCGGGCGGGTGATTTCGTGTCGCTCACGATCGGTCCGCGCGATGGCAACCACTCGTGCGACCTGACGGGCATCGACCTCACGCTGAATGATGGAACACGCCGCTGGAACCTCGCGAAGGACGTTTCAGCCGACATCCTGGCGGCGAATCCTCACGCCGACTCGCACGGCAACTCCGCGGTGTGGCATTTCGACAGCGAACCGGCCGCCGCGACGGCAGGACATGTCATCCCACAGGGGTCGCTGCTTTCGAAGTGGCAGACGGCGACGGAGTCTGAAAAGCCGAACCTCGCGGAAGAGTTGCAGCGATTGCTGACTGCCGATCCCGACACGCTCGCGAAGCTGCCGAAGGATTCGCCGGACCGGGTGCTCCATCAACAGCTCAACTCGCTCGGTGGCCCGTTGCTGGCGGCCGCGAGGGTGGCCGGGGTCGAACGAAGTGAGCCCCCCGCGGAGCGCGCTGGGGGCTCGCAAGGCCTCTCCGCCAGCCTCCCGTCAAACTACGGCCTCGACCCGACCGCCTTCGGCAAGCATCCTGACGGCACGGCGGTGGAGCCTGCAAGCCTCTGCGTGCGGGCTCCGTCGGTCATTGAAGTGCGGCTTCCGGCCGAACTTGTCGCGGGGGCCGAGTTCGTGACTTCGGGCCTGCTGCACCCTTCGGCCAAAGAAGGAAGCGTGCAGCTCCAGGTTCTCACGACGAAGCCCGAGGCGGCTGCCGGACTGAAGGCGACGGACGTCACCGAGAGCAACGCCAACGGGGCATGGACGGCGAACAATCGTCGACTGTCGCATGCCGCGCCGATCATCGTCGCGGACGGAAGCGATGCGAGGCGGCGGTTCGAAGCCGCTTTCGATGACTACCGCCGCTGGTTCCCCGCCGCCCTGTGCTATCGCAAGATCGTGCCCGTCGATGAGGTCGTCACGTTGACGCTCTATCACCGCGAGGACGATGCCCTGCGGCGGCTGATGTTGAGCGACGATGAGACCGCACGTCTCAATCGGCTCTGGAACGAACTCCACTTCATCAGCCAGGACGCCCTGACGCTGGTCGACGCCTACGAGCAATTGTGGCAGTACGCGACCCAGGACGCCGATCCCAAGGTCTTCGAGCCGCTCCGCAAGCCGATCCACGACCGCGCCGCCGCCTTCCGTAAGCAGATGCTCGACGCCGAGCCGAAGCACGTGAACGCGGTGCTGGAATTCGCGTCGCGGGCGTGGCGGCGGCCCCTGACCGATGCCGAGAAGTCCGGACTGAGGGAGTTGTATGCAACCTTCCGGAAAGAGGAACTCCCGCACGAAGAGAGCATCCGGCTGCTGCTGACTCGCATCGTCGCTGCCCCGGGGTTCCTGTATCGCGCCGAGCGGCAGGAGACCCCCATCGGAAGCGAAAAGCTCGTTCCGCCGTCCGAGGCGGCCCTTCCGGACGTCCCCGCAACGACGCGCCCCGTCACGGCGAACGAACTCGCCACGCGCCTCAGCTTCTTCCTATGGTCGTCGCTGCCCGATGACGAACTGCGAAAAGCGGCTGCCGACGTCGATACCGCCTCACGCAAATCCACCGACGCCTTCCTTGCCGGGCAGACACGTCGTCTGTTGAAGGACGCGCGGGTGCGGCGGATGGCGACGGAGTTCGGCTGCCAGTGGCTCCACGTCTATGAGTTCGATACTCACGACGAAAAAAGTGAAGCTGCCTTCCCGACGTTCAACGCCCTGCGCGGGGCGATGTACGAAGAGCCGATCCGCTTCATGACCGACCTGATCCAGCGCGACGGCTCGATCCTCGAACTCCTGGATGCCGACCACACCTTCGTGAACGAGGACCTGGCGAAGCACTATGGCATTGCCGGGGTGACGGGGCCCGAATGGCGGCGCGTCGACGGTATCAAGAAGCTCGGCCGCGGCGGCGTACTGGGAATGGCGGCCACGCTGTCGAAGCAGTCGGGAGCGTCGCGAACGAGCCCGATCCTCCGCGGCAACTGGGTGTGCGAAGTCCTGCTGGGTGAAAGACTCCCGCGTCCGCCGAAGGGCGTTCCGGTTTTGCCCGACACCGTCCCCGCCGGTCTGACCGAGCGGCAGCTCATCGAGAAACACAGCTCGGTGGCCGCCTGCGCCAAGTGCCACGCCAGCATCGATCCCATCGGTTTCTCGCTGGAAGGCTTCGACGCCATCGGCCGCGACCGTCGCTCGGCGGCAGACCTTCCGAAAATCGACACGAAGACGAAGCTTGCGGACGGTACGGAGATCGACGGACTCGACGGCTTGCGATCGAACCTGCTCACCGCACGCCGCGACGAGTTCGTCCGCCAGTTCTGCCGCAAGCTGCTGGGCTACGCCCTGGGCCGAGGAGTGCAGCTTTCGGACGAGCCGCTGCTCGAGGAGATTCATTCGCAGTTGAAGTCGAACGGCTTTCGCGTCAGCATTGCCATTGAGGCGATCATCCAGAGTCAGCAGTTCCGCAGCATCCGCGCATCCACGGTCGCAAAGACCGGAGGCCAGCCATGAAGCATTTCCAATCACTCCCCTTCTCCCGTCGAACCTTGCTGCGCGGACTCGGCGTGACGATGGCGCTCCCCTGGATGGAGTCGCTGAGCGCCTGGGGGGACGAACCGTCCAGGTCTGTCGCCACCGGAACAGGAGAAGGCCCGCGCGGCGGAGCCCCGATCCGGACCGCGGTCCTCTTTTCCGGCAACGGCTTTCACAGCAAGGAATGGTGGGCCAAAGGGGAAGGCGAGTCGATGCAGTTCGGCCGCGTGCTCGAGCCGCTGACCGATTTCCGCACCCGCACCCTCTTCATCCGTGGCCTCTACAACGAGCAGGCGCTGAAGGGAAACATCCACAGTTCGCAGACGGGCAACCTGCTGTCGGGGGCGCCTCTGGCTTCCGGCGGGGAGATCCGCTCGGGGACGAGCTTCGACCAGCTCATCGCCCAGCATCTCGGCGGACGGACGAAAGTGCCGAGCCTCGTGCTGGCGTGCGAGAAGTCGAACCCGTCTGTGCACAAGAACTATTCGATGCTCTACAGCTCGCATATCTCATGGACGTCTCCGACGTCTCCGACGCCGCTGGAGCTGTATCCGTCGCTCGCATTCGACCGCCTGTTCAAGGACGACGTGCAGCGCGGCGATCGAAGTGTCCTCGACGCGGTGCTGGGAGACGCGAAGGACCTGCGGAAGCAGATCAGCGCCCTCGACCAGAAGAAGCTCGACGAGTATCTCGATTCGGTCCGCGGCGTCGAACAGCGGATTGAGCAAGCCGGCCAGCGCGGCGAGCTTCAGGGGTGGCGGCCGACGCTCGACAAGCCGAATATCCCGCGGCCGGGCGACGGCATCCCGCAGGACATCGCCGAGCACATGCGGCTGATGTGCGACATCCTCGTGCTGGCATTCCAGACCGACACCACCCGCGTCTGCACGCTGAAGCTCAACAACGACCACTCGTCGCTACGGTTCCCCAATCTCAACGTCGACTACATGATCCACCATCTCCTGTCGCATTCGGACGGGGACGACTGGCTCAAGGTCAACCGCTTCTTCGTCGAGCAGGTGGCCTACATCGCGCGGAAGCTCGACGCCATTCAGGAAGGGGAGCGGACGGCGCTCGACAACACGCAGCTCATGTACTGCTCGAGCATGATGACCGGCCACCACGACGCGACGCGGTTGCCGGTGGTGGTCGTCGGCGGAGGGGGCGGCCAGATCAAAGGGGGCCGCGTCCTCGACTACAGCGACAAGCCCGACCGCCAGATGTGCCGGCTGTTCCTGTCGATGATGCAGAAAACGGGGCTGAAGATAGACAAATTCGGTGACGCGACGAGCCCGCTGGCGGAAGTCTGAGCGGCGCTCAAGAGTCGCACTCAGGGGCCACAGAGACGACGGATTCGACGGAAAGACCCAGCGCGGGAGACCCGCAACCCCGTGGATGAGCGCATGACCGATGAGTTTGCCGGGGGGTACCCTCAAATACTGTCGTCTGAGGGGTTGAATGAGGAACCCAGGAAGGCAGGAAAAAACTCAGGAACGCAGTAGAAAATGGAAGCTTGCACAGGGACTTCACGAGGCTTCTCTTTGATCTCCTGTCTTGTTCCTGCCTTCCTGGGTTCCTCATTCATCACTCTTCCTGGTTTGGGTCCGTTGTGCACGCAGTGAATCTTTGAGTGGCGCGAAGACTGCCTTTGCGGCTTTGTCTTTTCGGAGGGGATGAAGAAGCTCCTGACACCCGCTCATCTCTGGCGTTTGCTTTGCGTGCATTCCTTGGCGGACTTTGCGCCTTTGCGTCAGATGCCTTTGCTTTGGTTGCGGGTCTCCCGCGCTGGGAAATCCGTCCCATCCGTCGTTTCCGTGGCCTCTCTGCGGGACGGTTCTCGTTCGAGCGACTCCCCATGCGCAAGGGCCGCTTTCCTCACGCCAGGATCTCGGTCACGACGCGGGCGGGTTCGACGCCGGTCAGGCGGACGTCGAGACCCTGGTGCTTCACGCTGAAGCGGGTGTGATCGATGCCCAGCAGGTGGAGCATCGTGGCGTGCAGGTCACGGACGTGGACGACGTTCTCGACCGAATTGTAGCCGAGCTCGTCGGTCGCCCCGTGCGTGATGCCCCGCTTGATGCCCCCGCCGGCGACCCACATCGAGAAGCTCTTCATGTGGTGGTCGCGCCCCGGACCTCCTTTGCCCTGGAACATGGGCGTGCGGCCGAATTCTCCACCCCATAGCAGCAACGTGTCTTCGAGCATCCCGCGTTGTCGCAGATCGTTCATCAGCGCCCAGATCGGCTTGTCGGTCAGCCCGCAACACGTCGTCATATATTTGACGAGGTCTCCGTGGTGGTCCCAGTCCTTGTGATAGAGTTGGATGAACCGGACGCCCCGCTCGGCCAGGCGGCGGGCCAGCAGGCAGTTGGACGCGAACGAGCCGTCCCCAGGCTGCGCCCCGTACATCTCCTGACTGTGCTTCGGCTCCTTCGAGAGGTCGGTCAGTTCGGGGACCGACGTCTGCATGCGGAAGGCCATCTCGTAAGCGGAGAGCCGCGCCTCGACTTCGGGATCGCGGATCGCTTCGTTCCGATGCCGGTCGAGTTCACGGACCGCATCGACCAGCTGCCGCTGCTGGGCGAAGGTCGTGCCGGAGGGATTCTCGAGGTAGTGGACCGGCACGCCGGTCGATTCGAAGTGGACCCCCTGGTGCTGGGCGGGAAGGAATCCGGCCGACCACATGCGGCTGGAGATGGGTTGCGGGTTGCGGCCGCCAAAGCTGCTGAGGACCACGAAGCCGGGGAGGTCGTCGGCCTCGCTGCCGAGGCCGTAGTTGATCCACGAGCCCATCGACGGGCGGCCGTTGAGGGCCGTCCCGGTGTTCATGAAGGTGTGGGCGGGATCGTGGTTGATCTGTTCGGTCACCATCGAGCGGATGATGCAGATGTCGTCCGCGACCTTGCCCAGCCAGGGAAGGAAGTCGCTGATCTCCTGGCCGTTCTCGCCGTACTTCTTGAATCCGATCATCGGCCCCTGCACCTTCAGCTCTTTCCCCTGAAGCTGGGCGATCGGCTGCCCCTTCGTGAACGACTCGGGCATCGGCTGGCCGTCGAGTTTCGCCAGCATCGGCTTGTAGTCCAGCGTCTCGAACTGCGTCGGCCCGCCCGACATGTAGAGGTAGATGACCCGCTTGATCCGGGGCGCGTGGTGGGGAAGTCCCGGAAGCCGGAGCGGCGCCGCGGCCGCGGAATGACGGGCGGCGAGCATGGAAAAGGCCGCCGCCCCCAGTCCGACACCCGCGCGGGCGAGGAAGGTGCGGCGTTGAATCTCGGTCATGGCTGGCGAGGGAACGTGCATGGGCGTCTCGCTCCGCAAAATGGCTGCTTCTCCACGTCGCCGGATCAGCTCGTTCCGAACGAAGGGAGAGTCCTCTCGAATTCTGGACGAATGCGGACGACATTTCCATGAGGTCGCGGGATCGAAATGCGATATTGCGGTGTGGAAAGGTTGCCGTCCAGACAGCATGACCGTTGAGCGTTCCGGCGCGTGCCGTGGACTCCAGGCTCAGTCCGCGTGCGTCGGAGTGGCGACACTGCCCAGCGTCATGCGAATCTGCTGCTCGACCATCGTTCGATACCTGCCCCCTTGCTCCATCAGCTCGGCGTGAGTTCCCGTCTGGCTGATGCGGCCATTCTCGATGACCACGATCAGATCGGCCCCCGCGATCGTGCTCAGGCGGTGGGCGATGACGAAGCTCGTGCGGCCCCGCATCAGCCGGGTCAGGCTCTGTTGAATCAGCCGCTCGCTGTCGGTGTCCAGGTTGCTCGTCGCTTCATCGAGAATCAGCAGTTTCGGGTCGGCCAGGATGGCGCGGGCAATCGCCAGCCGCTGCCGCTGGCCGCCGCTCAACTTCACGCCCCGCTCGCCGATGACCGTCTCGAGCCCATGAGGAGTGCGATCGATGAACTCGCTGGCGTTCGCCGCATCGGCCGCCGCCCGGATCTCCTCCCGAGTGGCGTCACGACGGGCATAGGCGATGTTCTGACCGATCGTCCCGTCAAACAGAAAGACGTCCTGCTCCACAACTCCAAGGAGCGAACGAAACGATTCCACTTCATACTCGCGCAGGTCGCGGCCATCGAGCGTCACCCGCCCTCTCTCCGGGTCGTAAAATCGCGCCACGAGGTTGCTGAGCGTCGTCTTGCCGGCGCCGCTTGGCCCGACCAACGCGACGGTCTGCCCCGGTCTGACATGCAGATTGACATCGTCGAGGGCCGGCGACTTCGCTCCGGGATACGTGAAGGTGACCGCCTCGAACGCAATCTCCCCGCGGACCGCCTCCCGGTCGGCCTTCACCGCGCCGGGAACATCGGGCATTTCACGCGGCTCGTTCAAAATGTCGAGCACCCGATCGAGCCCGCTCAGGCTGTTCTGGAACTGCGTGGCGCTCGACGCGAGCGTCGCCAGCGGCTCGAGCAGCATCAGCAGGTACACCAGGAACATCATCAGATCGCCGATTGTCATGTGCCCTTCGAGCACGCGCCATCCGCCATAGAAGAGCAAGGCGGCGCTGGCCATCGGAATGAGGGCCTCCCACACCATTTCGACGATTCGCATCCACCACCAGGCATACAGCTCCTGCCGGGCCATCAAGTTGTTCTCGGTGACGAACCGCCCCGCCTCGCGCTTCTGCCGGCTGAAAGCCCGCACAATCCGCATCCCGGCAAACGCTTCGGTCGCGCCGGCGTCGATCTGCTCGCGCTGCTTGCGGATGACGCGAAACTGCGGGCGGATGCTGTTGATCCACGCACGGTGCGTCAGGAAGACCGACGGAATGAGGACGAGCCCGCCGAGGAGCAGCGTCCAGTCGACCCATGCCAGCACGACCAGGCTGCCGATCAACTGGATGATCGCACGCCACGGGTTGTAGATCAGCCCGAACATCAACTCGCCAACGCTGCCGCCGTCTTCGCGGAGAATCGAGGCGACGCCCCCCGAGCGAATCTCCTGAATGCGATGCAGGGGCAACCGGACGGCATGTTCGAAGACCTTCCGGCGGATATTCAGTTGAATCTGCTTCGTAATGCGGGTGGCGTACCAGCGTCCGTAGACGTGGATGAGGATCTTCGCGAGGGAAACGAGCGACACCGCGACGACCGTCGCGAGCAGCAGCAGCTTCGGATTCACAAGCCACGGCCACCGGGACGTCAGCGCGGCGGGGGGCTCCTTTCCGCTGAGTCCGTAGTCAATGACGAACTTGGTCCCCGCAGGTGGGAGCAGCCCAATCAGCGTCGACGCCGTGACCGAGACCAGGATCCAGAAAATCTGCATCCGGAATGGCCGCAGCAATTGCAGGAACTCTCCGACCAGTTGCCAGGCGCTGCGGACACGATCCTTGGGGCTCCGGCTGTTCCCTGACGAATGGAACCCGCCCCCTTGCGGAAGTTCCTTTCGCCGGACTTTGCCGCGATACAGTTCAAACCGCCGCCGGCTGGCCTCGGGTGGGCGTTCGGGCGCGGACTCGGCGGTGGCGGAATGACCGTTGTCTGAGGAAGCCGACGAACTGGGGGAGGCGGGAGCGGTCGAATGAGGCGAAGGAGCGTGCATGCCTTCATTCTAAGCGGCGAGGCTGTCGGACCGTAATGGTTTCTGACGTCTCCGGACGACGCCACGACGCAGCGATGGAACCGGCGAACAACCGGCCGCAGAGATCCTTGCGGCCGGCTGTGATTGCGCGGAAGATCTCGTGCAAAAGCCAGATGTCGCGTAGGCTACGTGCCGGCAGGTCAAGGGTAGCCTGGTTTGGCGAACCTTGCACCAACCCCGCCACCACTCAACGACACAGTCCACAGCCGGCCCTGCCACCGCCGCAGGATGAAGTCTGCTGCGTGGAGCGAAAGACGATCAGACGCCTCTATGGATCTGCCAACCGAAAGAACTTCCATGTCCGCCGATGCTCTCGTGTCGATCACTCCAAGACTGACCGAGCGGTTGGAAAAGGCCGTTCAAACGCAGAGGATGCCCGGGCTGGCGGTCGGCATCGTCCTGGACCAGAAACTGGCGTGGTTCCATGGATTCGGCTTCGCCGATGTCGCGGCGAAACGCGTTCCTGATGAGCACACGCTCTTCCGCATCGCATCGATCACCAAGACGCTGACGGCGGGTTGCATCCTGCACCTGCGGGATGCAGGAAAACTGAATCTTGATGACCCGCTGGTCCGGTTCCTTCCCGAATACAAGGCCGTCAAGCCGCGTGCGGGAAGCGTCGAAGGAGTCACGCTGCGTCGCCTCATGTGCCACCATGCGGGGATCGAGACCGAAGCGCCGCTCCCCTGCTGGGATGCCCTCGAGTTTCCCCGGCGGGACGAGTTGCTCAAGTCGTTTCCCCAGATGGAAGTCGTCATCCCGCAGGACTCCGCTTTCAAGTACTCCAACCTCGCATATGGGCTGCTGGGCGAGGTCGTCGCCCGTATCTCCGGTCAGCCCTACTTCGACTTCCTCAAGTCGACGCTGCTGGCGCCGCTCGGAATGAATTCGAGCGTGTTCGAACTCGACGCCGAGTCGCGTCGGAAGTTCGCCGTGGGTTACCTGCCGTCCCTCTATTCGGACGGCTGGGATCCGGCTCCAGACATCCGGCTGAACGCGATTGGCCCCTGCGGTCAGTTGCATTCCTCTCCGCACGACCTTGCCCGCTGGATTTCGCTCCAGTTCCGCACCGGCGAAGGAACAAGCGTGTTGTGCGGGCAGACGCTCGAAGAGATGCACCGCCCGCAGTTCCTCGAGCCGGACTGGTCGGTCGGATACTGCCTGGGGTGGCGCGCCGTGCGGTCGGGGAATCGTGTCTACCACGGTCATGGCGGCGGTATCCACGGGTTCGCCTCGCAGATTTCATTCTCCAAGATGCACCGTGTCGGCGCGATCTGCCTGACCAACGTCTGGCCGCACCCGGGGGTCCTCCCCCTGACCACCGAGATCCTCGATACGCTCATCGATGCGATCGAAGCGCAGCCCGCTCCCCGGCCGTCCGCGGTCGAAATGCCTGAGACATACCGCCCGCTGCTTGGCACATATGTGGCTCGGCCGGGGGTTCCGCTGTGCGTCGTGTGGCGGCAGGGAGAACTGCGATTCGAGAAGTCGGCCATCAATGATTATCTCCTGCACGTCCCGGCGACGCTGAAGGCCGAGCCGGAGAGCGGGTCGCTCCACTTTCGCGTGGCGAAGGGGCGCGGGGCGGGAGAGCGAGTCCATTTCGACGTGGAGCGGGGTGGGGCGGTGCAGTTCTCGCTCGGCGGGTTCGTCTACCGGAAGCTCGCGAACATCTGACAGGCGGGCTTTTTTGCCTGACGACTTCACAGGTTCCGGATTCCTGCCAAGAATGCTCCCATGCGTATTCTTCTGGTGGCCGACATCCATTCGAACTGGCCGGCTCTCGTCGCCATTCGCGAGCGGTACGACGTCTGCCTGTTCCTCGGCGATTTGGTCGACTACGGCACCGATCCCGTCCCCTGCGTGGACTGGGTCCGGCGCAACGCGACGGTCGGCGTCCGCGGCAACCACGACCACGCGGTGGCCCAGCGCGTCATTCCACGCCAAGGCTCGGGGTATCGCGGATGGGCGGCCGTCACCCGTCCCCTGCACTGGAACGTGATGAGCCGGGCCGATCTCTTCTTCCTCGCGCGGCTGCCCGTCAGCCGCACCGTCCGCCTGGAAGGGACGACGCTGCACCTCGTCCATGCCACTCCGCGCGATCCGCTCGACGAATACCTGGCCGACGACGCCGAGGCCTGGGCCGCCCGGCTTGAATCGGTGGAAGCCGACTTCGTGTGCGTCGGGCACACCCACCTGCCGTTCCACCTGAAGCTCGATCGCACCCAGGTCATCAACCCGGGCAGTGTCGGCCAGCCGCGCGACGGCGACCCGCGAGCCGCCTACGCGATCATCGAGGACGGGCGGGTCGAACTGAAGCGCGTCAAGTACGACATCGACGCGACGCTCCGTCAGATGCGAAACTGCGGCCTCGACGAGGAAACACTGGCCGTCGCCGAGTCAGCCCTCCGCACCGGCGGCCGCATGCCCGAATCAGCCCGCACGCCGGAGGCGTCGACTCCCTCTGCGGAGTGAGAAAAAGGCAGGGCCACGGAAACGACGGACGGGACGGAGACCACGGAAGGATCAATCGACTCGAATGGGAAGCACACGTCCGCGGAACTCCGTCCGCTCCGTCGTTTCCGTGGCCCGTTTTCGCGGCGACCCGCACACTCGTCCCTCAGTCCATTCCGTCCTACAATCCCGGCATGACTCAAGCCGACATCGTGATCCGCGGGGCCCGGGAGCATAATCTTCGCAACGTCGACTTGCGGCTCCCCCGCAATAAATTGATCTGCATGACCGGGGTGAGCGGCTCCGGGAAAAGCTCGCTCGCATTCGACACGCTCTACGCCGAAGGCCAGCGACGCTACGTCGAATCGCTGTCCAGTTACGCCCGCCAGTTTCTCGGGCAGATGGCGAAGCCCGAGGTCGACTCGGTCACCGGGCTGGCGCCGTCGATCTCCATTCAACAGAAGACGAGCGGACGCAATCCCCGCAGCACCGTCGGCACGATCACCGAGGTCTACGACTATCTGCGGGTGCTGTTTGCCCGCGTCGGCAAGGGATATTGCCCGGAGTGCGATCGCCCGATCGCCGCCCAGACGTCCGACCAGATCATCGACTCGATCGCCGCGCTCGAACCGGGAACGCGATTCAGCGTGCTCGCCCCCGTCGTCCAGCAGCAGAAGGGGGAATATCGCGACCTGTTCGAAGACCTGCTGAAGCAGGGGTATCTCCGGGCGCGGGTCAACGGCGAGGTTGTGCAGTTGAGCGACGACCTCTCGCTCGACCGGCACATGAAGCACACGATCGAAGTCGTCATCGATCGACTGGTGGCCGGCAAGGCGAGTCGAGCGCGGCTGGCCGAGGCGGTCGAGTCGGCGCTGCGGGTGGGCGGCGGCCGTTTGATTGTCGCGGCGGAGGTTGAGGGTCATGGGTTGAGGGTTGAGGGGTTGGACGCCGACGAGAGTTCCGGCGACGGAAGTTCCACTGACGCGCCCACGTCGCTTGCGGGTTCGCAAGGATTTGCCGAAAGCCCCGCGACGCCGCAAGTGGCCGCAAAGCGCCGCAAGGGCAAAACGGCTGAAGCATCCGCCAACCCTGAACCCTCAACCCGGAACCCTCAACCCTCCACGGCCGACCGTCTCTACTCCGCCCACTACGCCTGCACCCACTGCCAGATCAGCTATGAGCCGCCGAGCCCGCAGCTCTTCAGCTTCAACAGCCCGCTGGGGATGTGCCTCGACTGCACCGGCCTCGGAATGCGGCACGACTTTATCCTGAGCCGCCTCATCCCCGACGACTCGCTGTCGTTCGCCAAGGGCTGCATGGACCTCGTCGGCTCGTGGAAGGAACTTGGCCGCTGGAAGAAGCACCTCTTTGAAGGGGTCGCGGCTGTCCTCGAACGCGAGCACGACATCGAGGAAGGGACGTTCCTCAAGACGCCGTGGCGCGACCTGCCCGCAGCCGCCCGAAAGCAGTTTCTGTACGGCCTCGGTCCCCGCAACATCACGTTCACCTGGAAGCACCGCGGCGGGGTATGGAAGCACGGCGGAACGTGGCCGGGAATCGTTCCCGAGCTCCTGGAGAGCTACCGCAAGGCTTCCAACCCGATGCGGCGGAAGCAGCTCGAAAAGTACATGGAGGAGACCGTCTGCGCGTCGTGCGGGGGCTCGCGTCTCAACCGTCAGGCGGCGCACGTCAAGCTGACCACGACGAGCGATCAATACCGGCAGTTGCGCGCTCGCTCGGCGAACGGATCGATGTCCGCACCTCCGTCCGAGAATGGAGCACCGACGCCAAAAAAGGTAGCCCGGTCGCTCCGCGACCGGAAGCGGAACGGTTCGAGCGACTCCCAATCTCCCGAGCAACTCTCGCAATCCCAGGACAATAACGGCAGCTTCGTGTCACGGAGTGACACCGCTACTTCTCTGGCGTCCACATCGCTTGGCCTGCCGGACGTCTGCGGGCTGAGCATCGCCGAGGCGCATGCCTTCTTTGAATCGCTCGCACTCGAACCAACGCAGCAGTTCATTGCGGAAGAGGTCCTCAAGGAAATCCGCGGGCGATTGGGCTTCCTGCTGAAATGCGGGCTCGACTACCTGACGCTCGACCGCACCGCCCCGACGCTCTCCGGCGGCGAGAGTCAGCGGATCCGGCTCGCGAGCCAGATCGGCTGTGGACTGGTGGGCGTTGTCTACATTCTCGATGAGCCGTCGATCGGGCTGCATCCGCGCGACAACACGATGCTCCTGGAGTCGCTCTGTTCGCTGCGGGATCAGGGGAACACGGTCATCGTCGTCGAACACGACGAAGAGACGATGCGTGCGGCGGACCATATCGTCGACTTCGGCCCGGGACCCGGCGTGCGCGGCGGCGAAGTGGTGGCCGAGGGCACGCTCGACGAGATTCGCGAGAATCCACGGAGCCTGACGGCGCAGTACCTGTCGGGCAAGGTGCGGATCGAGGTGCCGAAGCGCCGGCGAGTTGACGGTCGAGGGTTGAGGGTTGAGGGCAGGGCGGATGATGCGCGGGCGGGTGCTCCAGAAAGCCTTCCCAGGACGCTTGCGGGTTCGCAATCATCCAGGAAGAAGAAAGGCAACGCGAACCCGGAAGCGGCGAGCGTTGCCCGCAGGAAAGGTTCGTTATTGCCCACGGACGAGGCGCACCCAGCCGCTGACCCTCAACTTTCAACCCTCAACCCTCAACCCTCCGCGCCTGCCCTCACCCTCCGCGGCGCTCGGCACAACAACCTGCGCAACGTCAACGTCTCGTGTCCGCTGGGCACGCTCATCTGCGTGACGGGGGTCAGCGGGTCGGGCAAGAGTTCGCTGGTCAACGACATCCTGTGGGAGATTCTCAATCGCGACATCAACGAAGGGATCGGTCATCCCGGCGCGTTCGATGCCGTCGAAGGGCTGGAGAACATCGACAAGGCCATCGACATCGACCAGTCTCCGATCGGCCGCACCCCGCGGTCGAACCCCGCGACGTATACCAAGCTGTTCGATCTCATCCGCGATTTCTTCACGCAGCTCCCCGAGTCGCGTGTCCGCGGCTACAAGCCGGGGCGGTTCAGCTTCAACGTCGAAGGGGGGCGGTGCGAGGCGTGCGAGGGGCACGGAGCCAACAAGCTCGAAATGGATTTTCTGGCGGATGTCTGGGTGACGTGTCCAGTGTGCGAGGGGCGGCGATTCAATCGTGAGACGCTCGAAGTCCACTACAAGGGAAAGAGCATCACCGACGTCCTCAACATGGATGTGCAGGAGGCGCTGGTCCATTTCGCCGACCACCCGCAGATCAGCCGCATTCTGCAGACGCTGCACGACGTCGGCCTCGATTACATCAAGCTCGGGCAGCCGTCACCGACCCTCTCCGGCGGCGAGGCTCAACGGATCAAGCTCGCCCGTGAACTCGGCAAACGCTCGACCGGCCGCACGATCTACCTGCTCGATGAACCGACGACGGGCCTGCACTTCGCCGACGTCCATAAGCTCCTCGAAGTCCTGCACAGTTTCGCCGACCAGGGGAACACGGTGCTGGTCGTCGAGCACAATCTCGACGTCATCAAGACAGCCGACTGGGTGATCGATCTCGGCCCCGAAGGCGGAAGCGGCGGCGGAACGATCGTCACGGTCGGAACACCTGAAGAGGTCGCGCGCTGCGAAGCCTCGCACACAGGGAGGGCTCTGCGCGCCGTGCTGGGCGAGGTGGAGGGTCATGGGTCGAGGGTTGAGGGCCAGCAGGCAGAAGCGAAAGCTAGAAAGTCCGCTACGTCGCGAGCGACTTCTCGCCCTCAACCTTCAACCCTCAACCCTCAACCTTCTCCCGCCACCGCCGACATCACCATCCGGGGCGCCTCTCAGCACAACCTGCAGCACATCGACCTGACGATTCCGCGCGAGCAGATGAGCGTCTTCTGCGGTCCGAGCGGCAGCGGCAAAACATCGCTGGCCATGGACACGCTGTATGCGGACGGACAGCGGCGATACGTCGAATCGCTGACCGCCTACGCACGGCAGTTCCTCGGGCAGATGCCGAAACCGAAGGTCGAGCACGTCCACGGCTTGTCGCCCGCCATCGCCATCGAGCAGAAGACCGTCGGGAACACGCCGCGGTCGACGGTCGGCACGGTGACCGAAATCTACGACTACCTTCGCATCCTCTGGACGCGGCTCGGCACCTTGCACTGTCCCGAGTGCGAAATCCCGGTCGAAACACAGACGACCGATCAGGTCATCGACAAGCTGCAATCGCTGCCGAAGGGGACGAAGCTGCTGCTGCTGGCCCCGCAGGAAGTTGAAGTGGGACAGAAGTACGACGTCCTCTGGTCGCGGCTGAAAGAGGCCGGGTTCGTGCGAGTCCGCATCAACGGCACGACGTATCGGCTGGAAGACATTCCGGCGATGGACCGCAAGCGGAAGCACCAGGTCGAGGTGGTCGTCGACCGCGTGACCATCGGCGACAAGCGGTCGCGGCTGGCCCAGTCAGTCGAATCGGGACTCGACCTCGGCCGTGGGATGCTGCATGCGGCGCACGTCGAAGAAGACCGCCCCGAAACCGAATGGCGGGTCGATCGTTTCAGCATGCACTTTGCCTGCCAGAAGTGCGGGCGAAGCTTCGAGACGCTCACTCCGCACAACTTCTCGTTCAACAGCCCGCTCGGCTGGTGTTCCAGCTGCGAAGGGCTTGGCGTCGCCCAGGGCACCAATCTCGCCGCACTGCTCGACACGAAACGCACGCTCAACGAAGGGGCCATCGCGGCATGGCCGAAGCCAAGCGAAAGTCCGATGTTCGCCGCTATGCTGAAGGCGATCAGCACGGAGCTCCGGCTGCCGCTCGATGTGCCATACGCCCGCCTCGACCCTCAGCAGCAGCAACAGATTCTCTACGGCACCGGCGACCGCTGGTACGAAACCGCCGCGACGCCGTCCGGGCCGGCGACGTTCAAGTTCCAGTACAAGGGGCTGTATCCGGCACTGGAAGAAGCGTCGCGGGTGTCGTTCGCGTACCGCATGGCTCTTCAGGACCTCATTGGGGAAGTCGCTTGCCCGGCGTGCCGTGGAAGCCGGTTGCGCGACGATGCGGCGGCGGGTCGATTCGAGGGCCGCACGCTGGGCGAACTCTGCGCGCTGCCGTTGGGGGAGGCACTCCAATGGCTGAAGGGGATCAAGCTCAAGGCGGACGGGAAGAAGGTCGGCGGCGATCTCCTGCGCGAGGCGACGAGTCGACTGTCGTTCCTCGTGGAGGTCGGGCTGCACTATCTGACGCTGGCCCGCACGCTGCCGACGCTGTCCGGCGGCGAGATGCAGCGAATCCGTCTGGCGGGACAGATCGGCCGCGCCCTCACCGGCGTGCTCTACATCCTCGACGAGCCGACGATCGGCCTGCATCCGCGTGACAACGGCCGCCTGCTCGAAGCGCTGAAAAAGCTCCGCGACCTGGGCAACACGTTGATCCTGGTCGAGCATGACCGTGAAGTGATCGAAGCCGCCGACCGCGTCTATGACTTCGGCCCCGGCTCGGGCCGGCTGGGCGGCACCGTCACGGGCGAGGGAACCCCGCGACAACTTGAGCAGGTGAAGACTTCATTGACCGGGGACTACCTCTCCGGCCGTCGCAGCATCCCGATTCCGCTCAGGCGCCGGATTGAGCTAAGCGTTGCGGGGCCGAAAGCGGATGTCGCCGACACAGATGATTCTGCCAACGCAGCGACTGCGTCGGTTGGTCCGCAATCCCCCAGGAAGCGGGGCAATGCGAACCCGCAAGCGAAAAGCGTGGCGCGCGTGAAGCGGCCGACTCCAGCGGCTGCGGACCATCGACCATCGACCATCAACAATCAACCTCCCCGTCCCACCCGCTGGCTGGAACTGCTCGGCTGTCGGCACAACAACCTGCGGGACGTCGATCTGAGGATCCCGCTGGGGACGTTCACGTGCATCACGGGTGTCAGCGGCTCCGGTAAGAGTTCGCTCATCGAGGATACTCTGGCCAAGGCGGTCGCGCGCAGGCTGCATCGCGCGAATGAAACCCCCGCCCCGCACGACGAGCTTCGCGGACTGCAATACATCGACAAGGCGATCACCGTCGACCAGCAGCCGCTCGGCAGCACGCCCGCCTCGAATCCCGCCACGTACACCGGCGTGTTCGAGCTGATGCGCGAGCTCTTCACGCGCCTGCCCGAGGCGAAGCTGCGAGGGTTCCGCCCCGCCCGTTTCAGCTTCAACCGCCCCGGCGGCCGGTGCGAAGATTGCGAAGGAAACGGTCAGAAGCGGATCGAGATGCACTTCCTTCCCGATGTGTGGGTCGAGTGCGAAACGTGCCGCGGGAAGCGTTACAACCAGGAGACGCTGGCCGTCACGTACAAGGGGAAGTCGATCGCCGATGTTCTCGATATGCCGATCGGCGAGGCACTCGAACTGTTCAGCAACGTTCCCAAGATCCGCAGCGTGCTGGCGACGCTCAGCGCCATCGGCCTCGATTACCTCACGCTGGGACAACCCGCCCCGACGCTCTCGGGGGGAGAAGCACAGCGCGTGAAGCTTGCCGCCGAACTCTCGCGACCCGACACCGGCCGCACGCTCTACATCCTCGACGAGCCGACCACAGGGCTGCACTTCGACGACATCGCGAAGCTCTTGAAGGTTCTCAACAGCCTCGTCGAGAAGGGAAACACGGTGGTGGTGATCGAGCACAACCTCGACGTCATCAAGACGGCCGACTGGATCATCGATCTCGGGCCGGAAGCCGGTATCGACGGGGGATGGATCGTCGCGGAGGGGACGCCGGAAGACGTCGTGGCGCGGTTTGGTGCGGGGGTTGAGGGTGGAGGGTCGAGGGTTGAGGGCAAGAGTAAGACGAAAGGCACTGCGAACCCGCAAGCGGCCGCCGTCGCCCGCAACAAGCGCCCGACGTCGCCGGGCGCGAATGGCAATGTCGATGCTGCCGCTCAACCCTCAATGTTCAACCCTCAACCGGCGTTCCGCTCGTGGACGGCCGAGCTTCTCGCTCCGATCCTCACGGCCGAGCCCCGCGCGGAACGGGACGTCTTCCGCGTCGAAGACGTCTCGAAGAAGCGGAAGGGGGACGTCGACATTGCGCAGATCGGCCGCGATCAGAAGATGCCCTGGCAGATCGACGGCCGGCACTGGCACCTGACCCAGCACCTCAGCCTGAAAGGGGCGGCTTGCCGTTGGGAAGCGGGCGCGCTGGAATTCGTGGCCGACCTTCTGGAAGGCGAAGATCGGGTCGGCCCCCTCAACTGGAACAGTCAGTCCATCGTCGAGGCCGCCGTGCCGGGAGCGGACAACTGGTTCCTGCACGCTCTCGCCGGCGACGAGTGGCTGCTCACGCTGAAGTTCCGCTGCCGGAGGAACACGTTCAAGGAAGAAGCTCTGGCAGAAAAGCTCGGCCTGAAGCAGATTGATGACCTGGACGAACTGCCGATCTATGGGCGCGTCGATCGCGTCCGAGTGAAGAATCTCGGCGGAGCGTGGCAGGAAGTGACGATCACCGTGCACTGGAGAAAGGAGATCGACACGCCCGCGTTTCGAGACTTCGTGGCGAAGGCGGTCGCGTCATACGCTTCGTTGACGGGGCCTGAGGGGAATCAGAGGAAGCTGTTCCGCGCATCCGAGCTGGAGTGACAGGACTGACACGGCAATGTTCCAGGGGACTTTCGATCAAGTCGGGAACTCATGGCGAAGTCTTCCGGATTCGGACGGCGGAAACACAAAAAATGCCCATGGCTGCCGCGCCGGTCGGTTGCAATCCGATTCTTTCAAACTTCTAATCGGGGAATTCCTGCCGCACTCCGCCAGGGTTTTCGCGTTCACTTTTCGAAGAGGAATGGGTTCATGTCGAAGCTGATCAACTCGGTCCGCGCGATCGCGGGCTTTGCGGTTCTGGGTCTGGCCGTCGTCCTTGCCGGTTGCGATTCGGCCCCGCCGAAGCCACCGACGCCGAAGACCGACACGAAGCCCGCCACGCCCGAAGCCAAGCCGGGCGATGCCAAGCCCGCCGACCCGAAGCCGGCCGACCAAGCCGACCCGGAAGCGGGATCGGAGACCAAGTCGAAGGCGGGCGGCGGCGCGAACTGAGCCCGGCGGGACGCGTGGATCGACTGTTGAATTCGACGCCCGGCTCGTCCAGAGCCGGGCGTCGTCGTTCACGGAGAGCCGTCCCGTCGCGATCTTGTGCCGACGTCGGCAGGACATGAGGAGTCAAAAGTTGAAATCGTCTCAAGGTCCCATCCGGTGCTGGCAGGTGGATGCCTTCACGGACCGTCCCTTCGGCGGAAACCCGGCGGCGGTCTGCTGGCTTGACGCCGAAGCGGATCCCGCGTGGATGCAGGCGGTCGCGGCGGAGATGAACCTCTCCGAGACCGCGTTCGTTCGGCCGTTGGAAGCGGGACTCGAACTGCGATGGTTCACGCCGACGATCGAAGTCGACCTGTGCGGGCATGCGACGCTGGCGGCGGCTCACGCGCTCTGGCATTCGGGAACCGTTCCCCGGGCGGAAGTGCTGCGGTTTCAGACGAAGAGCGGCTGGCTGACCTGCAGGCGGGACGGAGACTTCATCGAGCTTGATTTTCCCGCGACCCCTCCCGGACCGGCGGAATCGTCGGACCTGCTTTGTGATTCGCTGGGAGCCCGTCCGATGTTCGTCGGCCGCTCGCGGTTCGACCTGCTGACGGTGTTCGAGACCGCACACGATGTGCGAAGCCTTCAGCCGGACTATGTCCAATTGGCGCGGATTCCCGTACGGGGCGTCATCGCCACCGCTCCCTCGGACGATCCGAAGTACGACTTCGTGTCGCGGTTTTTCGCGCCGAATTGCGGAGTGAACGAGGATCCGGTGTGCGGGTCGGCCCATTGCTGCCTGACGCCTTACTGGGCGGATCGCCTGGGAAAGACGAAACTGATGGCGTATCAGGCCTCGGCCCGCGGCGGCGTGCTGCGGCTGGAACTGAAGGGGGATCGCGTGGTGCTGGGAGGACGGGCGGTGACCGTCTGGAAGGGCGAGCTCTTGTAGGGTCGAACAGCGATCGAGGAGGTGGAACGATGCGATACTCTCACATCGCGATTCCGGACGATGCGATTCCCACGGCCCGCGAGCCCGTCTTTCAGCATCTCCTGACGACCTACGCCAGCGAGACCAACAAGACCGTCACCGTCTGGGAAGCGGTGCCCGATGCGCTGCTCGACTTCAAGCCGCACCCGCGCGTCAACACGATCCGCACGATCCTGGTTCACCAGATTCTGTCCGAGCGGCGGTTCTTCGCTCAGTTCGTCGGCTTGAGCGAGCCGTCGGCCGAAAGCCTGTTGCCGCCGGGGGAAGCCCCCGCTACGGCGGACTATGTCGAGCGCTATGTCCAGTTTGCGAAGGCGCGGCTGCCGCAATTGGCCGAAGCGACGACCGACTGGTGGATGACTGAGATGCCGTTCTTCGGCGGCCTGCGACGCCAGCGGATCTGGACGTTCTGGCGGCGGGTACTTCACACCTGCCATCATCGAACGCAGGTGCAGACGTGGTTGCGGATGGCCGATGTCCCGGTGGTGCCGCCGATCTACGGACCGTCCGGCGATATCCGCTGGAGCGAGGACGATCCGACCTATTCCGTGGAAGCGGCGGGGCGAGGCTGAACGCACCCTGCACGTGTCTCTCGAAGTGACGATCCCGTTCGATTGAGCGTATTCTCGCTCGGTCGCTATTCCTCGCCGGGGCGGTCGACGTTGTATCGCTTGAGCTTCCGGTCGAGCGTCGAGCGTTCGATGCCCAGAATCTGTGCCGCACGCGACTTGTTCCAGTGCGTCTTTTCGAGCGTCGCCAGGATATGCTGCTGTTCCAGCAGGTCGAGCGTCACTTCGCGATAGCCGGTCTCCTGCGGGCGGCCAAGCGTGGAGAGCTGGATGTCCTGCTCATCGATCCACTCGCCGTCGTTGCTCAGAATGCACGCCCGCTCGACGACGTTCTGAAGTTCGCGGATGTTCCCCGGCCAGTCGTACGCAAGCAGCGCATCCAGCGATTCGCGCGAGAGCCGCTTCGGAGGCTTGTTTGTCTTGCGGGCAAAACGTTCAAGGAAGTGGTTGGCCAGGAGCGGGATGTCGGATTTGCGTTTCCGCAGCGGGTCGACCACAAGTTCCAGCACATGCAGGCGGAAGTAGAGGTCGCGGCGGAAGGTCGAGTCGGTCACGGCGTGTTCGAGGTCGCGGTTCGTGGCGGCCACCACGCGGACATCGACGAGCACCGGGGTGCCGCCGCCGACGCGCTCGAAGGGATGCCCTTCCAGCACGCGCAGGAACTTCGCCTGGATCGACTGGCTCATCTCGCCGACTTCGTCGAGGAACAACGTTCCCCGATGGGCCTGCTCGAACTTTCCGATCTTGCGGCCCACGGCCCCCGTGAACGAGCCTTTCTCGTGGCCGAACAGCTCGCTTTCGAGCAGGCTCTCGCTGAGAGCGGCGCAGTTCATGCAGACGAACGGCCCGTCCGCCCGGTCGCTGCCATTGTGAATGGCGCGGGCGACGAGCTCCTTTCCGACTCCGCTTTCGCCGCGGATCAAGGCGGTGGCCGACGTCGGCGCGACGCGGGCAATCGTCTGACGGAGCTTCTGAACGCTGGGGCTGTCGCCGACAATCCGGTCGCCCAGCTCGAGCTGCCGCCGCAGGTTCAGGTTTTCATCTTCGATACGGGCGAGTCCGACCTGCAGGCTTTCGCGTTCCTGGAGGTTGTCGAGAGCCAGGGCGAGCTGGTCGGCGACGGCCAGCGTGAACTCGAGATCCGAGCGGTCAAGCGGGTTGTCCGTGTTGGTGCTGTAAAGGTGAACGAGTCCGTGGATGGCATCCTGTCGGCGGATCGGAGCACAAATGACAGTGCGGGCCTGCATCAGGCCGAGGCTGTCGCGTGTCGACAGGCGGTGGTCGTCGCAGACGTTGGCCAGGATCGCTTCGCGATTCACGAGCGCGATCCGGGAGAGCGTGTCGGAGACACGTTCGTAGGGCTGGTTCGATTTCAGGCGGTAAGCCACCACCTGCAGACGGTCGGGAGAGGGGTTCGTCGTCGCTTTAACCGGGAGGAGCAGGATTGCGCCGATATCGGCCGAGACCGCATCGAGGAGGCCCGTCAGCACCGTGTCGCAGAGGGACTTGCAGTCTTTGCAGGCGCCCATGTCGATGGCGAGGCGGTAAAGCTTGCGCAAGTCCTCGACCATATTCTCGCGGTCCGGAGCGCCGTCGATCGCGTTGTAACGCGTCTCCCGCGTCCGATGGAGAATGTCCGGTTCGCGAGCGTCCACCGCGTCGATTTCGCCGGACGAATCGGCGCTGGGCGGTTCGTCGGGATTGATCGTCGCGATGTCGGTCGCCGTGTCGCCGACGGTCGATTCCGCGTTGCCGAACTGCGGGAGCGGCTTCGAGATATCGCGGGTGAAGCCGAGCTGCGTCTTACCGATCTGGACGATGTCCCCTTCGTCCATTTCCCAATCGGAAATGATCCGTTTTCCGTTGACGACCGTTCCGTTGCGGCTCCCCAGGTCGCGAAGGGTCCAGCCGAGGCCTGTCTGAAAGATCTCGCAGTGGTTCCGGCTGCAGACGTCGTCGCGGATGACGATGCGGTTCGTCGGCGCGCGGCCGAGCGTCGTCACCTGCCCTGGGGTGAGTCGGAAGACGTCGCGCCAGGAATTTCCCTCGCGAAGAACGAGGTACACGGCTCGCTCTCCGCTGGTTTTTCCGTCGCGAGAACGCTCGGAATCCATGCGGTGTGACGCAGTCAGCGGGAACGGAATGGAACGCGGCGGCACGGGCTCCGATGGCCCGTCGAAGCCGGTGTTTTCAGCATACGCCACATAGAACGCAAGCGGCAAGGGATTTGTCGTGCAAGCCAGCGCATGGCAGACGAGCGTTCCGCGGAGAGACATTCGTCCTGTCTGGCCTGCTCTGTCTGCGGCGTGTCACACTGCGCCGTGTCGCAGAAACTGAAATAGACAAGAACTTGCCCGCGAATTGAAGCAGGATCAGAGTTGGGAATGGAGTGGGATCGTTTCGCCAAGGCTCGTTGGGCGGGAACGTGTGCCGACTCATTCGGCCCCGCCTTCATTCGCGATGATTCGCGACATTTGCCGGCGAGGCTTCCCTATGCTCTCGCGTCAACGCCGTTTGCGCGCGGCGGCTGGGCGGATGGCCGTTGCGCGAATTCCTGTTGACCGATTTTCGAAATCCACTTAAGTTTCCGACAGTCGCTGCCGAGAGCACGGTTTCCGTGCGGGCGGACGCGGCCTCCCCTCTCAATCCGCAGGCGGGCCTTGCCTGCGGCGACCGTCAATTCCTTTGGCGGAGCCCTTCCCCGGGCGCGGTTTTCCAACCGTTCAGACCATCCCCCATCCGACCCCTCCCGGCGATTCCCTCGCCTCCATCCTCTCGAACGGAAAGGACTTTCCATGAAGACCCTCGCCTATGCGATTCTCGCTGCCGTATTGGCGGCGGGATCAACGGGCTGCTGCTGTGGCCTCGGCCACGGCGGCTGCTGCAGCTACGCCCCCAGCGGCGGCGGCTGCTGCACTCCGTCGTACGGCTACGCTCCCAGTCCGTGCAATAGCTGCGGCACCGGCTATGCTGCCCCGTACGGCGGCGGCTGTCCGAGTGGTAACTGCGGCGTCGGCGCTCCGGTCTACGGCCCGCAGGGTGCGAACTTCGGGCCGATGGACACGATGACCGCTTCGAGCGGTCCAGCGTTCCCTGCGCCGGTCGCCATGGGGCCGAGCTTCGCACAGACGGCGATGGCTCCGCTGCAGTCGCTTCCAACTTACTGAGCGCATGAGATCGAAGGGTCGGAAAGCCGGCGGGCTCATTGTCAGTGACAAGGATCGTCGCTGATCCCCGCCCGGTCGCCAGGCACTTTCGTCATTCCTGCAAGGATGCCCCCAGGCGGCCCTCCGGTTTCGGCGGGCCGCCTTTCTTTATAGCATCGGAGGATCTGCGGAAACCTTCGTGGCGGTCAGGAGCGGCGCGTGTCTTCAATCGACGACGAACTGGCGGCCGCCATGGAACGACACCGCGCCGGCGACTTTGCCGCGGCCGATCGCCACTACGCACGCATCGCGGCCGCCGGCATGTCGAATCCTTCGTCCCGGCTGCTCCATGGCAGCTGTCTGCTGCAGGCGGGGCGGGTCGCCGAGAGTCTCGCGCTGCTCGAAGGACTCGTCGCCGATCATCCCGCCCTCTTCGACGCGTGGAACAACCTCGGTGTGGGGTATCGCGCCGCGGGGCGTCACAACGATGCCGAGCGTGCCTTTCGGGCCAGCCTCAGCGCGAATCCCGAGTATCTTGATGCCGTTTGCAACCTGGCCGCTTTGCTCGAATCACAGGGACGGCTCCAGGATGCCGAACCGTGGCGGCGCCGCGCGTCGTTGCTGCGGCCGGACGATGTGGAAACTCTCTTTCGGTGGGCAGAGCTTCTCAAGAAGCTGGAACGGTGGAGCGACGCGGAAACGCGATATCACCAAGTCTTGAACCGTCGTTCCGATCATCGCGATGCGCTCGTGGGACTCGGATTTGTGCTGGCCCAGCAGAAGCGCTTCACCGAAGCCGAAGACATCCTTCGCCGAATCCCGGATCTCCAGCCCGAGATTCCTGTCAGCTGGGCAAATGTCCGCGTGGAACATCGGCCTTGAATCGCCTTGAAGGGACGAACAGCTCGTCCGCAGATCTCGATTGAGAGACGCGACGTTCGTCATTGTTCCCCCGAGGCTGCTATGATACCGGGGCGTTCGTCACGGGAACCGGTGTCCGGCACGCGAGACGATTTCGTGGCACAGGCGACGTTACTCGTCATTCAGGGAGTCGATCAGGGGAGCCGTTTCGAGCTCGGCCCGGATCCCGCTACCGGCGTGCCCGGCCCTCCCGCCGTCAGCGTGGGACGCGGCGTACGAAACGAAATCCGAGTCCTCGACACCGAAGTCTCACGCCAGCACGCTCTCATCCGCAATGAAAATGGCCGCTGGATGCTGTCGGACCGCAACAGCGCCAACGGAACCTTCGTGAATGGTCAGCAGACGCGGCTGTGCGAGCTCAAACACGGAGATCAGATCCAGGTCGGACGAACGGTCTTCCTGTTTACGACGACCGACGAACCGCGAGCGGCGGAACCCGCTTCCAACCGCGTCAGCTTCCTTGCTCCCGATCATCCGGATGATCGATCGCACATCATCGCGGCGGTCGATGGAATGTCGGCCCAGACGCTGCTGGACCGGACAGCACCCGCCGAACGTTCGGACGTCGCCCAGTCGCTCGCGAGCCTGCAAACGCTCTATCGGATTTCCGAAGAGGCGGCGAGCCCGTATGCGTCCCTCGACGACCTGATGCGGCGGATTCTCGACCTCAGCATCGAGGCGATCGCGGCCGACCGGGGGTGCCTGTTGCTCAAGGACCCCAACGGACACCTCGTCCCATGGGCCTTCGGGGCGAGGGGCGGCCGCGGCTCGGACGACCGCATGCCCGTCTCCCGCAGCATCGTCGATTACGTCATGCAGAACGGCACCGGCGTCCGAACCAGCGATGCCAGGACCGATCAGCGATTCGAGCCCGGCCAGAGCATTGTGCAGGCGGGGATTCGCGAAGCCATCTGCGTCCCGCTGCAGGGCCGCGTCGACCTGCTTGGCGTCCTCTATCTCGACACCACCACGCCCTCCGAGAAAGTGCTGCTCGATCCCAGCGCCCCGCACCGCTTTACCGACGCTCACCTCCGATTGCTGCTTGCCATCGGCCGGCAGTCCGCGCTCGCCGTCGAAAGCAGCCGCTACCAACAGGCCCTCGTCAAGGCCGAACGACTCGCGGCCATGGGGCAGACCATTGCCGTCCTCAGCCATCACATCAAGAACATTCTGCAAGGGGTCCGCGGCGGCAGCTACCTCATCGACATGGGCCTGCGCGATCACAAGGAGGATCTGCTGCGCAAGGGATGGGCCATCGTCGAGAAAAACCAGAACAAGATCTACCACCTCGTGATGGACATGCTGACGTTCAGCAAGGAACGAAAGCCGGTGATGCAGGCGGCCGACCTGAATGCCACGGTCGCCGACGTCTGCGAGCTGATGCAATCGCGGGCGGAGGAATGCGGAGTGATTCTGACGGCTGACCTGTCGCAGGTGCTTCCCCCGGCGATGTTCGATGCGGAGAACATCCACCGGGCGGTCCTGAACATCGTGACGAACGCGATCGATGCCGTGGAAGGGATGCCCGAGGGGCAGGTGCTGGTTCGGACGGGGCAAATGCAGGGGACCGACCACGTATACGTCGCGGTCAGCGACAATGGGCCGGGAATCGCTCCGGAGCAATTGCCGCGGCTCTTCAATATTTTCGAGTCGACCAAGGGAGCCCGCGGCACAGGCCTGGGACTTGCCGTCAGCCAGAAGATTCTCCGCGAGCACGGAGGCGAAATCACCGTGGAGAGCCGCCCCGGGTCGGGCTCGCGATTCGTCCTCTCTTGGCCGCGGCTGGACGAGGATCATCGCAGCCTCGACGGCCAGACCAGGGTCGGCGACACCTGACACATTTCGGAATCGGTCGTACTGCATGTCCGAATTTGTCGTGCGGATTTCGAGTTGGGAACTCCTCGACACCTGGATCGCCGTGACCGGGGCGCTCGCCGCAATGGCGTGTGCGGTGCCCGGCGTTTTCCTCGTCCTGAGACGTCAAAGCCTGATCGGCGATGCGCTGAGCCACACCGTGCTGCTGGGAATCGTCGGAGCCTACCTGGCGACGGGGTGGCTGCAACGGCTCGGATGGATCGGCGCGGCGCATGGAACCCCGCACGCGGCGATGTTCGTCGGCGCCATTGTCGTGGGCATTCTGTCGTCCGTGCTGACGGAAGCAGTCCAGAATGCCGGCCGTGTCGAAAGCAGCGCCGCCCTCGGTGTGGTGTTCACGACGCTTTTTGCGCTCGGCCTGCTGCTGATCCGCGCCGTGGCAGACAGCGTCCACATTGATCCGGACTGCGTCCTCTACGGAATGATTGAGGCGGTGTCGCTTGGAGAAGAAGGGATCCCGCGGGCGACGCTCGTCAACGGAGGAATGCTGGCGGTCAACCTGCTGCTGACGGCTGCATTCTTCAAGGAACTGCGGGTGACGACCTTCGACCCGTCCCTCGCGAACACGCTCGGCATCAATGCCCGGCTGGTCAACTATCTTCTCATGGCTGTGACGGCCGCGACGCTCACCGCCGCGTTTGAAAGCGTCGGCAGCATCCTGGTCATTGCGATGCTGATCGTTCCGGCAGCGACGGCCACGCTGCTGAGCGAATCGCTCGCCGGGGTGCTGATCATCGCCTTGATTCTTGCGGCGTCCGGGGCGGTCCTCGGTCACGCGCTGGCGATCACGCTGCCGGCGATCATTTTCGGACCGCTCGGGTTTCCCGACGTTCAAGACGCCAGCACGGCCGGAATGATGGCATTCGCCAGCGGGATGCTCTTCGTGGCCGCCATGATCTTCGCCCCGCGCCGCGGCATCGTCAGCCAGGCATGGCAGCAGGCGCGCCTGGGATTGCGAATCGTCCGGGAAGATGTGCTGGGATTGCTCTATCGTCTCGACGAGAGGCACCCGGGGTCGGGCTGTCCCCGCGTCGACCTGCTGAAGATGCTGGCGACCGGCGGCCCCATTTTCACCCGCGTCGCCCTTGCAATGCTGCGCAGCCGGGGAGACATCAAGGCCGGCGTGGAAGGACTGCGGTTGACCGAGCAGGGACGGTCGTCCGCAAGGGATCTGGTGAGGGCGCATCGACTCTGGGAGAGCTACCTCGCACGGCACTTTCCCCTTGCGGGCGATCATCTGCACCAGCCGGCGGAACGCGTCGAACACTATCTCGACTCGTCGCTGCAACAGGAGATCGCCGACGAGCTTCAGCAGCCGCCCATCGACCCGCATGGCTCGTCAATTCCCGAGGCGGCTGCATCGACGAGCTCGACCGCAGCGCAGGCGACGCCGGACCGCAAAGAGCGAGGATCGACTTAGGGGGGGCAGACCAGCCCGGGCGTCAGGGATGGGGAGCATTGAGGGCTGCCGTGAGGTCGTCCCGCGCGGCGGCCGGAAACTGCACCACGAGCCGTGGCGAATCGTCTTCCTTCCACGAGGCGGCGGCCTCGCGAAGTATGTCGAGATAGATCGCTCGCATCGAGGTCTCGGGGGCGAATGGGACGTCGCGATGCTGCAGCACCACGGGGCGTGGTGGCTGGACCCAGTGGAGATCGCGCAGGCAATCGGACAGCGCGTCCCAGTTCCAGCCGAAATACCCCGGGAAGTACAACTCGCGGGCCAGGATCCCCAGGAGGGCTCGCTTCCGCCGGATGCCGGCAGGGATCGTCACGACCAACGAACCCGAGGGCGCGGAATCACCGCTGAAATCGAAGGGGAGCATGGAGCGTCGACGCCCTGGTGCGAGTTGCAGGCGGGAAAGAGGGCGAAAAGAGCGGCCCGCGAATGACGCGAATCATCGCGAATAAAGAACCCGAATTACTACCGTCGCCGCTTTGACTCAGGGACGTTCTGGATCCAGTACGTCAGAACGCGAGCCACTTTGGCCAGGCTTTTGCCGTCACAGTTCTGCGGCACGTCCTGCGTCGTGTGCCAGTAGGGATAGTCGAAGTCGATCACGTCGCAGGTGGGAATCTTCGCGACGTCGTTGAGTGGCAGGTGATCGTCCTGAACCTCGTATTCCACCTTCGGGACGAACTCCTTGACGTCGAGCGCCTTCGCGGCGGCCCACAGGCTCTTCGTCGGCTCGGGCGCCAGCTTGACGCTGTTCTTTTCCTGGGCGATTCGCAGGTTCTTGTCCCCGATCATGTCGACGACGATGCCGTAGCGATACGTGTGGGCCGGCGGGTGATCGCGGTACTGCTTCGCGAAGTGCTCGGAGCCGAGGAAATACTTTCCGGTGCGGTCGTAGACGAGCTCTTCGCCGTCGAACAGGATGAAGTCGACTCCCAGCGTCGGCTTGATCTTCGCCATGTGGTTGCCCATCTCCATGAATAGGGCCACGCCGCTGGCTCCATCGTTGGCCCCAACGAACGGTCCCCGGGGATTGGTGCGGTCCATGTCCGGGAAGGGGCGGGTGTCGTAGTGGCAGGCGATCAGGACTCGCTCCTTGGCTTGCGGCTGCCAGGCCACGAGGATGTTGTGCATCCGCACCGGATCACCCGTCAGCGGGTGGGGGGCGTCGAACGACTGAAACTTGACTTCGGCCCCCAGCTTCTGAAAGTGCTCGGAAACGAGCTTCAGCTGCTCGGACATGCCGGTCGAACCGCTCATCCGCGAGCCGATGCGGCAGATCTTCACCAGATAGCCATAGGCCCGTTCGGCGTCGAACGGCATCTCGGGCGATTTCGTTTCTGATCGCAACGAGTTGGCGCCGACGATCAGGGACACGCTGAGGCCTCCGGCGAACAACGCGCCGCGAACGAGCGAGCGGCGGGGCGCCGCGGGAGCCGGACCGGTCGAATCGGCAGCTGACATTGCGGAAATCCTTGTCCTGAGACGGTCCAGAGGGGAGTTCGCGGGCCAGCCGCTCCGACCTCACGCCGGTGATGGTGACGAACCCCGCCCCGCACGGCAAGACCGAATCGGCTTTCCACTTGCGGCGAATCTCGTTGCCAGCGTCAGCCCGTGGATGTCCCGCGCGAAATAACGGTTTGTCGTGCGCGCCTGCGTCGCACTCCGGACAGAATGCCGGCGGAAAGTTCCGTGCAATCGAGGATTCACGTCGGGCCGGCGAGCTCGGTCGCCCGCAGCGTCGCAGCTTCGACGGCGTTCATCAGGCAACCGCGCAGGCCGCCGCGCTCCAGTTCGTGCAGTCCGGCGATCGTGGTGCCGCCGGGGCTGGTGACCGCGTCCTTCAACGCCCCGGGATGCTTGCCGGTCTCCAGGACCATGCGTGCGGCTCCCAGCAACGTCTGAGCGGCCAAGCGCGTGGCGACGTCGCGCGGCAAGCCCATTCGCACTCCGCCGTCGCTCAGCGCTTCGATCATCAGGTAGGCATAGGCAGGACCGCTCCCCGACAAACCGGTCACGGCGTCGAGCAGCTTTTCGGGCACACGGGCCGCCAGTCCGACGGTCGAGAGCATTTGCTCGACGAGGCGCCCGTCATCGTCGTTTGCTCCGCCTCCCAGGGCGAAGGCTGAGGCTCCCTCTCCCAGCAGGCAGGGAGTGTTGGGCATTACCCGCACGAGCCGCGCGGACGCGCCGAGCCGCGTCATGGCCTTCAGCGGAACGCCCGCGGCGATCGACACGACGAGATGCCGTGCGGTGACGACGCCCGAAAGTTCCTCAAGCACCGCGGGCATCTGTTGCGGCTTGACCGCCAGGAACAGCACGTCGGCTTCGCGGGCGACGTCCGCATTGGACGCCACACAGCGTCCCCCGGTCTCTTCGATGAAGCGGGTGCGGATTTCGGCGATGGGGTCGGACGCCACGATCCGCTCGGCGGGGAGGAAACCGGACTTCACAAACCCGCGGGCGAGGGCGGTCGCCATCTGGCCGGCCCCGATAAAGCCCGCCAGCCATGCATTCGATTGAGCGGTCATGGAATGATCGGAAAGAAGGGAGCGGCCCCGAAGACATTGAGGCCGAATAAACAAGGTGTTGTCAGAAAATCCGAGCGCGGAGCCATCCGCCGATTGGGAGCACGGACACTCTTGCCCGTGTGTCCGATGAGAACGCGATTCTCGCACGGGCATGAGTGCCCTTGCTACGCTCCCGCACGGTTTTCCGGCAACGCCCGGTGAATTGAGTCAGGCGAGGATGCCCTGCACGACTTTCCCGTGGACGTCGGTCAGGCGATAGCGCCGCCCCTGGAACTTGTAGGTGAGACGCTCGTGGTCAATGCCGAGCAGGTGGAGAATGGTCGCGTGCAGGTCGTGGATGTGGACGGGGTCGCGGGCGATGTTGTAGCCGAATTCACAGGTCTCGCCCCAGGACGTCCCCGGTTTCACGCCGCCGCCGGCCATCCAGACAGTGAAGCATCGCGGATGGTGGTCGCGGCCGAAACCGTTGGTCGACAGCGTTCCCTGGCAGTACGAGGTGCGGCCGAATTCGCCTCCCCACACGACCAGAGTTTCGTCCAGGAGGCCGCGGCGCTTGAGGTCGGTGATGAGGGCGGCGGCAGCCTGATCGGTCTGCTTCGTTTCATTGCGGATAGCGGCGGGAAGCCCGCCGTGATGGTCCCAGTCCTGGTGGTACAGTTGGATGAACTTCACGCCGCGCTCGGCCAGTCGCCGGGCGAGCAAGCAGTTCGCGGCGAAGGTTCCCGGATCGCGCGAGTCGGCTCCGTAGAGGTCGAAGACGTGCGCCGGCTCGTCGCGGAAGTCGGTCACTTCCGGAACGCTCGACTGCATGCGGAAGGCCATCTCGTAGTTGGCGATCCGGGCGCTGATTTCGGTATCGGGAATCGATTCGAGCTGATGCTCGTGGAGGGCCTTCAGGCCGTCGAGCGCGAGGCGTCGGCTCTCGGGCGAGACGCCGGCGGGATTGCCGAGGTAGAGGACGGGATCGCCCCCCGATCGGAACCGCACTCCCTGGTGGCGTGCCGGGAGGAAACCCGCGCCCCAGAGGTGCGACATGAGGGGCTGGCCCCCTTTGTTCTTGGTGATCAGCACGACGAACGATGGAAGATTCTGGTTCTCGCCGCCGAGCCCGTAGTCCATCCATGCTCCGAGGCTGGGACGGCCGGGGATCTGCGATCCGGTCTGCATGAACGTCACGCCCGGGCCGTGATTGATCGACTCGGTGTACATCGAGCGGATCACGCACAGGTCGTCGGCGACGCCGCCGAGGTGCGGGAGCATCTCGCTGAGGGACTGGCCAGACTTGCCATGCCGGATGAACTGGAAGGGCGAGCCCGCGAGCGGGATGGAACTCTGGTTGGCCGACATCCCCGTCAGCCGCTGCTGGCCTCGCACCGAATCGGGAATCTGCTGGCCGTGCCGCTCGTTGAGAAGCGGCTTGTGGTCATAGAGATCGAGGTGCGAGGGACCGCCCGACTGGAACAGGTAGATGACACGCTTCGCCTTGGGAGCGAAATGAGCGCCGATCGTGGCGGCATCGGCGGATGCCGCACTTGCCGGCGAACCGGATTCATCGGCCCGGCTCCCGCCGCTCAGCAATTCAGCCAGCGCGATCCCGCCGAGTCCGAGCCCGACACGGTTCAGGCACTGACGCCGCGTCAAGTGGGCGGTTGGTTCGTAACCGGTGCATTGGTGCGGGGAAGCCATGCGAATGTCCAACGCGTCATGTCGGGACGCGACGAAAGCAGATCCAGTCTTTGATGGAAAATGATGTCGGGACGTAGCACGGGCACTCATGCCCGTGCACCCCACGAGAACACGATTTTCGCACGGGCATGAGTGCCCGTGCTACGAACCGCTGCGTTGCCCGGCGATTGTGTTCTCCGAAAAAATCAGGAGTTCTTCAGGAAAGCGGTCCTCCAGCGCCGCATCGCGATGCATTTCATCGGATCGATCACTGTCCCGGGAGCCACAGTTTCTTCGGAGCTTCGGTCGTGCTTCCGGGAGTCCAGACACCGCCGGCCGAGGTCGATCCCGCTCCGACCAATCCACCCGTCGAGTCTTGAAAGTCATCCGGGACGTCGATGCCGAAGGTCGCACACAGGCGTTCGATGACGGGAACGATCTGCGGGATCTTGCGGCCGTAATACTGGTAGAACCGACGCAGCAACGCCGCGATCGCGGGATCGCTGGGGTCTTCGGCACGCGTCGACAGCTCGGTCATCTCCCAGCTCATCTGCGCCTCGAAGGCGTTCTGCGCCCCCTTGGTCGATTCCTGCCCGCGGCGGACCCACTCGAGGGCTTCTTCCTTCTTGCCGAGGGCCCGGCAGATGCCGACGAGGCTCGTGTAAACGCGCTCCATGTTGACGCTGGCGTGGAGGGCAGTGCGGTTGGCGACCGCCTTCAGCACGTCATAGAGGAACCGGCGATGGCCGAGCAGCATGGCGCGGTTGAGCGTGCTGGCGAGTTGCTCGTCGCTCAGTTCGTCCACGGCGACGCGGTTGAGCTGAATGGCCGAGAAGCTTTGGATTTCCTTGTCGGGCGCCGGGTGGATCGTCTCCGGGGCAGGGACCTTATAGGCCTGGCAGAGAGCCGGCACATCGATGATGTGTTCCCGCTGGATAGCCCACGCGTCAAGGACAAGGATCGCCGCCTTGAGAGGCACGACCAGAGCCGGGTCGCCTGCCGCGTCGCGCGGCGACTTGCCGCCGAGGGCGCGCTGCGGGGCGTTGGCCCACAGGTCGTCGATGAGCCAGCTCCAACGGTCGGCGGCCAGGCGACGGCGGGCCGAGAGGACGAGCCCTTCGACCGGCAGCCAGAAGAAACGGTCGAGATTCGCAAGCTCTTTCGAGATGCCGGGGCCCATCGGCTGAACGTCCGACTGCACCTCGATCTCGGTCCCTGCGGCGGCTTGCAGCGCGATTTCGGCTGCTTCGAACGTCAGCTCCGATGCCTGCAGCACAATCTGAGACTTCAGGTCCTTTTCGGGCACCGCGTCAAAGACGGCGACCGTCCCCAGCAGCTTCGGGAGATCCTGAACCGAGGCCCGCTCGATTTCTTCGGGGGGCATCACCGCCCGGTCAAGCACGTCGAACTCGGCGGTGAAGGGACGTCCTTCGTCGTCGGCCTGCTCTTCTTCGGTTGCCAGTTCGTCGCGGGCGAGTTGCGGGGCTTCGACCATCCTGGTCAGGAGCCGCGAGACCGACGGTGCGGTGAAGAGCTTGGCCTTCAGACTGACGCGGTCGGGGCCGTTGAGATGGTCAAGAAGCTGAGCCAGCGTCTCGGCTTCGACGGCGTCCTCATGGACCGACTGGGCCTTCGCGGACTTGTGGAAGGCCTCCGCCGCCTGCGTTTCTTTGCCAACCCAGGCGAGGCAGAGGGCGGCGTTGTGCCACAGCGCCGCCGAATCGGGGTGTTTCTCGGCGAGGTTGCCGAAGTGGCGTGCGGCGGCATCCCAGCAGCCCAGCATGGCCAGTCGGGAGGCCTTGGCGAAGTCCTTGTTTTCGTCCTCGGCTCCGGTCCACTGCTGCAGGTGATGGACGCTGCGGAGCGGGTAGAAGACCGACGCGTCCTGCTCCATTTCGACCAGCCGCGAGAAGACTCCCTGGCGCAGCTCTTCGGGAACCCAGCGCAGGCCGAGCGTGAGGTATTGGCGGGCCGAAAGATACTTTCCCGACGCCGCCTGCTCCTCGCTGATTCTCATCACTAGCAGCGCGGCGAGGTCTGGAGCGGTGTTGGCCCGCGGCAGCGCCCGCTGGATGGCCGGCAGCGCCGCTTCGTAGCCGTCGACGACGTAGCAACAGTTGGCGTAGAGGACCGCGGCATCGGAATGCTCGGGGTGGCCTTGCAGGAGCGTCTCAAGCACCTGCTTCGCGGGCGCCGGCTCCCCTTCGGCCAGCAGCATCTGGGCCTTGGTGATCAGGACCCACGGGTTGTTGGGCGACTTCTTTTCGATCGATTCCAGAGAATGAAGGGCGGCCCGGTGCTGCTTCCCGTCGACCAGCTTTCTCACCTTCTCCATGTCGGCCAGAATGTTCTGACAGCAGAACTTGATCTTCTTTCCGCTTCCGCACGGACAGGGCTGATAAACATCCAGTGTCGACGCCATAGGCTCCGCTTTCCAGGTGGTGTTCGATGAGTCTTCGAATATGAGGTCCGCACGCCGGCGGATTTCGAACTTTGCCGGGCCTTACGCCGGAAATGTCCCGATGGCGAAGGATGCGCGGCATGACGGTGTCTTCATCTCCGATCGTATTCAATCCGGAGGTGTTTTCACAGTGGGGGCGCAATGCCCGCACCTCGGGCACGGCCCTAAGCGAGCGAGGCGCCAAAGTCGACGTGGCGCCGAATGCTACGGATCGCCGGTCAAGAAGCGGCGGATCTGAACGCGGCCGCCGCGCGAGACAGCCTCCGCACGACGCCAGGCGGGCGCGGGGCCTCACAATCGAGACGCGGTTCGCCTTCCAACCCTCAGATCACCGGCGACTTTTTCTCGGGCTTGGCCGGCTTCACGTCGGTCTGACGCGGGCGGAAACGCAACGGGATCGGTTTGCCGCAGTGCGGGCAGGGGACGCTGAGCTGCATCGTCACGCGCATCAGCAACTGGAAGTCCCAGTTGACCAGCACGAGATTGCCCGCCAGGTCGAAGGCCTGGGCGATCGTTCCTTTGGGGACGACGGCGAACAGCGTCGGCGCGTTTTTTCCGTCGAGGTACGAAAGCTCGTTTCCGGCGAAGTTCGCTGCAATGAGGTGGCCTTCCGGATCGATCGCAAGATCGGAGGGAACCTGCAGGCCGCGGGCGAACACCGAAAGCCCGCCCATGCCGCCCATCGCGGGCAACTGATAGACGACGCCTTCGGTGGAGCTGGCGATATAGAGCGTTCCAGAGGCGTCGAAGACAAGCGCCGACGGTGCAGGGATGTCGCCGACGAGGACGTTCACCTGGCCCGTCGGCGAGATCCGCAGCACTTCATCATTGTGGAAGTGGGCGACACAGAGGTATCCGCTCGGGTCGAAGGCAAGGGCCGTCGGACCGGTGAGCCCTTCGGCCACGATCGACTGTTCGCCCATCGCGCTGATCTTCACGATCGTTCCCGCGTGGACGACTCCGCCCGCATGCGAACTGACGTAGATGTTGCCCTGCGTGTCGCGGGCGAGTCCGGCCGGTTCGTTGAGGCCGTTCGCGAGGACGGTCGTTTTGTCATCGGGCGAAATCCGCAGGAGGGTGCCGGCCCCCCAGTCGGCCACGATCAGCTGGCCATCGGGCTCCACCAGAATGCGTCGCGGACGGACGAAGGAGACTTTCGAGCGGGCGATGATCGGTCGGGCGTCGAGGTCGATCGGGTCGTGCCGATGGAACTCATCGCGAGCCGGCGTCGGCGACTCGGGGGTCTCCGTGGGCAAGTCGTTCAGGCTGGGGACCGGCGGGGGGAGCGATCCGTCCTCCTGGGCGACGGCGAACGCACCCGAAAATGCGATCAGCAGGCCAAATGCGATTCGAAAGTGGCTGAGAGTCGTCCGCGTCCAGGCCATAACGTGCGCCCCAGTCAGTGCTGGTCCTGTCGCAAGAGGCCCGGTCGCAAGGCCTGACCTGGAGAGGTTCAGCTGGGAGTATGTGCAGACGGAAGTGTATTCTGCCGCCCCCGCTGAACGGGGTCAACGGGCGGGTTGAACAAAGTGGCAGCGCCGAGGAACGGGACTCTTCCGGACGCGCAATCGGGTATGCTGCGCGAGGAGCAACTTCTTCGCACCGCTTCTGGAGCGCGATTCCGGTGACGGACTCTCTCGGCAACCCGGCCATCCTGCAAGCGATACGCACCTTATTAACGGATCGCGGAATCGAGTTCCGAGAGAAGCACCACGAGCCGACGCTCACGTCCGAGGACGCCGCCCGCGCTCGCGGCGAGGACCTGCGGATCGGCGGAAAAGCGCTGCTGATGAACGCGGACGGGGCGTTTCGGCTCTTCGTATTGCCAGCCGATCGTAAGGTCGACTCCGGGGCCATCCGCCGTGAGCTTGGCATCAGGAAGATGCGGTTCGCCACGCGCGAGGAGTTACATGAATTGACGGGACTGGTGCCTGGGTCCGTTCCGCCCTTCGGCACGCCGGTGATGCCCTATCCGCTCTATCTCGACTCGGCGCTGCGGGAGAACGAGCGGATCGCCTTCAATGCGGGAATGCTGACCGACTCGATCATTCTAAAGGTGTCGGACTATCTGAGCGTCGCGGTGCCGGAGCGAATCTTCGGGTTTTCGGAAATGCCGCAGTGAGGATTGGAAGGCGATCGCCTGGGCGGAGCTTCGCTTGCCCAGGATATACTGTGACGGGTCTTCAGCCCGAAGAGAATTGATCGGAAAGGCCTCTCCGTGACGTCGGTTTACACCGTCGGAAGCTCGTAGCCCTTGCGGTATTCGCGGCCGAGCAGCGCGTTCGCTTCCTGAGCGCCGTCGCCGATGAACTTCTCTTTTTCTCCGTCGAACTGCAGCCGCTTTCCGGTGCGGTAAGAGATGTTGGCGACGTGGACCAGCAGCGACGAGTAGTGCCCTTCCTCGATGTCGGCGATCAGGTTCTCCGACTTCCGGCTCTTGATGCAGTCGACGAAGTTCTGGGCGTGGGCTGGCGTCGAGTCGGCGTACTTCTTGTCCAACTTCGGTCCGGCCTCGTTGCCGCGGAAGAAGACGCGGTAGCCGTCGCGATCGATGAGCATGTACCCCTTGTCCCCGTAGATGATGTTATCATTTTCGTTGCGATGCCCCTGCATCTGGTACGGAGCAAAGTCACGCTGCTCGTACACGTAGAGCAGATCGTCGTACTCCCACGTGACGACCATCGTGTCGGGCGTCTGCTGGGCGTCTCCTTTCGAGCCGAGCTTGGCCCCCGAGCAACTGACGGCTTTCGGCGCCTTGAGTCCCAGGGCCCAGCGTCCGAGGTCGATCTGGTGGACGCCGTCGTTGCCGATGTCCCCCGTCCCGTATTCCCATCGCCAATGCCAGGCGTAGTGGAAATGATTGCGGTTGAAGGGACGCTCGGGTGCGGGGCCGAGCCAGAGATCATAGTTGACGCCCGCGGGCGTCGGTTCGTCCTGAGCGACGGCGATGCGGCCGCGCTTCTGGTTGTTGATCGCCTTCACGACCATCGGCGTGCCGATCACTCCGTCCTTGATCAGCTTCCAGGCTTCCTTGTAGTGCGGGGCCGACCGCAGGTTGGTTCCATGCTGCACGATCCGCTTGTGCTTGCGGGCCGCGTTGATGGCGATCCGCCCTTCGGCGATGTTGTGGGCGGCAGGCTTCTCGACGTAGACGTCCTTCCCGGCGACGCACCCCATGATGGTGGCTGGGGCGTGCCAATGGTCGGGAGTGGCGATGGCGAGGGCGTCGACGTCGCTCTTGTCGAGCAGCGTGCGGAAGTCGCTCACCACCGGCGGCCGCTTCCCCTGGATCTCGCCGATCTGGTCAGCCAGCTTCTTGCCGCGGGCTTCGTCGGTTTCGCAGATGGCGACGACCTGGCTGTCGCTCAGGCGGGCGAACGCGTTGGCCAGCCCCGCCCCGCGGCCGGCCCCCATCACCGCGACGTTCACCTTCTCGTTGACCGACGCAAAGACCTGCGAAGCGGACGATTCGAGGGCCGCCACGCTGGCGGCGGCGAGGCCGGTCTGAAGGAACGAACGGCGATTGAGCGCGGACATCGGAGACTCCCGGCGAGGAATTCTCAACGAGGCACGCGACTCGGCGTGCCGGGCCAGACCACGATGTCGGTCATCGTATCGCTGCCGGCACGCATCGCAAGTCGAACGACAGGGAACGCGGTCATACCATCACGCGGAGACCTTCGCTCGCATCATTTCGAAGAGCGAAAGGCAACCGTCGACGCTCCGCTTGCCAACAGCACCTTGGTACACTCCCCGCACCGGCCACCGCCGGGTCGACGCCGCCTTCTATTCCCATTCAGGATCGCCGGCATGCGGATCGCATCTGCGTACGCCCGTGGAGCCATTGCTCTGACGCTCTCACTTCCCTGTGCATTCGCGGCCGACGCCCCCGGACGCAAGGACGTTCCCGCTCCGGAACCCAGGGAGTCGTTCGAATGCCGCCGCGCTTCCGGCCCGATCACGCTTGACGGCAAAGCGGATGAGTCCGCGTGGAAGAACGCCGAAGTCTGCGACAATTTCGTCCCATATTGGCTCAAGACCAAGAATGCTCCTTTGAGGAAGCCGTACACCAATACGACGGCCCGCCTCCTGTGGGACGACAAGTACCTCTACTTTCACGCCGAGATGGAAGATGCCGACCTGTTCGCCGACGTGACCGAGCAGGATGGCGAGTGCTGGAACAACGACGTGTTCGAGCTCTTCTTCAAGCCGAGCGACAAGGCGAGCCCGTACTACGAGTTCGAAGTGACGCCACGGAACACCCACTTCGACATGTTCGTCCCGATGCGCAACTACACCGAGTTCGCCAAGTGGTTCAAGGATCGGGAGTTCCAATGGGAAACGAAGGTGGTCACGAAGGGCACCCTCAACAAGCGGGACGACCGGGACACGGGATGGTCGGTGGAAGGACGAATCCCCTGGACCGACTTCGCCCCGACGGGCGGCGCTCCGCGGGCTGGCGACGAATGGAAATTCACTCTCTGCCGCTACGACTACGCGGTCGGTTTCAAGGAGCCCGAGCTGTCGGCCACGGCCCCGCTCACCATGAAGAACTACCACTACTTTGAAGACTACTCGCCACTGAAGTTCGTTGGAGCCAGGTAGCCTTTCGCGTCGCCATCAAACTCCGCGGCGAGCCAATGGTCGTCTTTCGCTCCGAAAGAACGCGAGCGCAGAAGGCGGCATTGAAGGCCTCACGAGAACGGCTCGGCGGACGCAACGTGCTTCTGCGGAGCGAAGGACGACCATCAAAACGAAACAACCCTCTGCAGATTGCTCCGCAGAGGGCCGTTCGATTCGGAGATTCCGGTTGGATTTGAGCGTGTGGCCGTCGATCCGATGCATTTACCAGTGGATGTTCGTGTCGAAGACATATACGGCGGGGCCCGGGTTGTACCACGGGCGGCGATAGCTGTAGTACGGATAGCGGATGTGGCCCCCCATGCCGCCGGCATTGCCCCAGTAGTAGGGCTGGCCGACTGGATCCGGGTAGCGTCCCCCATACGGGGCGACGTCGTTGTAATAGAGCGACGGGTCGACCCCCTGGTCAGGCTGGTAGCCGGACGCGATGCGCTGGGGGACGTAGGGGGTTGTGCTGCCGAAATAGGGAGCGGTAGGGGTGTAAGGAGCGGGCGACGTCGCCCGCGGCAGAGTTCCGCGGTACTCGGTACCGTGAAACGGCGTCGGCGGAGGTGCGACCTGTGACTGGGCCGGTTGCGAGGGGATCGTCGGGACGCCGGTCGACGGAACGGTGAACGCGGGGCGTGGAGCGCCCGATTGCGGGGCAAGGGCCGGAGTTTGCGGGTTCCGCAGGATGGGACGCGCCGGGCCGGTTTCCGGAGCCGGAAGTGGCGGAACGATGGGAAGGCCCGAGTCCTGAGCCAGGACGTCGACGGCGATGCACACGCCGAGAATCGCCACGATCAACCACGAAATGCGGGGCATGTGGGCACGCAACGGCTTTCCCTCGGAAGGGATGGACAACGGGGAGGGTCGCGGACGTCGGAGGGAGATCGACGGCCGGTCCGCTCGACGACACCGCAACCCTTGGGGACGGCGCCGGAAACTGCGACAAATATAGAGGATGATTTTTCGAGACGCGGTGGCAATTTCGCGACGGAACAGATTCCCAAGCTTTCCTGACTCCGACGAGACGGGTCATTCCGGCGATTGGGATCGTGTGAATTGCCGCAATGGAAGCAGAAAGAGCGGTCCGCCCGCCGATACGAGAGAGGAATATCGTCCGCGGCCGGGTCGAAGCGATGCGCCCTTGCAGGCTGCGTTGACTTTGACGGCTCGGCTCCCCCGACGTACGACCTCGCCGACACACGATTCGCCCGTCCGATTCGTCGGCTCCAGTGCCGACCGGACCGGTCCGGGAAAAGGAGTTCCCCATGATGATCAGCGTCTACAGCGTGGCACTCGCCGCCGCGCTGGGAGCCAACCCCGCCTACCCCGGCGGTCCGGCTCAAGGGGCCGCCCCGCAACGCGGCATGTTCTCTTCGGGCGCTGTCACCCAGGCGCCCTACACCGGCGCCAAGGGACCCGTCAGCCCGGCCGGCTGCAACGGCGGCTGCTCGGCCGGCGCGTCTTACGACGGCGGTTTCTCCGGTGGCTACGCCGGCGGTTACGACATGGGAGGCCCGTCCTATGACGGCGGCGGGACATTCGCCGGCTACGGCGGAAATGGCGGCAACGCCTTCCCCGGCAACGAGCCCCTCTATCCCTATGACTCGCAGTATCCGTGGATGCACGGCTACTTCCAGGAAATGCCGGCGTACGGCGGCTTCGTTTACTTCCGCCCCTACAACTACAAGCATGTGATGCCGCAGTCGCAGGCCGCCGGCGGCTGGGGCATGCAGCCCACGATGCCCTATTCGCACCAGTTCTGGCATCGCCACCGCCAGAACGCCGCAATGAGCCAGCCCCTGACGAACTACCGTCGCCCGGCAGCTTCCGCGGTCACTTACCGCACTGCTCCGGTGTCGATCCCCGGCCCGCGGACCGGCGCCGTCCCCGTCAGCTACTCGAAGCCGGCGGAAGTTGCTCCACCCGCCGCCGTCGAATCGCCCGAAGCCCTTCAGCGATTCAGCCGCCAGGCTCCTCGTTGAGCATCTCGGACCGCGTCAGACTCGAACCGCAACTTCGCGCGGACGCCCCATCCACCGACCTCAGGCGTGATCCGCTTGAGGACGGCTGACCGATAGCTCATCTCCCTCGAAGTGCTTCCGGCAACGGATCGCATTTCGAGGGAGATCTGCATTGGGGCTCTGACATCGTCGGAAGCCTGGGTCGTGATGCCTCATGCAAATCGCACCCCGGAAATCGGCACGGAGATGCTCCTCGGCAGGATTGCGGTGGGCATGGGATTACCTCTCATCAGTCTCATCCGGCAATCGCTTGCCGAACGCATGACAAGAGCGGCGCCAGCACGCCGCCGTCGCAACACTGCGGGCAGGTCACGCTCGTTGACAGAGGCCCACAGGCCCGCAGTTGTCCGGTTTTCGGCTGCGTCGCCAGGCCCGCCGCTCACGGCTTGAGCACGACCTTGATGCAGCCGTCCTTCTTGTCACGGAAGGTTTTGTAGGCTTGCGGACCGTCTTCGAGCTTGAGGCGATGAGTAATTACGAACGAGGGATCGATGGTTCCGTCCTCGACCTTCTTCAGCAGGTCGCGGTGATACTTCTGGACGTGGGTCTGTCCGGTCTTGACCGTCAGCCCTTTGTTCATGAGAGCCCCGAAGGGAAGCTTGTCGGGGAAGCCGATGTAGACGCCGGGGACCGACAGCGTTCCCCCCTTGCGGCAGCAGAAAATGGCTTCCCGCAGCGCGTGAACGCGGTCGGTCCCCATGGAGACCGCGGTCTTGACCTTGTCGTAGATCGCATCCAGCGATCCGGTGGCGTGGGCCTCTGCGCCGACGGCATCGATGCACCGGTCGGGACCGCGCCCCTTCGTCATCTCCATCAACCGGTCGTAGACCTTTACCTCATCGAAGTTGATCGTCTCGGCCTTGCCGTGCTTTCTCGCCATCTCCAGGCGTTCCGGCACGCGGTCGATGGCAATGACACGGCCTGCTCCGAACATCCAGGCGCTCTGGATGGCGAATTGAGCCACCGGCCCGCATCCCCACACAGCCACCGTATCGCCTTTCTCGATCTCGGCGTTTTCCGCGGCCATGTAGCCGGTGGGAAAGATGTCGGACAGGAACAGCACCTTCTCATCCGGAAGGTCCGACTCGATCTTGAGCGGCCCGACATCCGCAAAGGGAACCCGCAGATACTCCGCCTGTCCGCCGGGGAATCCGCCAAGGAGATGTGAGTAGCCGAGAAGGCCAGCGGGAGAATGTCCCATGACCTTCCGGGCCATCTCTGCGTTCGGATTCGACGTGTCGCACAACGAGAACATCTGCTTCTTGCAGAAGAAGCAGTCGCCGCAAGCGAGGTCGAAGGGGACGACGACGCGATCCCCTTTCTTCAGGTTCTTCACCGCGCTCCCGACTTCCTCAACGATGCCCATCGGCTCGTGCCCCAGAATGTCCCCCTTTTCCATGGTGGGCATGAAGCCATCATAGAGATGCAGGTCCGAACCGCAGATGGCGGTCGATGTCACGCGAATGATGGCATCGCGGGGATCCTGAATCCTGGGATCATCGACATTGTCGATCCGGACATCTTCCGTTCCATGCCAGCAAAGCGCCTTCATCGCCAGACTCCTGCGGAGCGTGTGGAATGATCTCGGGTGCGGGTGGCACCAAGGAGAAGCCGGTATGCCGCTCATTCACCAGCGCTGTGCTGGACGGCGGACAGGACGTCGAGCGCCGTGACTCCTGCGACGGCTGCGGTGGTGCGCTGAACGCAGCCGAGCCGCGCGTCGTCGTCGGTCATGGCCGCGCCCAGCAGAGAAAGGTCGACGGCATCTCCGACGACCCGCATCCAAAGCTAGGGGGCAGGATTGGTGCTGGCTAGAATGCCACAGCCGGTGGCAATCTCTCGGACACCCATCAGCGGCATGAGTCGTGGGTAGTCCTCGCCCAGGCCGATGATTCGCGCCATGGCGCGTGGTGCGAGAACCTCGGCGAGTCCCAGACCAATGCTGAACCAGCCGAGGGCTCGTGCCATTCGTGCCGCCCGCGGAGACGGTTCCGTCGGCAATCCGTCGTCGATATCCCTCCGAAGGTTGGGAAGCAATCGGGCATCCGCCGCGTGGCTCGTGCGGGGTTCTACCGTCCCAACCGCAGTCGACATTCGTTGCGATTCCATGTGTCGATATCCGTGAGGTCGTGGCGAAATGCTCGAACGACGAGTTGAACTCCGCCGTTCGTTTCGCAGTTCCTGTTCCATTCGGGACGATCGCCCACAGGGGATACGATTTGTCTCCACGACTGGACGGAAACGGCCGCCGCCTCAGCCCATGACTGAGACGCCTACCGGGATGTGTCGACGTCGGGCACGAGACCATTTCGCCGGACGGCAGATCGGACGGGGCGGAAATGGTCACACTGCGCGTTGAGGAATCAACGGCAGACTCATCGGCGAGATGCGGCACCGCGAACTACTTCCGTCAGTGCCGCCATCCTCGAGTCCTTCGAGAGGTGATCAGAGACCGAATTGTTCGGTGCGCGTCCCCTCGGCAGAACTCGCGCCGGGTTCGACAGAGCCCATAACCAATCCGAGGCTCCGGGGCATGCGATGTGCTTGCGCAGTCGCGCAAGGGGCCATTCAAGACGTCGCCTGCCCAATGCAGCCGTCCCCTGGCGGTTCACTCTTCATATTGCGCAATCCGGATCCATCAGCCGTACAAGAGAACAATAGAAAGGACTCGAAATGCCTTTTCTGCCCTCAGCGATTCTGGGCATGTGGTTCCGCGGCCTGGTCGCCGTCGCGATCCTTGGAGGAAGTGTCTACTTCTTCGCTCGATGGGCTCGGGAGCTACCGGAGCCGGTCGCGCCGGTGGTCTCCGAGTCGGACCCTCGCCAGATTCCGGTCCAGAGCGAATTGCCTCGTCGATCGCCAGCATCTTTTGGTGAGCGTCTCTCGCATTGGCGGCCCGGTTGGGATCGCCCCACGGCCTTCCTCGCCGGGGCCCTCTTGTTGACCATCGTGGGCACGCTGGGGCGGTTCGTGACTTCCCCGCTCCTCTTTCGTCGCTCGGGAAGTGACGAGCCGCACGCCGATCGTCAGGGCGAGATTCGACAGATTGTACGCCCGGACGGCACGACGCTCGAGGTCCAGATCATCGGCCCGGCAGACGCTCCGGCGCTCGTTCTCACCCATGGCTGGGGAAATGATTCCGATGCGTTCTACTACGTGAAACAGCAACTCGGGCCGAAATTTCGCCTCGTCTTCTGGGATCTGCCGGGACACGGACGCTCGTCGCCGGCCGTCAACAACGACTACGGGACTGAGCGTCTGGCATCGGATCTCCGCGCCGTGATCGAGGCCACGGCGACGCAACCCGTCACGCTCGTGGGACACAGCCTTGGAGGCATGACGGTCCTGACTCTCTGTCGGCTGTTTCCAGAACTTCTGGGGAGCCGCGTCGCCTCTGCTGTCCTGGTCCATACGACCTACACGAATCCGCTGCGCACCATGTCGATGAGCGGGCTCTACTCGGCACTGCAGAAGCCGCTGATCGAACCTCTCCTGCATTTGACCATCTGGCTGTCCCCCGTGGTCTGGCTGATGAACTGGCTGAGCTACCTCAACGGGTCGGCCCATCGATCGACAGCGCGTCAATCGTTCGCAGGAACGGAAACGCGGGGACAACTCAACTTGGCGTCGAGTTATACCGTCCAGACATCTCCTGCCGTGCTGGCCCGCGGAGCGCTGGGCATGCTGCGCTACGACGCGCAGGACGCGCTCACCCGTCTCACCATTCCCGTCCAAGTGATCGCTGCGGAGAGCGACCCTGTGTGTCTGCCTGAAGCGAGCCAGTTCATGGCATCCAGGATCCCGTCAGCCCGTCTTGAGACCCTGGCTCCCGCCCGGCACCTCGGTCTGATGGAGCGGAACCAGGACTTCTCGGCGCTCCTCAGCACTGTCGTCGCGACCGACGTTCCTGCCGGCCAACGGGTCTCGGCCTGAGCCATCGCTGCAACGAACCTGGTGTCGCCCGGCATGGCAGTTGCTTACGGGATGATGATGCGATTGCCCGGACTGCCTCTTGAACGGTCTCCCTGGCTGACGATGCCCGGACTGGGAGACACGGCGGATCGTCTGGAAGGAACGCGGGATGAAGAGGAAACGGACGAGCAGTGCATGAATCGGATTGACTTTGATGCGGTCGCGGCAGCGGACGAGCAGGACCACGACTGTTTCACAACACTTGATCGTGCGGCGTACTGCGGAGCGAATTCGATCGCCACCACAGAGCCGCACGTGTAACGAAAGGAGCATCTGATGAGCTCGCAACTCATGGCAGGCACCGACTGGGATCAGGTTCGCCAGCGCATTGTCCGGCAATGGGGCCTGGTGAACTTGCAGGATCTCCATGCGGCGGGAAACAGCATTCCCGAACTCGTGGGAGTCGTTCAGCGAAAGACCGGACGCGATCTGGGCGAAGTTTCCCATTTCGTGGAAGGCGCCGTTGAAGGTTGCACGTCCTCGCTGAACCGGTTGAAAGCTCTCGGTCGGGAAGGACAACAGACGATCGAGCAGAATCCATGGCAGTCCATGGCCTGGTCGATGGGTATCGGCGTTGCGGCGGGGTTCATGGTGGGCCGCCTCCTGTTCGGATCCCGGTGATTTCGCGGCTGGAAACCGCAAGCAGTCGACGTCTTGACGCGACCGGAGAGCGTTTCCTTCGGTTGCATGGAACGGTTGGACTTTCGATGGGGAGAGAGACGATGGCCACCATGACGCATACGACGACCGGCGCAATCTTCGAGACTCGGGACGCCGCCGTCCGGGCTGTTGAGGAGCTGCAGCGAGCGAACTTCAGCAACAGTGAGATCGGAATCGTCGGGCGCGACGCGGAGACGGGAAAGGTCCACAAGGAAGCAGCGGACGAAACCGAAGCCGAGGAAGGGGGAGTCGCGGGTGCTGCCATCGGTGCCGGCGTCGGAGCCCTGGTCGGTTTGGGAGTCCTCTCCGGCGCGATTCCCGTGATCGGGCCGGCCCTTGCCGCAGGAACGCTCGGCGTCATCCTGTCGAACGCCGGAGCCGGAGCAGCGGTTGCCGGCCTGACCGGAGCAATGATCGGAATGGGGATTCCGGAGAACGACGCCCGCGAATACGAAACGGAACTGAAGTCGGGCCGAACGCTCGTCACCGTGACCTCCGATGACCGGCAGGCGGAAGCCCGTCGCATCCTGACCGCGTGCGGTGGCCGGACGAAGCCGCTGACGGGCAAGACCGCGCCGTAACGAGTGGGAGTCGGTTTGCAGGCTTGGGGCGACGACGTCAGTCGTCGCCCCTTTCTATTTCCTACTTCATCTTCTACAGGCAGTAGAACGTCGGCGCCGGATCGCAACTCCGCCGGTGGCATTGCCGGGTCTTCCCGTGGTGAACAAACCGGGCGACGGCCGGGTCGCAGGGTTCTATTGCTGCTGGAGCACTTCCTGCGTCTCGATTCGGATCGGCTGGAATGACGGAATCGGCCGAGGAGCAAAGAGTATGACGTTGCGCTCACCCTGGCGAACGCCGTCATTCCACCTTCGAAAGAACTCCCGCCACACCGGAGCCACGCCGGTCCGGTGGAAGACGGTCATTGCCTCGATGTCCGCACGGAAGAAGTTGGAGTAGCCGGGCACCAGCTCGCGGAACCCGAGTTCGACGAGCAATTGAACCGCGAACTCGGATGTCATCGTCTCGAATTGTCGATAGGCATCAATCGCCGACTCCAGCCGCGCGGATTCTCGGTTTTGCGGCTCCTTGACGGCCTCTAGTTCATCAAACATCTGTTGGACCCGGTCCCGGTCGAGGCACCATCCGAGAATGCTCCCCAACGAATGGGCCAGATAGTACGCCCGCTCTTCCACTCCGTAATCGCGGTTCAGGACAATTTGCAGGCCGTCGAATTCGCCCGCTTTGTCGATCGTCATCTCGCGTTTCGAGACGTGAATGCCGTGGTCCGCCGCCCAGGTTTCCAGTCGCGCGATCAGCTGCTGATGGGAGGTCATATTGAGGGATGAGATCGAAATTGAGGAATGCGATCGAAGGTGTCTGGGATGTCATCGATTGCCTCTCAGGCGGAGGAATCCGAGAGAAAATTCCGGACCGTCCCGGGTCAAACGCCAGGCGAAGGGAGTGTTTTTGTCCGCGCCGCCGTCAATGAGCGGCGATGTCCGATGTCGCGCTCCTTCTCGCGAAGCGATCTCCCGGCCACTGTTCGACCAGCTTGTGCAACATCCGCGCGATGGCGTCCGACGCCCTGAAGGGATTCATGGTGCCATTTCCGGGGCTCTCGATCTCTCGCACGCGATGAGGATGCGGCACGCCGCTTGCAGGTCCGAACGGATTGTCCGGAAGGGTTCTCGTATTTCCCACAGGAGTCGACACCATGAGCCTCAAGACCCTCGAAGATCTTTTTCAGCAGGAACTCCGTGACATCCTGCACGCCGAGAAACAGATTCTGAAGGCGCTGCCGAAAATGGCGAAGGCGACCGAGTCGGAGGAACTGCAGGCCGCGTTCGAGGAACACCGGCAGCAGACCGAGGAGCAAGTCGAACGCATCGAGCAGGTTTTCGCCATGCTGGAGAAGTCGCCCCGCGCCAAGCGGTGCGTCGGGATGGAAGGGTTGATCGAAGAAGGAACGGAGCTGATGGAAGAAGGCGAGCTGGAGTCGCCGGCCATGGATGCCGGTCTCATCGCCTGTGCCCAGAAAGTGGAGCACTACGAGATCTGTGCGTACGGCACGCTCGTGGCTTACGCACGCCAGCTGGGAATGGATCAGGCGGCCGACCTGCTGGAGCAGACGCTCGAAGAGGAAAAGGAAACCGACCAGAAGCTGACGAGCCTCGCCGAGCAGATCAACTTTGAAGCGGTGGGGCAGTCGGAAGACGAGTGATCCGACGGCTTCTCCGCAGTGTTTCTCACAGGACTCGCCGCGGTCCGCCCCCGGCGGTCGCGGCGAGTCTTCGCTTCAGACTGTCTCTATTGGACTCCGCCGCCATGTCGGCTCTTGCTCCCCGCGTTCGACGCGAACTCCGATCGCAGTTGCGGGAACACTTCGGATTTCGTCAGTTTCGACCGGGGCAGGCAGAAGCGATCGCCGCGACACTGGAAGGCGCCGACACGCTGGTCATCATGCCCACGGGTTCGGGCAAGAGCCTTTGCTTTCAGCTGCCGGGACTGGCGCTGGAAGGAATGACGGTCGTGGTCAGTCCGCTGATTGCCCTGATGAAGGATCAGGCGGACCGGCTGCGGGAAATGGGTCAACAGGTCGCCGTGTTCAACAGCAGCGTCAGTCAGGCGGAATGGACGGAATCGGAGTCGGCGGTCCGCGATGGAACTGCACAATTTGTTTACTCAACGCCCGAGCGGATGGCCGACCCCGCCTTTCGCGACCTGTTGCGGGGACGGACGATCGACCTGTTCGTAGTCGACGAAGCGCATTGCGTGAGCCAATGGGGACATGACTTCCGCCCGGAGTTTCTGTCCCTGGGCGTGGCCATCGAGGATCTCGGACGTCCACCGATCCTGGCCCTCACGGCCAGCGCGACGCCCGATGTCATCGACGACATCCTGGCACAGCTCAAGATGCGCGATGCAGAGATTGTTCATACCGGCTTCTACCGGCCGAACCTTCGCGTCGCCGTTCAGGAGTCGCCGGGAGACCAACGGAAGCAACCGCTGCTTCTGGAGACCTTGCGTCGTTCCGAAGGTTCGGGAATCGTGTATGCGGCCACGGTGGCGGCCGTCAAGCGAATTGCCGAATTTCTCCAATCGAACGGCTTCGAAGCGGCACTCTACCACGGACAGTTGGGAGCCCGCGCCCGGCATGCCGCACAGGATGCCTTCATGGAAGGGCGGCTCACGACGATTGTGGCAACCAACGCGTTCGGCCTCGGGATCGACAAGCCCGATATCCGGTATGTCATCCACTATCAATTCCCCGGAGCGGTTGAGCCGTACTATCAGGAGATCGGACGGGCAGGGCGCGACGGCAATCCGTCGGTCTGTACGCTCCTCTACGATCCCGAGGACCGGCGACTGCAGCGGTTTTTCCAAGGCAAGCGATATCCGGACGATTCCGATCTGGTCAACGCTTACCACGCGCTCAAGAGTCTCTCGGAACGCGGTTCGACGCCGACCTTTGACGAGATCCAGGCCATCTCCCCTCTCTCGAAAACCCGGACGAAGATCTGCCTCGCGCTCTTCGAGAATCGCGGGATCGTCGTCCGTGAAAAGCGGACTCGCTATCGACTCGCCGACACCGGACTGACGCGCGACCAGTTGGAACGTGTCGGAAGGTCGTACAAGGAACGCGGTGAACGGGACCAGATTCGTCTGCAGCAGATGATCGAGTATGCGGAAGGCCCGGGCTGCCGATGGCGGCGTCTGCTCGACTATTTCGACCGGCAGGAACTCCCTGAAGAGCGCTGCGGACATTGCGACCGTTGCGGCGCCGGTCCGTGAGCGTTGGGACGCGAACGAAGGCGTGGCGAGAAAGAGTCCTTCAGTCCCGCCCCCTTGCACTCGATCTCAGTCCCTGCGGCACATCGGTAGAACCTGGGTGAGTACAACTCATGCGACGCGTGAAATCCGATGCGAGTCAACGCGGTGCGGCATCCCTGTGCTGAAACCGTTACGGCTCGCGTTCGGGGGAGTTCGGAACTCCGTGAGAAAGGATCGCACCCAAGGCTGCTCCATAGACCAGATGAGAGGCGATCAGCAGCAGATTTCGCGATGCCGACTCACGCGGGGCGGCGGGAGGGAGTCCGAGGGCGGGGAGCCATCCAAGGTAACTGGCGGCCCAGACCGCCGCTCCGTAAGCCATCCCGCTCGCAATTCCATTCTGTGAGGCAGACTGCGGCAACCCGGCGTACAGACTTCCGGCTGCCGCCCCGTATCCGAGATGCAGAGCCGCCGTGGTCGCCATTTCCTGCTGTCCGTCGAGAGCCGGCGCCAAGCCTGTTCTCCGAAGCATCGACTGAGTGATCTCCTGCGGCGGAAGAGTCTGACGCTGGTTCCTGGGAAGGAACCGCCGCCCCAGGACCATGGCCGCTGTCATGAAGCCGGTGGCGGCAAGTCCCGCGACGGCCCCCTTCATCGCCTGGCTTGCGATAACCATTGAGCGTCCTCGGAATATGGGTCTTCGTCGGGATGGTGATTGGCCATTTGACGGCAGGTCAACTCCGACGCTCAACGGTCATGAGTGGATCATCCCACACCCGACGTCGCGAGAAGCATCCTGCCGCGGTTCGTCTTGAGTTCTGGTCGCCTGATTGCGGCCTTGCCGGATCAAAGTACCCGCGGCAGATCGTGACGGATGGCCTCGAGAGCAGATTTCGTCGTCATGTTCAGCGAGACGAAGCCTGCTGCCCCAGCGTGCCCAGGTGGCCTTCGATTTCCTTGACGATGGCATCCGCTGAAATCGTGGACTGTGGAACGGCGGCGAGTTTCGGACGAAGGTCGTTCCACGCCGATCGGACAGCGTTCCATCGCGTCCGCTGTATTTCGGAAGCGTCGCTGCCGGTGAGAGACTTTTCGAACTCGCGGATATTCCACCAGAAACGCTCGGCTTCGTCGGCAGGGAGGCCCGGCCGCGGGGGGTTCGAGACCGATTGAATGGCCACGGCCAGCGCCGCCGCCTCACGCCGCAGCAGGGCGACACGCGCGGCATAACGCTCGAAGTCGGTCCAGACCGGCGGAGTGACGAGGAGAGTTTCATGAAGACGCCGCTCGATTTGCCAGACCATCTGCCCCGCGAGTCTCAGCTGCGGGCCGACATCGGGGTTGGGATCAGCCTTGGCAACGAGCGCGTTCCATTCTTCATCGAATGCTTGATAGTGGGCAATGACTTCGTGAAACGGAGCATCGGTTTCGACGGCTGCCGCGAAGGCCAGCGCCTTGCGCTCCACGCGTTCGGCCGCCGGCCTCAGCAGGGCGACGAGGGGCCGCGTGCCTTCCATCGCGAACTGGTCGGCGAGGTGATCGGTCGTGGTCACCAACTGCCGCGCGAGCGCCGTGACGGTGAGACGATCATAGAGAGGGCCGGACACGCGAACTGAGAGATCGAGGCGTCGGGCGAGGCGATCCGCGTCAATCCGCAGGCGGGTCAGCACGATGTCATCCCGAGTCTCCTTGGCGAGGGTCTGTTGCAAATCCCGCCAGTTTTCACTGAACGCTCGATAATTTCGACGGACATCGGCGGGCGGTGCCCCCACAAGCAGCATCGAGGTGAGGCGAGTCAAAGACTCCTCTGTGTGACGGACGGCTGGTTGAT
>JADZEF010000018.1 GCA_020850695.1 Planctomycetaceae bacterium | reverse complement strand
TCGACGTGAAGGGGGAAATCTCCGAGCTGAAGAACACCATCAACACGATGGTCGATCAGCTCAGCTCGTTCGCGTCGGAAGTGACCCGCGTGGCCCGCGAAGTGGGCACCGAAGGAAAGCTCGGCGGGCAGGCCCAGGTGAAGGGGGTCAGCGGGACCTGGAAAGACCTCACCGATAACGTGAACTTCATGGCCGGCAACCTCACCGGCCAGGTCCGCGGCATTGCCCGCGTCGTGACGTCGGTGGCCAACGGCGACCTGAAGCAGAAGCTGACCCTCGAAGCGAAGGGGGAAATCGCCGAGCTGGCCGACACGATCAACAGCATGATCGAGACGCTCGCCACGTTCGCCGACCAGGTGACGACGGTGGCCCGCCTCGTGGGTGTCGAAGGAAAGCTCGGCGGGCAGGCCAAGGTGCCCGGGGCGGCCGGTACGTGGAAAGACTTGACGGACAACGTGAACCAGTTGGCGGCGAACCTCACCACGCAGGTGCGGGCCATCGCCGAAGTGGCCACGGCCGTGACGAAGGGGGACCTGACGCGGTCGATCACCGTCGAGGCTCAGGGAGAAGTGGCGTCGCTCAAGGACACCATCACTGAGATGATCCGCAACCTGAAGGACACCACCCTCAAGAACAGCGAGCAGGATTGGCTCAAGACGAACCTCGCCAAGTTCAGCCGCATGCTTCAGGGGCAGAAGGATCTCCTCACGGTCGGCCGGCTCATCCTGTCCGAACTGGCCCCCGTCGTCAGCGCCCAGCATGCGGTCTTCTACGTCCTCGACGCGAACCGCGACAAACCGGTCCTGACGCTTCTCGCCAGTTACGCGTACGAGCATCCGGAAGCGGTCGGCAGCCAACTGGCCCTCGGCCAGGGACTCGTCGGCCAGTGCGCCCTCGAAAAGTCGAAGATCCTGCTGGCGAACGTTCCCGAGAACTACGTCCGCATCTCGTCCGGTCTCGGCAACGCGTCGCCGCTCAATATCATCGTGCTCCCCGTCGTGTTCGAAGGGCAGGTGAAGGCGGTCCTTGAGCTCGGGTCGTTCGAGCGGTTCAACCCGACGCACCAGGCGTTCCTCGATCAACTGATGGAATCGATCGGCATCGTGCTCAACACGATCGAAGCCAACATGCGAACCGAGAATCTCCTCAAGCAGTCGCAATCGCTCGCGAAAGAGCTCGGAAGCCGGCAGGAGGAACTCCAGCAGACCAACCTCGAACTGCAGGAAAACGCCCGGCTGCTGGCTCACCAGAACGTCGAAGTCGAACGCAAGAACCGCGAAGTCGAGCAGGCCCGACAGGCCCTCGAAGAGAAGGCTAAGCAGCTTTCGCTGACGTCGAAGTACAAGTCCGAGTTCCTTGCGAACATGTCGCACGAACTCCGCACCCCGCTCAACAGCCTGCTGATCCTCTCCGATCAGCTCGCCCGCAACACCGACGGCAACCTGACGAGCCGCCAGACTGAGTTCGCCAAGACGATCCATTCGTCCGGCAACGACCTGCTGATGCTCATCAACGACATTCTCGACCTGTCGAAGATCGAGTCGGGAACGGTGGCGGTCGACATCGGCGAGCTGATGCTGGACGACCTGCACAACTACGTCGAGCGGACGTTCCGGCACATCGCCGAGTCCCGCAACGTCGACTTCCTGCACGAACTCAAGCCGGCCCTCCCCAACTCGATTCAGACCGACTCGAAGCGTCTCCAGCAGATCATCAAGAACCTGCTGTCGAACGCCTTCAAATTCACCAGCCGCGGCCGCGTGTCGCTGACGGTCGAGCTGGCTCAAGGGGGCTGGAGCCCGACGAACGAAGAGCTCAACCACGCCGACGAAGTGCTGGCATTTATCGTGTCGGACACAGGCATCGGCATCGCCCAGGACAAGCAGCAAATCATCTTCGAGGCCTTCCAGCAGGCGGACGGCAGCACCAGCCGCAAGTACGGGGGTACGGGCCTCGGCCTGGCGATCAGCCGCGAGCTGGCCCGCCTCCTTGGCGGCGAGATCACGCTGCACAGCGTTCCCGGCCGCGGCAGCACGTTCACACTTTTCGTGCCGCAAACCTACACAGCTCCCGCTCCGGTGCGCAAAGGCGTGCTGACCGCCCGGCAGCCCGAGGCCGAAGCGTCGGCTCCTGTGGAACAGTCGGTCGATCCGAGCCTGCTGCTGAACGAGGTGGGCGACGACCGTTCCGCGATCCGTGCGGGGGATCGCGTGGTCCTCATTGTCGACAACGATCTGCCATTTGCCCGGCTGCTGCTCGAAACGGCCCGCGAGCAGGGCTTCAAGGGGATCGCCACGTCATCGGGTGCGGCGGCTCTTGCGCTGGCCCGCGACTTCCAGCCGCACGCCGTCACGCTCGACATCACGCTTCCGGACATTGACGGCTGGCGGGTCCTCGACCATCTCAAGAGCAACCCGGCGACGCGGCACATTCCGGTCTACGTCATCTCGACGGTCGAGAATCCCGAGCGGGGGCTCGACCTCGGCGCGTTCGCGATTCTGCCGAAGCCGATCCAGTCGAAGAAGCTGGTCGAAGACGCGTTCCGGCGGATGCACGAGTACCTCGACCGGCCGACGCGCCGGCTGCTGCTGGTCAACAGCAACGGAGCCCGCGACGAAATTCTCGACCTCGTGGGTGGGGACGGCATTCATGCGGTGGCGGCCGCCTCGTGTACGGAAGCCTGCGACATCCTCGCGAAGTCTCCGGTCGATTGCGTCGTGCTCGACATGCACTCGCCCGACAGTCAGATCGACTCGCTTCTCGACGGGATGAGCCGCCGCGACGGGACGAGCGCCTCGCCGCTGGTCGTCTACCTGCGCGAAGAGATTCCGCCCGGCAGCCAGGCCGCCATTCGCCGCATCGCCCGCAACGCTCCGGTCCGGCAGGCCCGCTCCCGCGAACGTCTGCTCGACCACACGGCGCTGTTCCTGCATCGACCGCTCGGAAATCTCAGCGCCCCGCAACGTGAGATCGTCGAGCAGCTCTACAAGCCGAATTCGGCGCTGGCGGGCCGCAAGGTCCTCATCGTCGACGACGACATCCGCAACATCTTCGCACTCGCCAGTGTGCTGGAGCGGCAGAACCTCCTGATCGAATCGGCCGAAACCGGCCACGACGCGATTCGCATCCTGAAGGAAGTCGGCAATATCGACATCGTCCTCATGGACATCATGATGCCCGAGATGGACGGCATCGACACGATGAAGGCGATCCGCCGCATCCCCGAGTTCCGCTCGCTGCCGATCATCGCCGTCACGGCCAAGGCCATGAAGGGGGACCGCGAGAAATGCATCGAGGCCGGGGCATGGGACTACCTGTCGAAGCCCGTCGACACGGAGCAGTTGCTGATGGTGCTGCGGACGTGGCTTGCCGTCAGCGTCGCCGATGTGCAGTCCGAGGAAGCGGCGTTCGTCGAGTGACCGTGGCGTCCGGATGACGAGGGACCTCCGAATGCCGAAATTCAAATGTCTAAGGAAATGCCAAAAGACCAAAATCAAAAAGTTTGCTCACAAGACTTTGTCATTTTGAGATTTTGAGTTTCCTTGGGCATTTGAATTTCGGAGTTCGACTCTTTCACATCGCTCCGAGCGAAAGACCACGATCAATCATCGTCGAGAGCCAACCTTTCAATTCCAGCTTCCGCATCGTTCGCTGACTGTTGCACCGTGGCATCGCACTTTAGACATTGAAGGTTCACGTCCGGAGTCTCGCTGAGCCTGACCCCCGCTCGAGCATCGCGAACCGTCATGTCGTCCGATCCCCGCATCAACATCCTGCTCGTGGACGATGTGCCGGGAAAGCTGCTGGCGCTCGAAGCTGTGCTGGAGGATCTGGGGCAGCGACTGGTCTCGGTGACGTCGGGACGTGAGGCGCTGCGGCGATTGCTGCACGAAGACTTCGCCGTCATCCTGCTCGACGTCAGCATGCCCGACATGGACGGGTTCGAGACGGCCGCGCTCATCCGTCAGCGGAAGCGGTCCGAGCACACGCCGATCCTGTTCATCACCGCCCAGGCGGATGAAACGCACGCCCGGCAGGGATATTCGCTGGGGGCGGTCGACTACATTCTCGCCCCCGTCATTCCCGAGGTGTTGCGGGCGAAGGTAAGCGTCTTTGTCGAGCTGTACCGCATGCAGGAGCAGGTGCGGAAGCAGGCCGAGGAGCGGATTGCGCTCGCTGAAGAGCAGGCGCTGCGGATGGCGGCCGAGAAGGCAAACCGTTCGAAGAACGAATTCGTGGCCAATATCAGCCACGAGCTGCGGACGCCGATGGGCGCCATCCTCGGGATGACCGAACTGGCTCTTGAGGAGCCGATCTCTCCGACGGTGCGCGACTACCTCCAGGTCGCGCATGATGCGGGGAAGCTGCTGCTGGGGCTGCTCAACGAGATTCTCGACGTGTCGCGGCTGGAGTCGGGGAAGTTCTCGCTGGAATCGGCGGCGTTCCGGCTGCGTCCCGTGCTTGAAGCGACGCTGAAAACATTGGCCCCGCGGGCCTACGAGAAGGGGCTCGAGATCGTCGGCGAGTTTCCGGTGGATCTTCCCGATGCGGTGCTGGGAGACTCCCTGCGCATCCGCCAGGTGCTGATGAACCTCGTTGGGAATGCGATCAAGTTCACGCGCGAGGGAGAGGTGGCGCTGCGGCTCAGCGTGCAGACGGAAACGCCGGAGGAGCTGACGTACCTCGGCTCGGTGTCGGACACAGGCATCGGCATCGCCCCCGAAGACTGCGAGCGGATCTTCGCTCCGTTCACGCAGGCCGACTCGTCGACGTCACGGAAGTTCGGCGGCACCGGGCTGGGGCTGGCGATTGCGTCAGACCTGGTGCAGATGATGGGAGGGAAGTTATGGGTCGAAAGTCGCGTCGGATCGGGGAGCACCTTTTTCTTCACGATGCGGCTCAAGCGAAGTGCGGCCCCTGACGCTGCGGCGAGCGAAGCCGCCACGCCGATCGCCGCGGAGGGCCTCCGGGGAGCTTCTGTGCTGATCGCCGATCCGAATCCGGCAATGCGGCGGATGCTGAGCGCCACGCTGACATCCTGGTCGCTGCAACCGGTCATCGCCCGCGACGCACGGGAAGCTCTCGACACAATCGAGTCGCGCGAGTGGAGTGCCCATCCGATTCGGGCACTGCTGGTTGACACTCATTTTCCCGGAGTCAACGGGGCGAACTTCGCCGATATGATTTTACAGAAGTCCTCCCTGGCCTCCCGCACGCTGTTGCTGACCCGGCCCGTGGAGCGACATCAACTGACGCGGCGCGAGACCCCGGGACCCGCGGTGGTCCTGCTCGACAAACCCGTACTGCAACACGAGCTGTTGCGAAGTCTACGCCAGGTGTGCGGCGTGGCCACACCGCAGCGGGTCGAAGGAAAGTCGGCCTCGAAGCCCCCCGCGAGTTCGGAGCCGCGTCGGCCGCTGAAGGTCCTGGTCGCGGATGACACGCCTGCGAACCAGATCATGGTGCGGCGGATTCTGGAAAAGCGCGGGCATCGCGTGACGGTCGCCCGAGATGGCCTCGAAGCGGTCGAGTTGGCGGGACGAGATCGCTTTGATGTCGTTCTGATGGACGTCCAGATGCCGCACATGGACGGCTTCAAGGCGACCTCGACGATTCGCAGCCGCGAATCTTCCGAAGGCCCGCGGCTGGCGATCATCGCGCTCACTGCCCATGCCATGCAGGGAGACCAGGAACGCTGCCTTGCCGCCGGGATGGATGGGTACGTGGCCAAGCCGATTGACTCGCAAGCACTGATTGCCGCGGTCGAAGACTGGGGGACGCGGCACCCCGCCGCGATCGACCCCCTCGCTTCCTCCGCTTAGCGACCGGCCACAGGTTCAGCTGACGGTGAGAGCGATGGCCGCGACATGGTCGTGCTGAAGGACAGTCGGTGATTGCTTCCGACTCACGCCGCCTTAGGGATTCCCAGCGGCCGCAGGATGCGGGCGGGGTTGCCGATCGCGATGACTTCTGAAGGGAGGTCGCGAACCACCGTCGCGCCGCCCCCGATTGTGGTCCAGGCTCCGATTGTCAGCCCGGGAATCGCGACGGCCCCCGCCCCGACCAGCACGCCGTCGCCCACTCGGATATTGCCCGTGAGGTGCGCTCCGGGCGCGATGTGCACGAAGTCTCCAAGGACGCAGTCATGGTCGACCGTCGCGCTGGTATTGACGATGTTGTGCGCGCCGATCTGCACGTCCGGCTGGATCACGGCGCCCGCACAGATCACGGTGCCGGGACCAATCGTCACCTCCGGGTCGACCCATGCGGTCGGATGCACCGCCGTCAGCCAGTCGAGGGGAAGCTGGCTGGCCAGTGACTGCCGAACGCGGCCGTTGCCGATGGCGATCACCGCGGGGCCTCGATGCGATTTGAGAAGTTCAATTGCGCCGATGACTTCCACCCCCAGAACTCGCGTTCCCCACACCTCGCGGCGATCGTCATAAAGTCCGCCGACCTCGTACCCGCACGACCTCAGGAGGCTGACGACCACCTTGGCGTGGCCTCCCGCCCCGAGAACGACCACCGGCAGGTTTTCACGTGCGGGGCCTGCTTGCAGCCGACGGGCTTGCGAGGGCGCCGGGAGGGATTTCGCCGGGAAGCAAACCGTGGCGGGGGACTGGGCCGCGCCAAGGCCACCCGGGGCACTCTGCGGCGTCGATCCCAGGAAGACAGGCGCCGTCGCGTGTCCGGCGGCTGACACGCCGTCCCGCACGAGAACCTTGAGCACCGTCATCAACAGTATTCGCAGATCGAGCGCCAGGCTGAGATGGTCGACGTACCAGACGTCAAGCGCGAACTTCTCCTCCCAGCCGAGCGCATTGCGTCCGTTGACCTGGGCCCAGCCGGTGATTCCGGGAAGCGTCTCGTGACGCCGCGCCTGCTCGGGAGTGTAACGATCGAGGTATTCCACCAGCAGCGGACGCGGTCCGACGAGACTCATCTCGCCGCGGAGCACGTTCCACAGTTCCGGCAGCTCGTCAAGGCTTGTCGCGCGCAGCAGGCGTCCAAACCGCGTCAGGCGCACGTGGTCGGGCAGAAGGCGGCCATCGGCGTCCCGCGCGTCCGTCATCGTGCGAAACTTGACCATCGCGAACAGCCGGCCGCCGAGTCCCGGCCGTGTCTGCCGAAACAGAATGGGCGAACCGAGACGCCAACGGACCAGCGCCGCCAGGACAAGCATCGGCCCCGCCAGCATGACGAGCGCCATGCCGGTGAGCGCGAGGTCGAGCCAGCGTTTACCCCGCCGCGCGTAGAACGTATCGGCCATTGAAGGTCCGTCCTTCCGTGGACTCAAATCCCCATTCGTGGCTCAGATTGCGACCGAGAAGGTCGGAGAGATGAGCCACGTCGTCACGGAACGTTTCGAGCAGACGGTGCCGTGTCGTGGTGTTCAGCGGGTTCCGAAAAGTGCCCGCGGAGTTCCATCGTTCGAGGGTTCGGCCCAGCCCGACAGCAACCCGACTGAACAAACTTCTCCTCGTTCCGTAGTCGCGGATCATACGATCCCGCCAGCGATTCAGGAAGGCCGGTGGGCTGACGAGCCAGCGGCCCAGCCAGTCGACGCGGTGCCGCTTCTGGCGATTGACGGTCGGAAAACTCGTCCGGCCGTCGTCCGAGACGCCGAGAAACCGCAAGGTCTCGCGATACACCGCAAGCGGCGTTCGCTTGAGGTCGTCATGCACGATGACATGCACCTGCTCGCGGGGGAAGTGCGCGTAGAGGCGGGCCAACTGCTCGCCGAGACGGCATGTCCGGCTGTATTGCAGCACGGCGGCGTCCCGGCATCCGGGTGGGATGTCGAAGCCTTGCCGGCGCCGCTCCTGGAGACTCCATCCCATCGAGAAATCGCGGTGATTCTCGTAGAAGCTGTAGACGAGTTGCTGATGGAGTGACACCGCCATCTCGGCCGGATTGCGGACCATGGCGATGATGCGTGCCGCCGGGTTGTAGCGGCGGATGTTCGGAATGGCGACGGCGGACATCAGATAAAGGACGGACGCTTCGCCGACCACCTTGTGGTGCGGGCGGGCCGAACCAAAGAGACGGTGGTAATCGTCCAGTGTCTGGACGTCCCGGTTTCCGGGGAGATCGTCGGCGAAATAGTGCGGTTCCTTCAAGGTCGAGAACGAGATTTCGGGATGGGTCCGCAGATACTCGAAGAGGGCCGTGGTGCCGCATTTCGGGGCACCGACCACGAACAGGTTCGGTCGTGTCATCGCCTCTCCCCTGAAGGATGTGTGTTGGGCGTCACTCCGCCCCGGTGGAAATCAGACTGCATCAGGCATCCGAGGCAGCCTCGGCTGCCGTCCATCCTTTCACCTCTTGCGGTCCCGAGAGGCACGATCCAGATCTCGAGCGAACGCACTCTTCCTGGAGCAGCAGTCCACAAGATCCCACCGTGGATCGGTCTCGGTCCGCGGTGAGTACGCTCTGATGTCACCGCAGGCGCGAGGCAACATCAGAGCGCCGAAACTCGATGCGTGAGCGACTCATCCACGCAGCCTGGTGGGCGCCGTGCCATGAATGCACGGACCCGCGAAGACCTGCGACCTCGGCCGATCCGCCGGCTTCTCAAGCCGCCGCACGCCGCGGCGCCGCGGCAGCGCTCCGCAGCACTTTCGCGACGGCCGCGGCCGTGTCGTCGATGTCCGCGTCACTCAGCGTTGGATGCACCTGGAACATCAGGCTGAGGTCGCCCATGCGCTGGGCGACGGGCAACGGCCGAACCGGTTGCAGGTTGCGATCGTGAAACACTTTTTCGCGATAGATCTCGGCACATGACCCGCTGCCGCAAAAGACTCCTTCGGCCTGCACCGACTGAGCGATGCGGTCGCGAGTCCAACCGGTCTCCAGGGCCTCGAGGGTCAGGAATGCGTAGTGTTTGTAGTAACTGTGATAGAAGTCGGCCGACGGCTGGAACGTCGTCAACGCGGGGACGTTCGCGAGGGCCGCGTCGAGCCGCGCGGCATTGCGGCGGCGGGCGACAATCCAGGCATCCAGCGACCGCAGCGCGATCCGCCCGATGGCGGATTGAACTTCCGTGAGCCGCCAGTTCGTGCCGGGGCTTTCGTGCAGCCACTTGAACGGTGCGGGGTGCTTGCGATGGTAGACCGCATCCCACGACTTGCCATGATCCTTATAACTCCAGGCGCGGTCCCACAAGGCCGTGTCGTTGGTGGTGACCATGCCCCCTTCGCCGGCCGTTGTGAGGATCTTGTCCTGGCAGAAGGAGAATGCGTTTATGTGCCCCATCGAGCCGACGGGACGTCCCTTGTAGCGGGCACCGTGACACTGGGCACAATCTTCGATCACGAAGAGCCCCCGACGGGCCGCCAGTTCCAGAATCGGATCCATGTCGCAGGGCAGCCCGGCGAGGTGCACGACAATGACCGCACGCGTCATTGGAGTGAGCGCGGCCTCAATGGTCTCGGCGGTGATGTTCTGGGTCTTCGGGTCGATGTCGGCGAACACGGGCCGTGCTCCCCGAATCAGGACGCATCCACCGGTGGCGACGAACGTGCGGGCGGGAACGACGACGTCGTCCCCCGGGCCAATGTTCAGAGCATGGAGCGCGAGTTCCAACGCAAGCGTTCCGTTCGCAACCGCGACGGCGTGTTGGGTGCCCGTGTACGCGGCGAACTCGGTCTCGAACTGCCGCGTCTCGGAGCCGGTCCAGTAATTCACTTTACCGGAACGGAGGACGCGCGCCGCCGCTTCCACCATGTCCTCTGTGAAGTGAGGCCATGGCGCCATGGGGGTGCTACGGACTGCAACGCCCCCTTCGATTGCGAGTCTCTCGTCCCTGGAGACACCGTTCGGCATTCGAGCGTCCTGCTTTTGACGGCCACGAATCGCGGCGAAATCTAACCGCATCAAGACTTTCGGAAAAGAGAAGTTTCACTCGTCTGAAAACGGCGACATCCCCTCCCGCCGCAACGTGCCAACGCACTGCGGATGTCATAACGATCGGATCGATTGTGCCGAAACTTTTGAGCAGACGCTTGGAAGGGATTGCTCCGCCGGATTTTTCGGGCGTCGGGGCGGCTATATTTCTCCCACTTCTCCCAAACCGCCACGCCAGTTGCTCTAAAGAAGGCAAACGAAAGGCGATATTCAGGCTGGGTGGTGTTCACGCATGAGCGTTCCCAGTCCTAATTTGCGGCGGATCCCGCGGACTTCGAGAGGATTTCGAGCCAGAAGTCCTTCAGCTTCCGGCTGGCGATTCCAATTGCGAACCTCTCTTCGACGGCCCGTCGCGCAGCGGCTCCAAAGGTGGCCCGTAGCGATCGCTGGCGAATCAGTTCAAGGACCGCGTCAGCCAACTGGCGTGGCATTCCCGGAGCGACCAGACGTGCATTCGCCGCGTCGCGCAGGATCTCGGATGTTCCGCCGACATCCGTTGCAACAATGGGCTTGCCGCACGCGGCCGCCTCCAGCAAGACGCGCCCCAGCGGCTCCTGTCGCGCCGGATGCACAATCAGATCAATCTCGGGAAGGACCCGTTCCATATCATGCCGATACCCGAGGCGATGGACGCGATCATTCAACCCCGCGCTATGGAAACTCTCGAAGATTCGACGCTCATAGTCGACCGACTCGTCTTTTTCTGAGTATCGCTCGCCGATGATGAGGAAATGCGCTTGCGGAGTCACCGGGCCGATGAGCGCCGCGGCTGCGGCCAGCGTATCTTGACCTTTCCTGAGTCCGATCTGGCCGATCGTTGCAATGAGGAAGGCTTCTACGGGCAGCCCCAGTTCCCGCTTCAACCATCCCGTCATTGGACGCGGGGCAAACCGTTCGAGATCAACGCCGTTGTAGAGTGTCGTCAGGCGGTCTGACGCGACGCCCTGTCCCACATGGAACTGACGAGTCGCGTGCGACACCGCAATCAGTCGGCGATTGCGGTTCAAGTCGGCCACCGCCGCCGCACTCAGTCGAACCATATCGCGAAGATGGCCCGTCGTCGGGATCGGCAAACGCACGGCAGCCGCACCGGTGAGACGGGCCATCGAGAGACTGTTGGCATGCAGCAATTCGATCCCCTGCGCGCGGACCAGAGAGTCGAGTTCCAGCAGCAGTTCCGCGGGGGCGCGGCGCTTTCCCGCTTGGTCGCGGCACTCGAACGGAATGTGCGCAATCCCGGCGGCAGTCAGGGCCGTCGCGAGAGGGCCGGCGGCGGGAGCCATCGCCAGGAAATCCAGAGACCGATCCTGCCCGCCATCGGACAAGCGGCGTAACGCGTCGAGTGCCGCCAGCATCGACCGCTCGCCGCCATTCAACGTGGGAAACTCGAAAAGGATCGCCAGCCGGGACGGCGCGAGTCTCGAATTCGATGCCGCCCCGGGTGATGCGACCGCCGGATCGGTCACGCGATCACTTCCCACACCGGTTCGCCCCCGTGGGAAATATGCATCGGCCGGCCGGTCAGATCGGGAACCGTCAGCTCGGGGTTGATCCCCAGCAACTGATAGATCGTGGCGACCAGGTCTCCCGCCGAGACCGGCCGATCCATCGGATAGGCCGCCTGCGAATCGGTCTTCCCCAGGACGCACCCCTTCTTCAGGCCGCCGCCCGCCATCAAGGCGAATCCACATTGCGGCCAGTGGTCACGCCCTGCTTTGCCGTTGATGCGCGGGGTGCGGCCCATCTCTCCCATGACGACAACGAGCGTTGAATCGAGCAGCCCGCGCTGCTCGAGATCGAGGATCAGCGTCGAGACAATCTGGTCGAGCGTCGGGACCAGTCCGCGACACATCCCGAAGTTGTTCTCGTGCAGGTCCCAGTGGTTGCCGCTGTCGGCCTCTTCCCAGTTGACGCTGACGAACGTCGACCCCGCCTCGACGAGCCGGCGGCAGATGAGCAGACTCTTTCCCCAGACGGTCTGGCCGTAGCGCTCCGCAATCTCAGGCTTTTCCTGCGCCAAGTCGAAAGCGTTTCGTGTTTTCGACGACGTCAGCAGCGAAAAGACTTTTTGCTGAAAATGCCCGAGGCTCGAAACCGACTGCGTCCGCTCGAGTTCGCCGACGCGCCGATCGAGTTGATCGAGGAGCGAATGCCGCTGGTCGAGTCGGTTCGCCGTGATGTCCGGCAGAGAATCGAGCGATGGCAGCACGGGCGTGCCCAGGGCCATGCCGGGAACGTAAAATTTTCCCTTGCCGTCGGATTGCCGGTTCCACACGGTAAATAAAGGATCGTACTGGCTTCCGAGATATCCGCCGTAAGGCCCCGCCCGGCGCAGCGACTGCGAATGTCCCGGAAAGGCCGGCAGAATGACGTACGGCGGCACTTCCGTCTCGTGCAGCCGCACGTGCTGGCAGATGGCTCCCATCGACGGATGATCGGACCGCTTGGCGAAGTAATTCTCGCGGTCGTTGCCCAGGTCGAAGCCGGTATAAACGTTGTACGGATTGTGGCTGTTGTATCGATGCGAGTACGTGCGGATCAGCGTGCAGCGGTCCATGATCCGCGAGGTGAGGGGCAGCAGCTCGCCGATCTGAAGCCCGGGAACACTCGTGGCGATCGGCTGGAATTCGCCGCGTACCTTGTCCGGCGCCTGCGGCTTGAGGTCGAAGAGATCCTGGTGCGGCGGGCCTCCCAGGAGATTCATCAGGATGACCGACCGCGCGGTCCCTTTGCGTTCGGTCCGCTGGGTCGACTCGGCCTGGAGCAGCCGGGGAAGCGTCATACTTCCGAACAGGGAAAGGCCCCCCACGCGGATGGCTTCCCGCCGGGAGACTCCATCACACAATCTTTTTCCCGCTCCAAAGATCCGAAGCATGGATCCGCCCCTCGCTGGTGTTCCGATGCTCTGTCACGATAAGGCATCGAGCCGTGCTGATGCAATGTCGCGGGGGCGGGCGAAGATTCTGTCATCCCGTGGCGTCATGGCGGACAAGACCCCCCGTCGAAAAGACGGTATGGTAATGACATTGAAGCTTCTCCCGCATCCCGGGTTCGCGAGTCGGCATGATGAATCATCGGCTTCCGCTGGCAATCGTTCCTCTGGCATGGGTTGGCATGGCGGCCGTCGCGGTATCCGGAGCCGGTGCCGAAGAGCCCGGGAAAGGGGAGTCTGGCTCCGCCCGAGCGGCCACCGTCGCGTCGGATCATTCGACTCCCGCTGCACGTCGTCGTGCCATTCAGGTGGAGTTGATCGAGAGCGGCGTCCCGACGGAACGTGAGTGGCCTGCCACGATGGGGCCGGCGTCCGAATCGTATGAGGAAGCGGCCTTTGGCTTCTTTCGCATCCCGCATCGATACACGGGAACCGGCGTGCGAGCCGACCGGGCGAAAGTCTTCCTCCTGAGGGCGACCGCCGACGTTCCCTTTCCCTCGGGGCGATTGAGGATTCTCCTGCGGTCGCGGAGCGCGGCGCGACTGACCATCGATGGGGTGCGCGTCGCCGAGAATCCTTTTGCGAAGCCGATGGGGGACGGCCATAACACGCTTCGCAAACAGGTGCTGGAACTCGGGCAGACGAGATTCGTTTCGCCCGGCAATCGCGAGGTGGTCGTCGAATTCGATTCTCCCGGGGGCGATCGACACATCGTTCTGGAAGCGATTGTCGGCGGGACCGAAGGGAAGCGGGCGCTGCGTCCGGAACTGGGCGAACTTCAGGTCGCTTACGCCCCCGAGGCCAGCGATGACTTCGTGTTGTTGTCCCCGGGAGCTGACGTCCCGCTGACGGACAAAGGGTGGAACCGGTACGTTGCGGAACGAACTGCCGAGCACGACCGCATGGAAGCCGAGCGACGACGACGGGCACGCGACCGCTTCGCCCCGGAGTTCATGGCACGGCATTTGGCTGCGCGGGAGTGGGTCGAATCGCACCCGGCTCCACCGCCACCGGTTCTCCCCGCCAACGCGTCGACCGCAAACGAGATCGACCGCTTTCTGCTGGCGCGGTTGGCTGACGCCCGGGCGGCCGCCAATCTCGAAGCGGGGCCTGTGCGGTTCCATCGGGACGTGAAGCCGATCCTTTCGGCGCGGTGCCTCTCATGTCATGCCAACCGGCCGCGGGGCGGGTTGCGGCTCGATTCCCGCGAATCCGCTATTCACGGGGGAGACTCGGGCGCGGCGGCCGTCGTAGCGGGACATCCCGGTCGCAGCGAACTGCTGCGGCGGGTTCGATCGACGGACGAATCCGAGCAGATGCCCCCGCAGGGAGACCGGCTGAATGCGTCGGAAATCGCCACGCTGGAGCGATGGATCAAGGATGGCGCTGCCTGGCCCGAAGAGGAACCTGCGCCGGACGTGAAGCTCGCTCCCCTGGCGGACGACCTGACGTTTCTGCGACGCGTGTTTCTCCAGGTCGTCGGGGTGCCCCCCACGCTCGAGGAGATTCGGCATTTCCATGAAGACGACCGGGCCGACAAGCGCGCCGCTCTCGTCGACCGACTGCTGGAAGACCCGCGATGGGCCGACGTCTGGACTCCCCGCTGGCAGGACTGGCTGGGCGAAAACCCGAACCTCGTCAACGCGACATTGAACAACACCGGGCCGTTCCGCTACTGGATCTACGAGTCGTTCCGCGACAACAAGCCGATGGACCTCTTCGCCCGCGAGCTGGTCCAGATGGAAGGGAGTGTCTACGACGGCGGACCGGCCGGCTTCGGGTTGGCTGCTCAGAACGACGCCCCGCTGGCGGCGAAGGCGGGCGTGATCGCCGGGACGTTCCTGGCCGTCGAGATGAAGTGTGCCCGCTGCCACGATGCCCCCTTTCACCAGAGCACGCAGGCCGACCTCTTCCAACTGGCGGGCTTGCTGGCGCGCGAGCCATTGAAGGTTCCCGGCACCAGCACGGTGTCGCTCAAGCCCGAAGGCCGCACGCCGTTGATTCAGGTGACGCTGAAGCCGGGCGAGCCGGTGACGCCGCGGTGGCCGTTCGTGGCGCTGGTCGATGAAAACGTCGCCAGAAACGAAGCGAGCGATCCACGGGCGCGGCTGGCTGACCTGCTGACGGCCCCCGAGAACGAGCGGTTTGCCGAAGTGATGGTGAATCGGGCGTGGCAGCACTGTTTCGGAAGAGGCCTCGTCGAGCCGTTGAGCGACTGGGAGCAGGCGCGGCCCTCGCATCCCGCGTTGCTGAAGTGGCTCGCGCGCGATTTCGTCGCGCACGGCTACGACCTCAAGCATGTCGTCCGGCGGATCCTCAACTCGCAGGCCTGGCAGCGCTCCACCTCTTCCGATCCGCAGGCCACCCGCCTCTACGCCGCTGCAACCCGGCGCCGTCTCTCGGCCGAGCAGCTGGTCGACACGTTCTTCGGAGTGTTCGGAGTGCCTTTGGACGTCGGAGAAGTCTGCATCGACCTCGATGGAGGCCGCCCCCCCGAGAACGGTTTGAACCTGGGTCGTCCGCGGCGCGCGTGGGAATTCGCGTATACCTCGAACGACCGCGACCGGCCCAGCCTCAACCTGCCCCGCGTGCGGGCGGTCACCGAAGTGCTTGGAGCTTTCGGCTGGCCCGAGGTGCGGCAGGAAGCGATCGCCGATCGCAAGGCTGCCGCTGACGTCTCGCAGGCGGCCCTGCTTCAGAACGGCGTCCTCAGCCGATGGCTTACGCGGCTCTCGGACGAATCGAAGATGACGGAGCGGGCGATCGACGCGACGTCTCCTGAATCGCTCGTCCGCGACTTGTATCTCTCCACGCTGACCCGCGAGCCGACGCGGGAAGAACTCCGGGACGGAATCGACCTGCTGGCTCCTGGTTTTGGCGAGCGTCATACCGCTGTGGCCGAACTGCCGCCGCCGGCGAACCGATACGAACCGTATGTCGCGTGGTCCAATCACCTCGATCCCGAATCGACCACACAGCGCCAAAAGGAAGAAGCCGATGCCCGCCGCGGTCCGCCGCCAACGCAACGGCTCGATAACGACTGGCGTGAACGCTGTGAAGATCTGTTGTGGACGCTGCTCAACGCTCCGGAAATGACGTCTCTCCCCTGAGCAAACGGGTGGCACGCCCTGACGCCCCGGCAACGGTTTGGTCGGAAGGTTTCACCCACCTTCGACCATGCCTTTCGAAGACTCGGGGCGTGCCACCCGTCCGGTGGTCCCTGGTCCAGAAATGTGGAGTTGAAATTCATGAGTGTGAACATCACCCGTCGCGAGCTCGTCCACGCCGCTGCGCTGGCGGGCGCGGGATGTCTGTCGCCGCTCCACAATCTGCAGGGCGAAGAGAAATCGGCCCCGCCGCTGGGTAAGGCCGACCGATGCATCTTCCTCTGGCTTGGCGGAGGCATGGCCCATATCGACACCTTCGATCCGAAGCGCCGCGGCGATCCGAAGGAACGCAAACCGGGAAGCGACTACGCACCGATCGACACGGCTGTTGCCGGCGTTCAGGTGACCGAGCATCTGCCGCGCGTCGCCCGCGTCATGGACCGCATCACGGCCATCCGCTCGATCCACCACGAGACGGTCGACGAGCACGCCACCGCCACACACTTCGTCCATACCGGCCGTCGTCTCAGTGAAACCATCCGCTACCCCAGCCTGGGAAGCATCGTCAGCCATCAGCGGGGACCTGGAGACACCGGCGTCCCCGCGTACGTGCTCATCGGTTATCCGAATGCGGCCCGTGATCCCGGGTTCCTCGGGCAGAAGCACGGCTATGTCTATCTGACCGACACGAACGCCGGACCAGCGGGCTTCACGCGACACGACGACGTCACGCCTGCCCGTCAGGCACGCCGCGAGAAACTGCTCTCCAGGCTGCGGTCGCGGACCGCAGCCGACGCCGCGCTCGACCCGCAGGACGCCGCAATCGGCGAAAGCCTGCGTCTGGCCGGCCCGCAATTCGCCCGGATCTTCGACCTCAAGCAGGAACGGGACGACCTCCGCAATGATTATGGCGGCGAATTCGGCCAGCGGTGCCTGCTGTCGCGGCGGCTGATCGAGTCGGGCGTCCGCTTCGTCGAAGTCTCGCACAATCTCAACTTCATCAACGGCACCGGGTGGGACACGCACAACGAAGGGCAACGCAACCAGCATCTGCTCATTCGCGAACTGGATGCGGCGCTGTCGACGCTCATCCTGGATCTCGAGCGCCGCCGCCTCCTGGACCGCACGTTGATCGCCGTCGGCACGGAGTTCGGCCGTCCCCCCGAGTTCGACGCGCGGGGAGGCCGCGGGCATCAATCCAAGTGTTACACGCTGGTTCTGGCCGGCGGAGGACTGCGGCATTGCGGGGCGTATGGCGTGACGGATGAACTGGCGAAGACGATCGTCGAGCACCCGGTGAGCATTCCGGACTTCCACGCCACGGTCCTGGCGTCAATGGGGATTTCCCCGTCGAAGTCTCTCTTCGATGAGCTGGGGCGTCCCATTCCCGTCACCGACGGCGGCCAGCCGATCCGCGCGCTGTTTGCCTGAGGACATCTCTCACAGACTGAATCGTCAGCGGCATTCTTCAAGCTCCTCCAATCACCCAACACATGCTGCGCTTCGCCGTTTTTCTGTGGAGTTGCCTCGCGACCGCATCGGCCATCGCCGGAGACGTGAAGCACGTCGTCCTGATCAGCGTCGACGGACTGGCGGCCAGTTACCTGACCGATCCGAAGGCCGACCTGCCGACGCTGCGGCGGCTCGCGAAGGAAGGCGCCGTCGCCGACGGAATGATCACGACGTTTCCCAGCGTCACTTGGCCGTCGCATACGTCGTTGATTACGGGGACGACGGCCAGGCGGCACGGCGTACTTGGCAATGTCACCCTCGACCGGCGTGCGGGGAAAGAAGTCACCTATATCGGCGATCCCACACTCACCAGGGACGAGGCGATCCGGGTGCCGACGCTTTACGACGCGGCCCGCGCGGCCGGCCTGAAAACGGCGAGCGTGATCTGGCCCTGCTCCAACGGGGCGAAGTCGCTCGACTGGGTGATCCCCGATTCCAACAAGCCGGCGCTGCATGCGCAATTCACGACGCCGGGACTTGCCGAGGATCTGGGGAAGGCCGGCATCGACATTACGAAGCTGGGGGCGTGGGGATGGCAGAAGCAGCATTCGACCATTCGCGACGAGACCTACAGCCGCGTCGCACGCTACCTGCTGGAAAAGCACTCCACGAACCTGCTCCTGCTGCACTACATCACGCCGGACGGGGTCGAGCATGCCTACGGCCCGCACACGCCCGAAGCGTATGCCGCCGTGAAGGAGAGCGACCAGCGCGTCAAGGAGGTCTGGGATGCCCTGCAGAAGCCGCCGTTCGCCGGACGGTCCGCGCTGTTCGTCGTCTCCGACCACGGCTTTGCTCCTTACGAAAAGATCATCCAGCCGAACACCGTGCTTCGGACGCTGGGATTGGTCGAAGTCGACGACAAGGGAAAGCCGGCGAAGCGCCGCGCGTGGTGCGTGGCCCAGGGAGGTTCGGCGTTCGTCTACATTCTCGACGAGCCTGCACGCGCCGAGTTGCTTCCGAAAGTGAAAGCGGCTCTCTCGGGGCTCGAAGGCGTTTCCCGGGTGATTGAGCCGGAAGACTTCGAGAAGCTGGGGTTGCCGCGGCCGGAAGACAATCTGGAAGCCCCTCACTTGATTCTTGCCACGGGGCCGGGGTTTTCTTTCGGCGATTCTGCGACAGGAGAGACGCTGGTCGACGCGGGAGGCCGGAAAGGGACGCACGGCCACCTTCCGGAGCCGGCCTACATGCACGCCACGTTCCTCGCGGCGGGAACCGGGATCAAGCCGGGAACGAAATTGAAGACGCCCCGCAATATCGATGTCGCGCCGACGATCGCGAAGCTTCTAGGTCTGAAGTTGCCGAGTGCGGAGGGGCGCGTCCTGACGGAAATCCTCGAGGATCGGTAGGCGAGTCGGGTACGTGTTGGGGAGTTCCCGCACTGGCATGATGGCCCGCGGCCATCATGCCGGTGACGCGACCAGAAACTGCCGCCGGTACGGCACCAGGACGCGGCCATCCGCAAGTCGCGGGTAGGCGTCGGCCAGATTGTCGAGGAGCCGTCCGACAAATGTCTGGCGTTCCTCGTTCGTCGACAACGCGTCAAGGAACGGCCGCAGCGCCGTGCTGCGGATCCAGTCGACGATCGCCGCGGGACCTTCGAGCGGATGCAGGTACTCCGTCTCCCACTGGTCGAGCCGTGAGGCGATCGGGCGGAGGACGTCGTAATAGAACGCCGGGGGATGCATCGTCTGCGCGTTCCGGGCCGCCGCCAGACGGTCGCTCCACCGCGCGTCGGAGGCGATCTTCCAGATCGCCCGATGGACGGGCGACGCCGTCACGCTCGGCATCTGCACCGCAAGCACTCCGCCCGGCGCCACGCTCTGCAGCAGACGCGGAAACAGCGTTTCATGGTCCGTCAACCAATGGAGCGCCGCATTCGAGAAGACGACATCGAAAGGAGCGTCGGCCGTCCAGTCGGCGATGTCCTGCTGCTCCCAGCGACCTTCGGGATATTCGCGGCGTGCGGCGGCGATCATGTTCGGATCGCTGTCGACTCCGATGATCGTCGCGTCCGGCCATCGCTTCCGGAGAATCTGCGTGCTGTTCCCCGGCCCGCACCCCAGGTCGACCGCCCGCAGCGGGCGGTCGACCGCAATTCGCGACACCAGGTCGATCGACGGCTGCGTCCGCTCGCCGCCGAACTTCAGGTACAGCTCAGGATCCCAGCCGGCCATCCATCGTCTTTCACTGCTTCGGCGGATTGACCTCCCGCACCACCGCTCCGTGCTCGTCGCTGAAGACGAGGAGCGAGAACCGCTTCACAAAGTCGAGTTCGTTGGTGCTGAGGGACGTGTAGTCGAAGCGGCCCCGCAGGTCAGTATAGCCGTCCTTGTAGAACTTCACCTGGCCATCCTGCATCCGGGCATACACCTTCACATACACCTTTGACAGCGGCCGCGCGTCGCCGCCGTGCGTCACCTTCACCTGCCCGTAGTTCTCGATCGTCTGAACGGCCATCACGTTGGCGTAGTACGCATGCGACTTCGTCACTCCCCCGCCGACGATTTCGACGAGCACGTTCGACCGGTGGAACTGCTCGGGCAGCGCGAACTCGTGGACGGTGCCCTTCGCCGGCAGCGTCACCGTCTGCGTCGCGTTCGGCCGGATGAAGCTGAACTGTCCCGAGTGCCCCTGCACGAACGGATTGCGGCTGAAGAGCAGCTCGACATCCATCAGGTAGTAACTCACCTGCACCGTCTTCAGATTCTGGAACTCCAGCTTCACCCGCTTCGACTCGACGGTGAAGTCGAAGTTCGGCTCGGTCGCCGCCAACTGCGTCTGCCGCTGGTTGCGGTCCTCGTCGTCGACCAGCTTCGCGTCCTTGTTCGTCAGCTCGTCCGCCTGGGCGACGACCGCCGCGAACGCGTTCCGCCACCGGTCCACCGGATGGTTCGCGTACTTGAGCGCGATCGCCTTCGCCTGCTCGGGCTGCTCGCGGCTGAACCCCAGGTAAGCCGCACAGTAGTCGTACTGTAGCCGCGTCGGCAGGGCGTCGGCATTCACCTGCTCGAAGAACTCGATCCCGTCCTCGACCCGATCCTGAAGTAGCAGGTAATACGTCACAGCCATCTGGTCGGCGTCCGACAACTGGCGGCGATAGCTCAGCTGCTTCATCAGCCGCTGATACTGCCACAGGAACCGGTCGTTGAGGATCTCGCGGTTATTGCCGAGCTGGTTGACGCGGGCGTTGACCAGCGGCTTGTACTCCAGGTGCTCGTACGTCCGCCGGGCCACCGGATCGGTGGTGACGAGCGGGCTGTCGATCACGTCCCCGCACTGCGCGAGAAACGCATCCGCGTGCTGCAGGAACTCGCGAACCGCCGCCGTCTCGTTGTGCAGCACCCCGTATGACCACAGCGTGTGGTTATACGCATGCCGCAGCGTCAGCAGGTTGACGACCGTGCGGAAGAACTCCTTGTCCTTCATCCGGAAGGCGATGCGTTCGAGGTTCGTGCGGAACGCGTTGTTCTTCTTCAGATACTCCAGCACCTGCTCGGTGGTGCCGTGCTGCGAGAGGTAATCCCAGCTCTCTTTGTCAATGTTGGTCGGCTCGTTCACCACCTTGAAGGTGAACGGCTGGGCGAACGCCAGCACCTGGTCCCCCGACCCGACATGCACCGGGTAATGCGGATATTCGCCGGCGGCCGGGAAGTAGAAGTGATACTCGAGCGTCTGCGTGTGATACGGCTGCAGGTCGAGATGGACGCTCTTCGTCACCTGGCCGTTGAGGACCGGAATCGATCCTTCCGGAATCTGAAGCAGCACATCGAGCTTTCGCGGCGACGAGGTCGGGTTGGTCACCACGATGTGACAGCCATAGACCACATCCGCGAGGAACTCATCCGTGATGAACTTGTCGAGCTGCTCGTTGTTGACGTGGCGGAAGCGGTCGCCGTGCCGGAAGAAGTTCTGGCTGACCAGAATCGGCGCGGGATCGGCGATCCCCTTCGCCGGCAGAATCTCCTCGTGATACGCCACGACCGGCCCCGCCGACGTCAGCGTCAGCTTCGGCCCGTCATATTGGGTGTCGTGCTTCGGAGCCTCGAAGGGCAGATCGAGCAGCGACAGCGCGATCAGCATCTCGGCGAAGTTGTGGGTCGGCTCGGCCATGTTGATCGACAGGAACGGCTGCGCCGGGTCGTGCCCCGCATAGTCGTTCCAGAACCCGTTGACTGTGATCAGCTGCTGATTCTGCTGTTCGATGGGAAGCTTATAGTAATTGTTCTCCGCCCACTCCATCGTCTTGTCGAGCTTGCGGTAGTACTGCCGCACCTCTTCGCGTTCGGCCAGTTCGGCGTCGTCGAACAGCATCTCTTCCGCCAGTTCCTTGCCGTCTTGCTTGGATCTCTCACCCAGGCGGCGTTCGCTGGCATCCCCCTTGCGGTTGTAGCTGTCCCGCAATGCCTTCAATTGCTCGGCCGACTTGCCGCTCGACTTCTTCGCCGCCGCTTTCGATTCCCCCGGAGCGTTTTCGTCCTTGGCGGCGTCAGCACGTTCCGCTCGGGGTGCCGGCGGCGCGGCGGGCGCAGCCGTGGCCGCTGGACCGCCCATTGGCGCGTCAGCCGGCTTGGACGACGGCATCGCTCCCGCGAGAAAACCGCGCTGGCGGCGAAAGTCTGCTGCCGCCCCCTCATCGGGCTTGCCCTCGCGCGGTCTTCCCGTCTGTCCCTTCTCCAGCATGTCGGCGGACGCTTTGTCCAGCCCCAGCCGGTCGTCCGTATCGAGCGTGTTCCCCTTCAGCGCCGTGCGGAACAGGTGATTGAACCGCTCGATATTCGGCGGAATCAGATCGAAGTGGTCCTGCACGAATCGCCGCGTCTCGGGACGCTCATTGGGAAGCCGCTGCGACAGCAGGATCCGCTCAAACGTATTGAGTCGCTCGTAGTTCCAGGGCTGCGTGAACGTCGACAGGTCGGCTTCGACCATCCAGCGGTCGAGAAACGTCTTGTCCTTTTTGTTCGCCAGGTAGGGCTGGATGGCTTCCTTGAAGAACTGCGGATCCTTCTTGAACAGGAAGAAGCTTAGTTCGTGCGAGGCGTGCTTCGAATAGAGTTCCTTCTTCTCTTCCGACTTCAGTTTCGGCCAGTCGAGGATGAACCGGAACTCGTCCCAGTGCGGTTGCGGGTTGAGCGTCGAATACAGCATGTAGACCGACGTCAGCGTGTCATACGACTGGAACTTCGTGCTGGTGATGTCGGGCAGGACGAACTTCTGCCCCGACGGAATCACGGTGATCCGCTTCTGCTGCGTGAAGTGCGTCTTGATGTCGAGCGGGCCCGCCAGCCGGAGGTCGCGATACTCGGTTTCCGGCTCGGGCAACGTGACGCGGCGGCTGGCGGTGTTGTCGGGGTCGACCGCCACGATGAGGATGTCCTGATGGCTGCCGAGGTCGGCCCGCTTGATCGAGACGAGCCCCTCGTCATTTGCGACGAGATTTGTCAGCACGAGCGATGACTGCGCCAGGAAATCGAGATTGGCGAAGTCCGTGCGGCCCCCGACGCCGGTCGGATTCTGGACCGTGCCGCGTCCCCCCATCCCGCCCCCGCCCGACTCACGGCGACGGAAATCGTCTCCCGCCTGCGCGTCCTGCTGTCCGGTCTGCGTGCTGCGAATGGCCCATGGATTGAGCAGCAGTTCCGGCCGCTGCAGCATGTTGCCGGGAAACTTCGTCTTGAAGCGGCGATCGATGATGTAGCGATACTCATCGCCGATGTTGCGCCCCGCGACATACAACGATTCGACCGTCGGCGTCCGCAGCCGGTACGGCTCCGGCGGCCGGATCCGCGAGAGTTCGTCGAACGCTGGATGCGCCGGCCGGAACCGCGTCGCGAAGACATGCACGCGGGCGAACTTCGTCGCGTTCGCCAGTTTCACCTGAATTGCCTCGTCCGCCACGTTGACCGATTCGATCTGCAGCGGCTTCGGATTGACGAGTTCGAGCTTGCGATAGTCCCCCAGCACATACCCCTGACCGGTCTTCCCGGCCGTCACGCTGATCCGCACCTGCGGACCGTGCGGCTTGACGGCGAGCGAATAGTCTCCCGGCGGAAGCTTCGTGATCTGCAGCATTCCCCCCTTGAAAGCCACATGCTCGAAGCGATCGGCCACGAAGTGGTCGCCGCGCAACTCCAGCAGCGAGATCTCGCTCCGCTCCGGCCTGTTCCGCACCCCGACATACGGCAGCACAATCGTCTGCTCCGCGTCCGCATTCAGCGTCGAAGGGAAGGTGTGCTCATCGCGCGGCAGCAGCCACGTATGCGACGTCCCCTGCGGTCCGGTCGCCGTCACCGTCGCCACGCCCGGCAGCGGGCCGAGCGTCACGCGCCCCGCATCATCCGTCTGTAGCGGGACGTAAACGGGGTCCTTGAAGTCGTGCAGCTTCAGCGCGAACTGAATCGGCCGCGACGGCTGCGCTTCTCCCGTCTTCCCCAGCAGATCGACCGCATACCCAGCCGGCAGCTTCACGAAGTGCAGGTCCTCAATCTTTTCCGTCTTCTCGATCTCGTTGAGCGTCACCGCGTAGGACGAGACGAGGTCCTGTTTCTGGCCCCCCTGGCTCAGGTTCTTGATCCGCGCCGACAGCACGAAGTGCAGCGACTGCACCCGCTGCGGCACCTGGAAATCGTGAACCGTCTCACGATCCTCATAGAGCTTGAAGTCGGGGACGACCTTCGTCGTCGACGTCCCGTCGAGGTCCTTTGACGTGATCGCCAGCTTCACCTCTTCGAGCGCCTTCGGAGAAATCGGCGTCCCGTTCAGCCGCAGGCTCGGACGAATAATGAGCTGTGCGGTCTGGCGGCTCAACAGCTCCTCGCGGTCGACATACATCCCCGCATGCAGTTCATACTGCTCCGACTCCTGGGCGACATGCTCCAGGCACGCGAAATCTCCGTGCTGCAGCACCACCGGATGCCGCCCCGGCTGGTTGCTGAACGGCGTGACGATCCGCCCCGCCTTGTTCGGAGTGTGCAGATTCCCCCCGAGCCACACCGACGCGTCCGGCAGGACGTTGTTTTTCTCGTCGAGAACCGTGAAGACCTGCCCTGCGGGACTCGTCCTCACGAGATACCGCAACTGTCCCTTGCGAATCAGGGCACGGCTGCTGACGCCGTTACCGATGAAATCGACAACCCACACCCCCCGCTTGTCGAGCTTGGGGAACTCAAAATGCCGCTTCACGCGGCGGAGCGGGGCCTCGTCGTACTTGTAGGTCTTCTCATCATTGGCCACGAGCCCGTCGAGATTGATGTCCGTGCCGATCTCGCGCAGGTTTGACCGGTAGTAGTTCTGCGTGTTGATCTCGAAGACCTTCACGATCAGCGTCGGCACGTTCTTCACGAAGAGATCGAGGGCCACCGGCGTGTCGACGGCGAACTCGGTCCGGTTGGTCGCGGCAAACTCGAGATCGATCCGCTCCTTCAACTGCTGATACTGAGCCGGAGGCAGCATCGAGTACCATTGCTCGGCATCCCCCAGCCCGTTGACGATCTTCGTCTCGGCGAACAGGTGCTTGAGGTAAACGTCATTGATCCACGTGTCGAACGGGCGGATGTCGGCCGCCTCGATGAAGAACTGCGCGAGGTAGCTGCGGACGAGCGGCTCGTCGTTGCCGACCGGGGGCAGCATCGTGAAGCTCGAGAAATCGCTGCCCAGATTGACCGCCCAGCGGCGGCTCTCTTCCAGCTGCAGGAACTTGGCCGCCATGTAACCGACGTGCCGCGGCAACTGGATGTATTCCAGGAACAGCTGTCGGTTGAACACGCCGCGCGTCCGGTCGAACGCCAGGCGATGGTAAAGAACGTGCGCCTTCAGCGAGTTCTCGGAAGGGCCGAGCGTGCGGACGTAGGCCAGCAGCCGATCGAGATATGCCTCAAGTTCCTTCGAATTCTGCCGCCAGTTGACGTCATCCGACGGATGCAGCCGCAACAGGTAAGTCTGGACGAACGCGGTCTGATCCTTCAGGTCAGGCTTCGCCTTCAGCAGGTCATCAAGTTGAGACTTCAGGAGCAGGCGGTGGATGGCCAGCGAGCCGAATCCGCCGCTGTTCTTGTAGTTCAGATCGTCGACGATCAGCTTCACGACGTTCGCGACATCGGGCCGCGGGAGCAGCGACAACAGATGCCGGCGCTGCTCGGGGGTCAGCGTCCCTGCGGCAATGCGTTCCCAGGCGGCGGCCTCGAATCCTTCCACGGTGTTCGGCCGGTTGGCGAACGCCCGCTGCGTCAGTGTGTCCGGTGCGATGACCGCCGGATTGAGCGACGTCGGCAGGGTCGGTTTCTGGTTGAGCTGCTCGCGCTGGTGATTGAACTGCAGGTTGAGTCGCTGGCGGATCAGTTCGAGAGCCCGCTGCGGGTTCTTCGGATAGAGCAGCAGCGCCTGCCGGTTCTGGATCTCGATGACTCGCGGCGTGTGCTGGTAGCGTTCGATCCACGACTTCAGCAGGTCATCGACTTTGTCGTACTGCTCGGAGTTCTGATAGTGCACCGAGTGGAAGTAGTAATAGTCTTCCGTCCCCGGGATGAGCTGCTTGAGGGGAACGGTCCGGTCCTTCGCGAGGGCGAACTGTTCGATGAAACCGATCTCTCCGCCCAGGGCGGCGCCGGAAATCGACGGGACGAACGGAGCGAGCGCCATCACGAGGGTCCAGACGATACGGTTCATTCGAGCAGTCCTCGACCCGGAATGCGGGATGGGCACGGGAATCGGCGCCGGGAGCGGCCATCGTACACGAGCGGCAGGAAGCGTGCGTCGGGGCCGATGCCCCCGCCGATCCGGGTGGGACGACGAAGCCGGGTCGAGAGTTCCGGGAAAGTTGGCTACCGCCGTGAAATCTCTGGAATCCTGTCGCATCTGACGCGGTTGGAGCGTCAGCCGGGAACCGATTCAGCGGGTTGGTGATCAATGAGTGATGATGGATTCCGCATTTGCGAGAAGATCGAATCTGCAATTTTCCATCGAGCCAATGCCAATGTCACCGGGCCGAGCAGGCAGGCGATCACACGCCAGTCGCTCATTTCGGCGCCCTGGCGCGCAAGATGATAGGCGAAGAATGGCCCAAATCCGATCAGCGGGGCGGCGACGACAGAAACGAGCCAGTAAAGCGGCGAGCGGAGATACCGGATCACCGCTGGGCTGGCTGTGATAATGAAACGGTCCATTCGATTTCTCCTGAATCGGCTTCGACAAGACGTCACATTGGAAATCCCGCTTGTCTCGGCGGCATCCGCTCGAAATTGTAATCGTCGTTTCGCGCAGATAGTGTGAAAGCCCTGTCGATCATACGCTCATTTGACGCATTCCTTCGATGAGGATCCCCGCGAAATGCATATTCCCGACGCCGTTCTCAGCCCCGCCGTCTGCGCCGGAACCGGCGTCCTGTCGACCGCCGCGGTGGGCTACAGCGTCTTTCGCCTGCGCTCGTCACTGGCCGACCGCACCGTCCCCATGACGGGCATGGCGGCCGCCCTCATCTTCGCCGGGCAGATGGTCAACTTCCCGCTCCCCTTTCTTCCCGTGTCGGGGCACCTGCTGGGAGGCGTCCTCGCCGCCGCGCTCGTCGGCCCGTGGGCCGGCTGCCTCGCGGTCACGCTGGTCCTCGTCGTGCAATGCTTCGTCTTCGCCGACGGGGGAGTGACGACGCTCGGCGCCAACATCCTCCACATGGCCGTCATTGGAGCCTGGGGCGGCTCGGCCGTCATGAACGCCGTCCGCAACCTCCTCGGCGGAGACGCCCGCGCCACCATCATTGGTTCGGTGGTCGCCTCATGGCTCAGCGTGATGGCGGCCGCCGCCCTCTTCTGCCTCGAATTCGCCCTCTCCTGCTGGGGCCCGCTCCGGGGGTCGAGCGAAGCCGTGAACTTCGACCTGGCACGGATTTTCACGCTGATGGTCAGCTACCACTCGCTCATCGGCATCGGCGAAGGGCTGATCACGGGAATGGTGGTCAGCTTCGTCCTTCGCCAGGAGCCCTCGCTGATCCGCCCGGCCGAACCCTCAACCCACCTCGTCGGAGCGGGCCGCCTCGCCTTCGCCGGATGCATCGCGGCCATGGCCGTGGCGGCATTCCTCGCGCCGTTCGCGTCCGAATACGACGACGGCCTCGAAGCCATCGGCACCACGCAGTTCGCCGAAAGGATGGAGCAGGAACGACAAGGCCCCGCCCTGTTGAGCGACTACGAGATCCCGCTTCCCATTGCCGGCTGGAAAGAATCGCCGGTGTGGGCGAAGGTCTCCGTCTCGCTGGCGGGAATCCTCGGAACCGCCGCCACGCTCGGCATCGCCCTCGCCCTGGGCCGCCTCATCCCCCGCCCGCAGATCGTGCCCCAACCCGCGGAGTGATCAGGAGTCCGCAGCGTAAGCAAGGACGAAACGGCAATGACAAAGCCGACTGAGGTAAAGCCGCTTCACGCCAGAATCGGCGTCACCACCTTGCCATGCACGTCCGTCAGGCGGAACTGCCGCCCCTGAAACTTGAACGTCAACCGCTCATGATCGATGCCCAGCAGGTGGAGGACGGTCGCCTGAAAGTCGTGGACGTGAACGGGGTCCTTCGCGACGTTGTAGCAGAAGTCGTCCGACTCGCCGTACGTCATCCCCGCCTTGATGCCGCCCCCCGCCATCCAGATCGTGAAGCAATACGGATGATGGTCGCGGCCCCATGTCTTCGTCTCGGCGATCGCCCCCTGAAGGAACGGCGTGCGGCCGAACTCGCCCCCCCAGATGACGAGCGTGTCGTCGAGCATCCCCCGCTGCTTGAGATCCTTCACCAAGGCCGCTGACGGGGCGTCGGTGTCGTAGCACTGAATCTTCAACTGCGTGTTGAGGTTGCGGTGCTGGTCCCACCCCGCGTGAAACAACTGCACGTGCCGCACCCCGCGCTCGGCCAGCCGGCGGGCCATCAGGCAGTTGTAAGCGAACGTCCCCTGCTTCGTGACATCCGGCCCGTACATCTCGAGGATGTGCTTCGGCTCCTGCGAGAAATCCGTCAACTCAGGCACCGACGATTGCATCCGGTACGCCAACTCGTACTGGGCAATCCGCGTCGCGATCTCCGGGTCGCCAAACTCCGCAAGATTCAATTCGTTGAGCTTCGCCAGGTCATCCAGCAGGTCGCGTCGCGTCTCGCGGCTCATCCCTTCGGGGTTCGAAATATACAGAACCGGGTCCCCGCTGCCGCGGAACTTCACCCCCTGAAACTTCGTCGGCAGGAACCCGCTCCCCCAGTAATAGTCATAGAAGATCTGCCCGCACGACGCCTCCTTGTCGCGGCTCGTCATCACGACGAACGACGGCAGATCCTGCGTGTCGCTTCCCAGCCCGTAGGTCGTCCAGGCCCCCAAGCTCGGCCGCCCCGCCATCTCCGACCCGGTCAGAAAGAACGTGATCGCCGGCGCATGGTTCACTGCCTCGGTGTGCATGCTCTTGATGAAGCAGCACTCATCCGCGATCGACGCGATGTTCGGCAGAAAGTCGCAGACCGTCGCCCCGCTCTCGCCGTGCTTCTCGAACTTCGTGATGGCCGGCAACACGGGGCGAGCCGTCTGCCCCTGCGTCATCGTCGACAGCCGCTGTCCCTTCTGAATGTCGTCGGGAATCTGCGTCCCCCGCCACTTCTCCATCTGCGGCTTGTGGTCGTAAAGGTCGACGTGCGTCGGCGCGCCGTTCTGCAGCAGATAAATCACGCGTTTCGCCTTGGGGGCGAAGTGCGGCACGCCGGGGAGCCCGCCAAAGCGGCCGCCGGTCGGCTTGGATGGCGATGCATTGTCTGCGGCAACGACGGGCCTCGCGCCGTCCTCCATCAACAGTGAAGCCAGAGCTGCAGAACCCAACCCGACAGCACTACGGCCGAAGAGAGCACGACGCGTGAGCATCTCGCGGCGTGAATCAAGAATCGAATTCATTGACCAGTCCTTCGCATCACTGACTTCTCGAATCAGACTGGCTCACGCCAACACACCCTGCACCACTTTGCCGTGGACGTCGGTCAGGCGGAAATCGCGGCCCTGGAAGCGATAGGTCAGCCGCTCGTGGTCGAAGCCCAGCAGGTGGAGCAATGTTGCGTGCAGGTCGTGCACCGGCATCGGGTCGCGGACGACGTTGAAGCCCAACTCATCCGTCTCGCCGTAGACGTGGCCCCGCTTAATGCCGCCGCCGGCGAGCCAGATGCTGTAGCTGCGGTTGTGATGATCGCGGCCGTCGTCGCCTCCCTGCACCATGGGCGTGCGGCCGAACTCGCCGCCCCACAGCACCAGCGTGTCGTCGAGGAGTCCGCGCTGCTTCAGGTCGGTCACCAGCGCCGCGCTCGCCTGGTCGGTGTCACGAGTGTTGTTCGTCAGCCCCGCCTTCAACCCGCCGTGCTGGTCCCATACTTCGTGGAACAACTGCACGAACCGCACGCCGCGCTCGACCAGCCGCCGGGCCAGCAGGCAGTTGCGGGCATAGCCGGGGGTGTTGATGTCCTTGATGCCATACGCATCGAGTACATGCTTCGGCTCGTTCGAGAGGTCCATCAGTTCCGGCGCACTCGTCTGCAGCCGGTAGGCCATCTCATAATTCTCGATGCGGGCCTGAATCTCCGGATCCCCCGCCTGTTCCGCCGCACGACGATTGAGGCCATTCAACAAGTCGAGGGACGACCGCTGCGCCGCCGCATCGATCCCTTTCGGGTTCGACAGGTACAGCACCGGGTCGCCCGTGCTGCGGAACGGGACGCCGTTGTAGGGCGTCGGCAGGAACCCGCACCCGTAGTTGCTCGCCCCCGCACTCGTCCCCCGGGCGCTCGTCAGGACGATGTATCCCGGCAGATCGTCGTTCTCGCTTCCCAGCCCATACAACGTCCATGAGCCGAAACTCGGCCGGCCGAACTGTTGCGAGCCGGTGTTCATCATGATCTGAGCGGGAGCGTGGTTCACCGCTTCCGTCTGCATCGACCGCACGAGGCAGATGTCGTCCGCGATGACCCCGAGGTGCGGCAGCACTTCGCTCAGTTCCATCCCGCACTGGCCGTGCTTCCTGAACGTGAACTTCGGCCCCAGCAGCGCCGAGTTCGGCTGAATGAAGGCCGCCCGGTAATCCTTGAGCAACTCGGCCGGCGGCAGTTGACCGTTCCGCCTGGTCAGTTCAGGCTTCGGGTCGAACAGGTCGAGGTGGCTCGGAGCCCCCGCGTTGAACATGTAGATGACATGTTTCGCCCGCGGCTCATGGTGGGGCTTCGGCAATGACGCCCTACGGTCTGGCGCCGCATACCCGTCGCGAGCCAGCAACGAGTGCAACGCTGCGGCCCCCAGGCCCACTCCGCAGTCCCGCAGGAACCAGCGGCGGGTGACGTCACTCGGAGAGTGAGGAAACTTGCTCAACTGATGCATCCGATCGAAGCCGTTCATGATGCGAGCACGGTCCGGGAGGGGATCGAAACAGTGTGAACTCCCATCATATCAACCCTCGCCCGCGCGCAAAGCCGCCGCGGTGGCGTCCCACACCGCGGCGGGATCGTCTCATGAATTGTCCGACGACGCTCAGTCGTCGTTCAACTCGACCGTCCAGTAGGCCTCGCTGATGAACCGGGTCCAGCTGTCGATCCGCACGCCGCGGCTGGCGTATAGCGGCCGCCAATGCGGGCGGGTGGGCTTGCGGTGCAGCGGCATGTGGGCCTGCTCGGGGGTGCGATTCGCCTTGCGGGCGTTGCAGTCGATGCAGGCGAGGACGCAGTTTTCCCACGTCGTCGCTCCGCCGTGCGAGCGGGGCAGGACGTGGTCGATGGTCAGCTCTTCGCTCCCCGGCTGCGACCCGCAGTACTGGCAGGTGAAGCGGTCGCGCTTGAAGACGTTCCGCCGGCTGAAGGTCACGACGTTGGTCGGCACGCGGTCGTAGTGCGACAGCGTGACGACTTCGGGCACCTTCAGCTTGCGCCGGGCGGTCTGGATGAACGGCTCATCGTCGTGGGGGATGAGGTCCGACCAGTCCTGCCAGGTGTAGAGGCGGTAGTCGTCGGGGTCGACGATGCGAGCGGCGCCGTTCCAGACTTTCACCAGCGAGCGGGCAACGGTCGACACGCCGACCGGTTGCCACAGCCGGTTCAGAACCAGGATGGGCCGCTCCAACACAGCTGCGGTCATAGGTCTCCTCCGAGGCCGCTTCGGTCAGCCAGCCAGGGGGCGGAGGGGTCCGCCCTTCGGCTGGATTTTCCTCGCAACGCAACAATTCTGTGTGAAGCGATGATAAAAATGAAGCCCGGATGGCCGGATTGCGCCCCGGGCGGACACGATTTTGCAGAGGCCATTCGCCGAGATTGATGATGCAACTCACGTTTCTCGACGCGAACGCGAGCGAACGGGGGACTATCGCGACCGTCCATGGAGTGGACGATGGCGGCCGTTCCCCGGTAGGCTTTCGCACCCGAGAGGGGCACAAGTCAGGGGGCCTGAAACTCTTCCGTCGCCAGACAAGACGCGCCCGTCGGCCGGAAGGTTCACGAGGCCCCGGCCGAAGTAAGAATTTCCCCCCCATGTTGCGGCGGGCATTCGCCCGGAACCAAGCCGAAGGCCGTCAAAACCGGACGGAAACCACGGCGCTCATCGACACCCCCTCCCTCAGAGAGACGATGGCTCAGGACATCAGCCGGCCGGACCCCTCGATCGTCCTCGATCTGCTCGAGGCGTTTCGCCGCTCGAAGACCATGTTCGCAGCGGTCTCGCTGGGCGTGTTCGACGCTCTGGCGTCGGGCCCCAAGGCCGCGACGGCGCTCGCCTCCGAACTGGAGGCGAACGAGGACTCGCTGGAGCGG
>JADZEF010000017.1 GCA_020850695.1 Planctomycetaceae bacterium | reverse complement strand
GTCAGGCGTACGGTTTGACTTCCTATCGAAGCAATTCGCACCCAGGAATAGATTGATCCAGAATCCGCCCCTCGAAAGGCTGCGAATTCGGTATCTGTGAAGTGCCGGACTCGCGTGCCGTCGCGATGTCTCCGGCCGCTGCACTCCCTGTGCGGCGTCACGAGAGATCCATTCCGGCAGGCGGTGGCATGTCGACATCCCGGGAACCGGCGCCGCGTCTCGAGGGCGACCACAGCGATTCTTCCGGAGTGAACGGACCGGTCGTGGCTGTGGCCCGTGCTCGAACCGCACGACCGATGCATCTGGCCACGGTCTCCCTTCCGGCCCTGCTCGCCTGCATGCGACCGCGCGAATGGGTGAAGAACGTTCTCCTGTTCGCAGGCCTGATCTTCTCTCAATCGTTGGGAAATGCATCGCTCGTCGCCGCCAGCTTCTGCGCTTTCGCTCTGTTCTGTCTTGCCGCCAGCGCCATTTACCTCTTGAACGATCTGATGGATCGCGAAGAGGACTTGCGGCATCCTGTGAAGCGGAACCGCCCGCTGCCGTCGGGGCGACTCGAACCTTCGCTGGCCGTGATGGCCCTGATCGCCCTGGCCGCCGGATCGCTGTCGGGAGGTTTCGCGCTGCACCCGGGATTCGGGGCGGTGCTGACGGTCTACCTCGCGATGAACGTCGCCTATTCGACCCGCTGGAAGCACGTCGTGATTCTCGACGTTATGCTGATTGCCATGGGGTTCGTGTTGCGGGCGGTGGCCGGAGCGGTCGTGGTCGGTGCGGCGCCCTCGCCCTGGCTGATCCTTTGCACGTTGACGCTGGCCCTGCTGGTCGGCTTCGGAAAGCGGCGGCATGAGTTGTCGGTCCTCGGCGAGAACGCCGCCCGGCATCGCTCGTCCCTCAGCGGGTATTCTCTGGCTTTCCTCGATTCGATGATGACCGTATCGGCCGCTGCCGCGGTCGTGACCTACGCCCTCTACGCCATGTCGCCGGAAATCGTCGAGCGGTTTGGACGCATGGGACTGGTCGTCACGACGCCGTTCGTCCTCTTCGGCATCTTTCGATATCTCTACCTCGTCCACCAGAAGCGCGAGGGGGGCGACCCCGCCCGGGCCTTCGTGTCCGACCTGCCGACGGTTGTGAACGGGACGTTGTGGATACTGACCGCCTGCGTGGTGATTTACGCGCCGAGAACGTGGTTTGCGTTGTAAGTCGCTGTCTTCCGGGATTAGCGTCGCCGCGGATTCTTCGTCCGAGTTCTTCCGGGCTTCTTCCCGTCAGTCACTCTATGCATCCTCGCTGGCTGGTCTTCGGATTCTGGGCGGCTCTGGCGGTCGCCGGAGGACTGTTCGTCGCCCTCGGCGTCGAGCATGTCCGCTATCCCGGCTTCCTCGAATTGATGGAAGCGGACTCGCTTCAGCAGATCGCCCGCATCGCGGCGGGCCGGCCTGCCTACCCGATGCCCGACGGCGAATTCATCGCCCTGGCCTACACGCCCCTCTACTACTTCGCTTCAGCGCCGCTCTATTCTCTCCTTGGCGACAGCTTCGCGGGACCGCGGCTGGTGTCATTTGTCGCGGCCCTCGCCAGCGGACTGCTGCTGTTCCGCATGGCGAAGCGTGAAACGGGTCACGCGCACCTTGGAGCGCTCGCCGCCGCACTGTTCTTTGCCGGCTATCGCATCATGGATGCGTGGCTGACGTGCGCGTTGCCCGATTCGCTGTTCCTGCTGATGCTGTTGTGCGGGTTCTGGTTTCTGGCTTACGGAACGCGCGGCTGGCACGAAGCGGCGTGGCTCCTCTTCTTCACGCTGGCCTTCTGGACGAAGCAGCATGGCGCGTTCTTTTTCGGCTTCGCGGTGTTGTACGCCCTCTTTTTCCGACAGAATCTCTGGCCGCGCTGGACATTCCTTGCGGGGATTGTCGTTGGCGGTCCCGTCCTCTACTTCACCCTGGCGCGGTGGCTGGGGGAAGGATTCGTCCAGCAGACGCTGGTCGTCCCCGGAAACTGGGAGCGGAGCGCCTTCCACTCGATCAAGCGGACCGCATTCGTCCTCGCTGAATTCCTTCCGTTTGCGCTCCTCAGCTCGGCGGTCTATCTCCGCACGGCCTTTCAACGAAAGCCGCTACGGGTCGCCGCTCCCGCCTGGATGATGGCGACCGCACTCCTGGCGACCGCCGCCACGATGACGGTCGCGGGGTCGTCGAACAACCATTACATCCCGTTCGTCGCTCTGACTTGCCTGACAGCGACCCTCGGAATCAATGACCTGCTGAAAGCTGACGTCTCGCCACGACTGCAATGGTTTCTTGGCCTGGGGCTGGCGGGTATCCAGCTCGTCAGCTCGGCCGTGACGTACGTGGCCCTGCAGCTCTTCCCACACCACCCGGTGCCGGCCTTCGTGCCGGAAGTCGCCGCGATGGCGCTCATTTCCTTCGCCGTGTTGGCAGCGTTCCGGGGCAGCAACGGCGACACGCCGGAGGGAACTCCGGCCGCCCCCCCGAGGAGTGGGTGGGGCATCGCGATCGTGCTGATCCTCGTTGCCGCCCAATTCGCGACCAGCCAGTTCCGCTGGAAGCAGCAGGTCGCCGACCCGACTTTCGCAAGCGGACTGCACCGCCTTCGGGATGAACTCAAGAACCTCGACGGCCCGGTTGTCTGGCTTCCCTATGGCCGTATCCCGACCGAATTGTCCGGGATGACGCTCGAGACCTTCCCGTCGACCGTCGCGCTCGAAGACATCGTGCGGCAGCGGAACGTCCAGGGGACGACGGCCGAGCAGCTCGCCCCGTTCTTCGATCATGTGCTCTCGCACGACCGACTATATGTCCTGTCCGACGAGCGGATCGAGGACACTGTCGTCTGGAACGAGGTTCCGGTGAAGTGGACGCTGGTCCGGGATTGCGGGCGCGATTACTCCAGCGTCCGGCAGATCACGCAACACTGGTTTGGCGGGGGGAGCTTCCCGCGCTACCTCTATCGCATGAATCCGTCTCCCGGAGTGACGTATCGCTCGTTGAGTGCGCGGTAACGGCAGCCGCGACGCGCAGAACTCCGGGGTGCACTGGCCGGCCGAGCGACCACCATCACCTGGCCCGGCGGCCGATGCAGTAGAGCGCCGAGTCGGCCCGCAGGAACACCTGCCCCTCGCTCGGAACGGCGCCTGCCCGGAAGATCTCGTCTTCGGCCGCTCCGACCGTGCTGCGCGAGACAATCTTCGTTTCGCTTGCGGCCGTCGGGTCGATCGCGATCACTTCTCCCGACTCTTCCACGAAAAACGCGAGATCGCGCCAGGCCGTCGGCGAAGCTGAGAAGTTGCCGCTCAACCGCTCGCGCCACAACTCGTGTCCGTCCGCCGTGTCGTAGGCCGTGACGATGCCTCCTTTCATCTCAATCCCCAGCATGGCGTTCTTGACGATGATCGGAGACGGAAGGTCGCGGCCGGTTTTTCGCGGCGTGTGCCACACCATGTGCGTGTCGGTGACGGTTCCGCTTCCCCCGGGGCGGATCGCATAGACATCTCCCCGCTGTCCGTTCATCACATAGAGAAGCCCTCCCGGGCCGGGGGTCACCGTCGGCTCGCCGCGACCGATGAAGCTCTTGCAGTACCACAGCTCCTTGCCCGTTGCGGGATCGTACGCCTTTGGTCCGAAGTGCCCGTTCACGACGACTTCCTGGTGATCGCCGACCTTCAGCAGAATGGGCGAACTCCAGCCGCGAATCGTCTGACGCTCCGTCTTCCACACCTCGGCCCCCGTTCGCTTGTCGAGCCCGATGATGTAGGCGTCCTTGTCCGAATCGCAGTTCTGGATCACGACATTCCCGGCCACAAGCGGCGAGGCCGCCGTCCCCCACGGGCTTTCGAATTGTCCCAGATTCTTCTCCCAGACCTTCTCGCCGCCGATGGTGTAGCAGAAGAGCCCGCCGCCGCGCCCGAAAAACGCATAGACCCGTTCTCCGTCGGTCGCGCAGGTGGCGCTCGCCCACGAGTTCATTTTGTGGATCGGTTCCGGATCTCCCGTCCAGGCGGTCCTCTCCCACAGAACGCGACCGTCGTCGCGATGCAGGCACATCACCATCCGTTCGCGGCCGTCATTCAACGCCGTTGTGAGAAAGATGCGGTCGCCCACGAAAATCGGGCTCGACTGCCCGCGCCCTTTCAGCTTCACCTTCCAGGCGACATCCGCGGCAGTCCAGTTCACCGGGAGATTCGTCTGGTGCGAATGCCCGTCTGAAAAGGGGCCGCGCCACGATTGCCACGGCTCTTCACCGCGCGCTGCCGTGATCGTGAAAGACCGGCAGACCAACACCAGCAGCACTGCCCCAGCAACTCGAGACATCGCGGACCTCACTCCAAACGGTGGTTGTTGATGCGTCAGCAGATTAGCGGTTTGGTCCGGAGAATGGCAATCAGAGGGCACGATGCCGCCAAACGCACGGCTGCCGGGATCGCCTGGCAGCGATTGCCTGTCGCCGAATGGCCCGCCTCATTACGATCCGGCGAATCGCCGCCTGATGGCGAAATGCGTGACGCTCCCGGCGATGACACCTCGATCGACGAACCGATGCACACTTCACTCCATTGCGGAAAGTGCGGACTCAGCCACGACGTCGCCCGGTTGCAGAACCTCTGCACCGCGTGCGGTCGGCCGCTGCTGGCCGGATACGATCTCGCGTCGCTGCGAGCATCGTTCACTCCGGAGGCCGTGGCCCGCCGCACCGTCCGGTCGATGTGGAGATTTCATGACGTCATGCCCTGCCACTCGTCCGGCGATGCCGTGTCGCTGGGCGAAGGGCTGACTCCTTTCCTCGAATGCCGCCGGCGCGGGCCCTTCGCGGAATACGCCAACCTCTACATCAAGGATGAAGCGTTCAATCCCACCGCAAGCTTCAAGGCGCGCGGGATGTCGGCCGCGGTGACACGAGCCGCAGCGCTCGGAGTCAAGACGGTCGCACTCCCGTCGGCGGGTAATGCGGCCGGGGCGGCGACGGCGTACGCGGCCGCCGCGGGAATGAACTGCGTCCTCTTCATGCCGGCCGATACGCCCCCCGCGAACATCGTGGAATCGGTGGTGGGGGGCGCGCAGGTCTTTCTGGTCAACGGACTCATCAGCGATTGCGGAAAGCTGGTGCGGCAGGGGTGCGATCGATTCGGCTGGTTCGATCTCTCGACGCTGAAGGAGCCGTTCCGCCTCGAAGGCAAGAAGACGATGGGCTACGAACTGGCGTTCGACGTCGCGGCCGCCCGCGGATCATCAAAACTCCAGTTGCCCGACGTCATTCTTTATCCCACCGGCGGCGGCACGGGTCTCATCGGAATGTGGAAGGCCTTCGATGAGATGCGGGCCCTCGGCTGGATCGGCCCCGAGCGGCCGCGGATGGTGGTCGTGCAGGCCGATACGTGCGCTCCGATCGTCCGCGCCTTCCAGGAGGGAAAGGAACACGCCGACCTCTTCCCGAATGCGGCAACGGTCGCCGCCGGACTTCGCGTCCCCGCCGCCGTGGGGGACTTTCTGATGATCCGGGCGCTCAAGGCGAGCGGCGGCACCGCAGTGACCGTGACCGACGCCGAACTTCTGGAGGGAGTCCGCGAACTCGCCCGCTGGCAGGGAGTCTACGCGTGTCCCGAAGGAGGAGCCGTGTGGAAGGCCGCCCAGAAACTCGCCGCCGCCGGCTGGCTGAAGCGTGATGAAACGGTCGTCCTGTTCAACACCGGAAGCGGATTGAAGTACAATCACCTCTTCCCTCCGCACGGACTGCCGACGCTCGACCACACCGATCCCCGGTGCCTGGACGAAGTCGCTCGAATGCTCGACTGAAGCGCAGCATCGCGCGGATCGTCGATTGTTGAACGGCGCAGGACTGTCCCGTCGCGTCCAAGCTTGCCAGCCAATCAACTCCTCACTGAGGACCGACATGTCGAAGCCGGCCAAGAACACCATCTGCCTCTGGTTCGACGGCGACGCTGAGGATGCCGCGCGGTTCTACGCTCGGACATTTCCCGATTCGGTGGTGAAGGCCGTGCACCGTGCCCCAGGCGACTATCCCTCGGGCAAAAAGGGGGATGTGTTGACGGTCGAATTCACGGTGCTGGGCATCCCCTGCCTGGGCCTCAACGGCGGCCCCGCTTTCAAGCACACCGAGGCCTTTTCATTTCAGGTCGCGACCGAGGACCAGGCCGAAACGGACCGTTACTGGAATGCCATCATCGGCAACGGCGGGACGGAAAGCGCGTGCGGGTGGTGCAAGGACAAATGGGGGCTGAGCTGGCAGATCACGCCGGTCGTCCTGAGCGAAGCCATTGCCGATCCCGATCCGGCCGCCGCGAAGAGAGCCTTCGATGCGATGATGACCATGACGAAGATCGACGTCGCGGCCATCGAAGCCGCCCGCCGCGGGTAGACCTTTCGGACTCCGCACGACGATGGGGGGAAGCGGAGCCGACCGAAGGAAGAGCCGACCGAGGTCCCTTCTTCACAACACCTTTCTTCACAACAACGCGGCGATTGGCTGCCCGCGATAGACACGATAGGGCCGGCCGGCGGTGTCGTGGAATTCGCGGTCCGGTCCCACGCCGAGGCAGTGGAACATCGTGGCCGCCAGGTCTTCGGGAGTATAAGCCTCGGACTCGGGAAGGCCGCCGTGCGGGTCGGTCCGGCCGATGATGCGGCCGGGTTGGACTCCGCCTCCGGCGAAAAAGCAGGGGAACACGTCGCCCCAATGATGCCGACCCGGAGTGAAAAGTTCACCGGTGACATTCTTCCCCTTCGGGCTGATCGGCGAGATCCGCGGCGTGCGGCCCATTTCGCCGCACATCACCACCAGCGTCTCGTCGAGGAGTCCGCGCTCGTGGAGGTCCTGAAGGAATCCGCCAAGGCACTTGTCGAGGGCGGGGAGCAGTTTGCCCTTCAAGTCGCGAAACGCATTCTGGTGCGTGTCCCACCCGCGAAGATTCACCTGCACCATGCGCACGCCCGACTCGACAAGGCGGCGTGCGACAAGAAACGCGTTGCCCCATTCCTCGCGGCCATAAAGATCGCGGGTGCGGTCCGACTCGCTCCGCAGATCGAACGGATTCTTTCGCCCGGTCTGCGAGGAGAGAAGGAACCGCAACGCCTGTTGCCGATGAGCATCCCATTCGACGAGAGTTGAGGCCTGGTCCTGCCGGTCCAATCCTCGCCGCAGCTCGTCCAGTTCTTCCAGCAGCTCCGTTCGATTCTGGAGTCGCTCGACAGACAGTCCCTTTGTCGCACCGAAATTGGGGAGATGGAACTCCGGATTGCGGCAGGTGGAATTGTCCCACCACGCCTTCGGCCCCCCGGGAAGCCGCTTGGGATCGAAATTGGGATCGGCATGACGGAAGCACCGTGGGCAGGAGCCTCCTTCCGCCACGCAGTCCGGGGCGAGATCGACGCCCAGCCGATCGTACCGGGGGCCGAGAAGTCCCGGTCCCCGGCCGGGGTATTTCATGTGCTTCGTCCGCGGGATTTCGATCATCGCCGGCAAACCCACTTCGGCATCGGTGGGCGCCGCATACGAAATCATCGATCCAATCGAAGGCCAACTGATCCGTCCAGGACGCGGCTGGACGATCGAAGCATTCGTGTCGCCGGGCGGCAACTCGGTCGTTCCGGTATGTATGAGATACGTGCAGCTGTTGTGCTCATTGCGGAACTCGCGGCCCGCCGTGTGATGCATCGTCCTGACGACGGAAAACAGGTGCGATTGTGAAGCCAGTGACGGCAGATATTCGCAGAACAGCTCGCCGGGCGTCTGTGTCTG
>JADZEF010000016.1 GCA_020850695.1 Planctomycetaceae bacterium | reverse complement strand
TGGGTGGACAGTGGAAAACGATGCGAACCCCAACGGGGTTCTACTCTGCGTGCGGGTGGGCTCGGATTACTCCGCTTCTTCGACGCTGATCGTCGTACCCCGTTGGGGTACCGGGGAACTTCGTCGTGAACCCAGGGTGCGCTCGCAAAGCCTCGCGACCCTGGGCTACTGCGTACAACGCCTTCGGCGTAAAGCACAAACATCCAGGGCTGCGTGTCCCACAATCGCAGCCGGTGATTCAGACCGAGTCGGATGTCTCTTCCGGAGCGCTGCGGCGAATTGACGGCATCGAGAGGACCACGCTGGCGACGAGAGCGAGGCTCCAGGCGATGACAACGGTCCGAGTGCCCGCTCGTGCAGGGGTCTCTGCGGGGGATTGGAGCCAGGCGGTCAGGTCGCTGCCGGCGGCGACGAACGCGACCATCGCGACCGCAACCCGCGGAGCGCCGCGCGTCCAGGACGGAGAGAGAAGGCGCGGCAGCGGCGGCGCTGGCGAGTGACTCGGAGACGCGGGGCGGGGCATCTCGCGATGGGACGAATCGACGATCGGCGGTTCGTGCGGCGCGGAGAGAGCGACTTCCGTTTGCGATGCGGGGGGACGCTGTCCAGGCGCGGCCCAGGCTTTGCAGATGGCCCAGGCGGTCAGCACTCCGAGAGCGGCCATGGCGGCCGGGATGAGAAAGTCGGACATGGGTGGTACGAGGGGATGAATCGCCTGGCGGCGTCCATCAGCCGCCGTCACGCACCTTACAACAGACTTGCGCCGACCGAAATGCGAACAGGCCTCCTCGCAGCGTGTGCGGGGAGGCCTTGAGTGTCGCGCGAGTCGGTCGTATCGCGATCAGCGCTTGAACTCGACTTCGTAGCCGCCGTGGCGATCGTACTCGACTTCGACCTTGCGGTATGGATAGGCGTAGGGATAGACCGCGGCGGCGGGAGTCGGGGCATACGTCGGCATGCCATACGGCGGATAGGTGCGGGCCGGCGGCATGTAGTAGCCGGTCGGGTACGGCGAGTAGTAGGTCTCGGAGGAATCGCCGAAGTAGCCGACCGGGTAGTAAGGGTGCGGCGCATACGCGGGGCCGTAGACCGGCGGCGCGTAGTATGCGGGAGCGTAGGCAGGAACGCCGTACGGGGGCCCATAGAGATAGCGCGAGCGTCCGACGCCGACGGCGACCGGCCCGACGCCGATGAAGATTCCCGCCTCGGCGGGAATCGCGGCTCCCACAATCAAACCCAGGGCCAGGGCGGCCCCTTTCACGGTCCCACGCAGCGTCATGGTACGGCTCCCGGAGTCTATGAACGCGGATTCTGCCGACCCGTGGCGGGCGGCACACAATGGCATGAGTGCCACCGGAGTGTGACCGGCAGGGGGAGGCGTCGCCCGGAAAAAGCCGGAGTCCGGGAGTGAATTCCGGGGGGCAAGGGCGGGATGTGACGGTTGTGAGGGTTGGGCGGGCTACTTCGGCATCGCGGTCGGGCGGTTCCGCCAGCAGGCCAGGACGATCTGCAGGCTGTCGTAGTCGATCGCCTTCTGAAAGTGCTCGTTGAGCGCGTTGAGGCTGAGTTGCGGGAGGCCGGGAATGGCCGCTTCCACCCGGGACTGGGTCTGCTCATCGACCCACGGCTGCGCATCGAGGCGGCCGGTGTGGGCGATGAACTCAACCAGGTATTGCCGCGTGGTGGAGAAAGCCCGATTGACCCGCTCGGCAACCTGATCGATCGGCATCCCGTGCTCGAAATACGAGAAGGCCTGGTGCCGCGCCGCGCTCTTCGTCAGATTCTCTTCGTCCGGCGTCGGGGCCACGTCGCTGTCGACGTCCGCCTCGACCTTGTTCGCCTCGCAATACGCGACAATCGCCCCCACGAACGCCTCGCCGAAGTCGCGCTGCTTCTTTTCGCCGACGCCGTGACATTCGAGGAACGCTTCGAGCGTCGTCGGGCGGCGGCGGGCCATGTCCCGCAGCGACTGATCATCGAAGACGACGAAGGCCGGCACGCCCCGCTCGGACGCCACCTCGCGCCGCAATGCCCGCAACGCTTCGAACAACCCCTGGTCGACCCCCGCCCACAGATCGGCCGCCGCCTCCGTCCGCTTCGCCTTTTTCTGCTTCTTCTTCGGCGGTTGCAGCAGCCGCGGCGTCGCCTCTCCGCGAAGCACCTTCCACCCCGAGGGGGTGACGCGAAGCAACTGGTAGTCGCCGTCGCCATACTTCTCGCAATATCCCTGCGAAACGAGCTGCTCGATCCACAGCCGCACCGCGGACGTCCCCGCGTCCTTCAGAAGCCCCCACGTCGTCAGCTTGTCATGGCCGTTCTGCACGATCCGCTGCTCGCTCGACCCGCACAGCACCTGCGCCGTGTAGCCGGCTCCGAACCGTTCCTTCAGCCGCACCACGCACGAGAGGATCTTCTGCGCCACCACCAGCGCGTCCGGCGTCACGTTGAGGTCGAGCAGGCAGACGTCGCACGCCGCACAGTTCTCCCCCTCGAACTCCTGCCCGAAGTACTCGACCAGCGCCCGGTGCCGGCACGTCACCCCCTGGCAGTAATCCTCCATCTTCTTGACGGTCGCCTTCGCAATCCCGCGAGCCTCCGGCGGCATCTCCTCAGCCACCTTCTTCCACCACAGGAAGTCCCCGGGGCCGTAATGCAGCACGCACTCCGCCTCCAGGCCGTCGCGGCCCGCCCGTCCGCTTTCCTGCTGGTAATGCTCGAGCGACTTCGGCGACCCCGCATGCACCACAAAACGCACGTTCGACTTGTCGATCCCCATGCCGAAGGCGACGGTGGCCACGACGACGTCGATCACTTCCTTCTGAAACGCGTCCTGCGTCTGGGCACGGACCACGTCCGGCAGCCCCGCATGGTACGGAAGCGCCTTCATCCCTTTCGACGTCAGCTCGGATGCGATCTCCTCCGTCTGCTTGCGCGAGATGCAGTAGATGATCCCCGACTCCCCCTTGTGCCGGCCGATGACGTCGTGGATCTGCTGCGTGATGTCCCCGCGGGGCTCGACCCGGTAGGTCAGATTCGGACGGTCGAACGAACCGACATGGAACAGCGGATCGCTCAGGTTGAGCTGCGACGCGATGTCCTTCCGCACCGGCTCGGTCGCCGTGGCGGTGTAGGCATGCACGGCCACTCCGGCGAACCGCTCCTTCAGGAGCGACAGCATCCGGTACTCGGGGCGGAAATCGTGCCCCCACTGGCTGATGCAGTGGGCCTCGTCGATCGCGAAGAACGAGACCTTCACTCCTTCGAGAAAACTGAGCGTGCGCTCGGTGCAAAGTCGCTCGGGAGAGACATAAAGCAGCTTCAGCCGCCCGCTCCGGATGTCGTTGGCGACGTTCAGCCGCTCGCCCGTGGAGTTCGAACTGTTGACGCTGGCGGCCGCGATCCCGTTCGACTGGAGCGAATCGACCTGGTCCTTCATCAGCGAGATCAGCGGCGACACGATGACCGCCAGCCCGTCCATGAAGACCGCCGGAGCCTGGTAGCAGAGAGACTTGCCCCCGCCCGTCGGCAGGACGACGACCGAGTCGCGATGCTGCAGCACGGCCCGCACCGCTTCCGCCTGGAACGGGCGAAAGCGCTCGAAGCCCCAATGACGCTTGAGCAGCGGGAGCAGGTCGGAGGCGTCGGGCATTGGGAAAAAGGGGGCGGTTCCAGTGAGAGCATGCGCTGCGCGGAGACTTGAGTGTACGGCAGTGCGGGGCGTGAGTGTAGCCGTCCCCGTTCGTTGAACGTGATTGGTGTGTGCTTCACAAAAGTGGTTGGAGATGGGGGGCCAAAACCGCGGCTCGCAGGGTTTCTTCGGATTTCGCCCTGAAGGGGCGCAACTCGATAGCCTGGGCCAAGCGATAGCGCCGCCCCAGGAGAGAGCCCAAGACTCGTTCCGAAGGCCTGAAGGGCCGAAACTCCTCTTCTCGCCGACACCCGAAGAGTGACGGCCCTACAGGCCTCGGCAATTCTCTTTGTGCTTGACCTGGGCCGGCGCTGCGCTTGGCCCAGGCTATTGAGTTCGGCCCCTTCAGGGCGAAAGCCAGTAGACCTCGACGCCTTCGCGTAGTGACGGCTCGAAGCGCTTCGAGCCTCTATTCCCCACTTTGGTGACGCACACACCCGTGACTGCCGGAAGCGGCCATCAGACTCCGCGTCGGCAGCCCACAACGCAGCGGTTGCGTGGCGTGCTCGCGCGATGGCAAATCACCGACCGCGAAAAAGGGAGCCTTCTGCAATGCGTCGGGCGCGAAGCCTCCGCGCCGAAGGGTGCTGACGTCCGCGATGCCTGCCGCCTGGAAATCACTCCGCGCGCGGCCCTTCGCACCATCGATTGACGGCGTCGGAGCTTCCCCGCGCTCACGAGACCTTGCCGCTCTCCGGCCTCGATTGCCGGTCGCAGCCCGCCCCGAAAAAAATCGCCGCCTTTCGGCGATGGCACGGCGACTGCAATGTCAGGCTTCCATCAAACAACGATGCGAGGCCGAGTGAACCCGCATCGCACGGATGTGAAAAACGGCACGCTTCACGTCTTCTCCCGTCGATGTTGCCACGAAGGACCATGGCCATGACTCGCAACTTCTTCATCCTCGCGATCGGTTTCGGACTCGTCGGTGGAATGCTCCTGTCTGCGGCCAGCGCCCAGGACTTCTCCTACGCTTCCTACGACGGCGTCCGCACCGCGTGCGGTCCCGATCGCTCGTACAACACCGGCTGGAACGGGGCCAATTCCGATCGCTACGGTTCTCGCGACGCATACCGCTACGGCTCGAACTACGGCTCGAACTACGGATCGTGGCGGAACAACGACTGGAGCTACGGCCGCTCGGTCAGCAACAACAACTGGTCGAACGACCGCTGCTCGCGGGGCTATGACTCGAACCGGTGGACGTCGCGGTACGACACCAGCTGGAACCGCAACGGCTATCGCGGCTATGACAACTCCGGCTATGGCAACTCCGGCTTCGATCGCCTGAGCTTGCGCCGTGGCTATGACCGGTGGTAACCGGCCGCTCGACCAGAAACGCCTCGCGACGACATTCCGCGTCCCCTCGATTGCCCCCGAAGACGCTCCTCGCCCCGGCAGGGCCGCGAGAGTGACTCGGGGGCTTTTTTCGCGACGTCACGGAGTCGCGGCATATTCCCGCAGCCGCAGCCAATCGATCGCCCGCTGCTGCCAGTCGGTCGGGCCGGTCGCTCCCGCCCGCGCTCGCATGCCGAAGCCGTGGCCTCCTTTCTCGTAGATGTGAATCTCGGCGGGAATGTTGCGGGTGATCAGATCGAGATAGAGGAGCGTGCTTCCCTGCGGGAGCGAGCCGCGGTCGTCTCCCATCTGGGCGATGAACGTGGGGGGGAGCCCGCTGTCGAGAAGGATGTCGGCCCGCAGGGCTTTCGACTTCGGGTCGTAGATCTGGTAGGCGTAGAGCAGGAGCAGGAAGTCGGGCTTGTGGGAGGTCGCCTCCCCCTCGAGCGGGAACTTCCGCTCGTTGGTGGCGGCGACCAGCGTCACCTGGCCGCCGGCAGAGAATCCGAGGACGCCCACTTTCTTCGGATCGACCTTGAATTCGACGGCGCGGCGACGGACTTCGATCACCGCCTTCTGAAGGTCCTGCGACGGTCCGACGTTCGGCACGGGGTGCTTGTTTGTCGGGGCGCGGTGGGCCAGCTGGAAGCCGACGATGCCCTGCTTCGCCAGCCACGCGGCCGCTTCCGAGCCTTCGTGCTCATCGGCCAGGACGCCGAAGCCGCCCCCGGGGACGACGATGACCGCCGCGCCGGTGCGCTTCACTCCTTCGGGCGGTTCATAGACGAAGAGCCGCGGGTCGGAGACGTTGGTGCGGCGCTGGATGCCGTCGGCCCTCTTTTCCACCAGCTCCGCGGGATCGGCGGGAACGACGGGCTCGGGCATCCCCTTCGGCCACAGGCGGATTTCGGGAGGGGCGGCGAGGGCCGATGCCGAGATGCCCACTCCACAGGCGGCGAACGCGAGAGCGCGGACGAACGATCGCATGATTGAACCCTGCACTGGAGACGATTGCGGAAGGACCGATTTCAGGTCGACAACGCAGTGTCTTACCAGCGGGGACGGGCGGTGGAAACCATGCGTCGACGGGCACGATATGCGGACGTGGGAGCAGATTTCTGCAGAACTGACCGATGAGGGCTCCGAGACGTTGCGCGAGGGTTTCGTTCACCAAAAGATCTCTACGCCGAAGGCGTAACAACGACGAACGTCCGGAAAACAACGAAAACTTACTGCACTCCGATATTCCGAACTCAGGAGTCTTTTCCCGCCTGTCCGAGGGCTGCTGATCTAACCGTGAACCGGGAGCAAGGAATCAATCTCCCGGGAAGGTCCTGTACGCGAGGGGGTACGACCGCGAGCGCACGACAGGAACGAAACTCTGCCAGGCCCGGCTGGGGCGATCAACGCAGCGTATCGAGCGGCTTGAACCGCATCGCGGAGAGGGCCGGGATGAATCCGCCGAAGAATCCCATAGCCAGCGTCGCGGCGAGCGTCGCGGCGATGATCGTCTGATCGACCACCAGCTTCAGCACGACCGACTTGCCGCCTCCGCCGCCGCTCACGACGCTCGTCGTCGACCAACCATGCGAGAGGCTTCCCAGGGCGATGCCGATCAGCCCGCCAATGAGGGCGATCACCATCGACTCCATCAGGAACGACAGCAGCACCTGGCCGCGCGTGAACCCCAGCAGCCGCAGCACGCCGATGTCGGTCCGCCGCTGGCTGATGGCGGCGAACATCGTGTTCATCACGCCGAACATCCCCCCGACCGCCATGACGCCCGCCACGACGGCGATCGCATACAGGAACTGCGTGTTCGTCGCCGAGAGGTTCTCGAAGTACTTCGTTTCGACCTGCGCGTTGACCGCCGACTTCTTGTATTCGGTCGCCAGGAAATCCCGAAGCTTCTGGGCCTCGTCGGGGCCGGCGGTGCGGGCGACGAGCGTCGATGACGCCGTCTTGCCGAACATTGGCCCGACCAGCGACTGCTTTGCCCATACTTCGGAATCGAACGTCGACCCGGCCGACTTGAGCAGCCCTTTGACGATCCACTGCCGCCCGCCGAGGCTGAACGTGTCGCCGACTTCCAGCCGGTCCGGATTCCTGGCCGAGCGCCGCTGCTCGTCGGTGCGGTCGCCGGCCATGACGCGGGCCACTCCCTCGCCCAGCACCACCTGGATCAGCGACATCCCCTCGCCCGCTTCTTCCACGCCCGCATCGGAGAACCAGGTTCCGCCGTCGTAGAGCGAGAGGCCGTGCACGCGCCCCGCCAGCACCGGATCATTCACTCCGCGCAGCTGGACGAACCGCCGGTTGGGCCGGCCGGGCCTGGGGTTCTCGATCGGCTGGTTGACGTTGAGATACGTTTCGCGGCTGACGAGAGGCTGCTCCCCTTCGTGCAGGATTCCCGCCTGGTTCTCGATGTCGCCGATGTCGGAGTAGCCGAGGCTGCTGAAGCTCTCGTCGGTCGAGCCGTCCGCCAGGATCATCACGTTCCCCGGCTGCCCGCTCGAAATCGTCAGCAGGTACATCCCGTTGACGAACGCCAGCATCACTGTCAGCAGCCCCATCACGAGCGTGAAGGCGAGGGCCGTCATCGCCGTCGTCTTCCACCGCAACGACAGATTGCGAACGTTGTACGACAGCGGCACCCTGCCGAGCAGGGCATGCGCGACGAAGACCAGCAGCCCAAGAGCGCAGCCGATGTAAAGCTTCTGAATGAGAACCAGCGACAGCAGCATTGCGGAAGCCGTGAGAACGGTGTAATTCGGATCGAGCCAACCGGGGAAAGGCAGGCGCGAATTCTTCAGGCGATCTTGGCGAAGACGTCCGAGACCTTCACGGTGCGGGCCGACCAGGCGGGAAGCAGGCTCCCCGCCAAGGCCGCCACACCCCCGACCATCACACCCCACCAGAGGGCATCAATCGGAATGAAGAAGGCGGGGAAAAACGCAATCGGGAACTTGATGCCAATCATCACCTTGTTGACGAAATACCATGTCGCCCCCGCACTCAGAAGTCCGGCGCTCAGTCCGAGCAGCAGCGCCTCGCCCAGCACCATCCAGAGAATGTGGCCGGGGCGGAACCCGAGAACCTTCAGCACCGCGAACTCCAGCCGCCGCTCGCGAACGCTGATGCTGATGGCGTTCGAAATGACCAGCGACAGCGTGACCCAGATCGCGGGCGCCAGCAGGTAACGCATCCCCCAGAAGAGGTCGCGGTAGGCGTCGAGAAACGCCCCGATGCCCGACGACGACGTCTCGACTTTGACGGCAGGGCTGGAGAAAGCGGGGTTCGTCGTGATCTGCTTCGCCACCTTCTGGAAGGTCGGCTGGTCGGGCACGCGGAGCCAGACGAGACCGAGTGTCTTCTCCGCCAGCGGGTGCTTCTTTTTATTGTTGCGCTCGTACTGGTCGAGACCGTCCAGCAGGTAGTCGCGCCGCATGAAGACGCTTCCGTCATACCGGCCCGGAGGGACGACGCCGACGACTTCGAAGTCCAGGTCGATGCCCTTGTAATTGATGCTGTAGATCTTGAACTTGTCGCCGACGGTCTTGTTCAACAGCTTCAATCGGTCCTTGCCGACGATCAGCCCATTCTTCGTCTGCTCCATCTTCTCGATGACCTTCTTGAATTCCTCCGCCGCTTTCGGATCGCGCTTCGGCAGGTCGTCGAGGTCGTCCATCATCGTCATGATCTTGCGCGGTTCCATCGCGAACGCGAAGAGGTTCTCCAGGGGATTGCGCTGCTTGGGGTCCTGGACCAGGCTCCCTCCGTAGAACTGCCACGTCATCGAATCGTCCGGCTTGACGCGGTAATCCCCCTTCTCGCGCGGGCCCCCTTCGCTGAGGGGCCCGGCATACGAGAACGGCATCTGGCTCGGGAACTGCCACTTCTCCGTGACGATCGCCTTAATGTTGGCGTTCTTTTCGCTCGTCGCCTTCTGCAGGAAGTCGAGCACAGACCAGACGAGCGTCACCACCAGCACGAGGACCATCGTCCCCAGCGCGGTCAGGATCGACCGGACGCGGTTGCGGCTGATATTGCGGAAGATGAGCGAGAGGTATTTCATCGGCGAAGCCGAGAGAGACTTGGGGACTGAGCGGTGAGACTTTGACCAGACGAAGGCATTGCGAACCCGCAAGCGACAGCCGTTGCCGCTATGCACCGCCCGCGGCCGCCCTGCGGATGCTGACCATCAACCATCCACAATCGACTATCAACCTCCACCCAACTACGCATGCTCCAGCATGCCCGACTCGACGAGGCGTCCCTTGTCGAGATGCAGCGTGCGATCGGCCCGCTGCGCGGCCCGCGGGTCGTGCGTCACCATCACGATCGACTTGCCCAGCGACGACTTCAACTGCACGAGCAGTTCGAGGATCGCCTCGGCCGACTTCGCGTCGAGGTCGCCCGTCGGTTCGTCCGCCACGATGATCGCCGGATCGGTGACGATGGCCCGGGCGATGCCGACGCGCTGCTGCTGTCCGCCGGACAGCTGCCCCGGGCGGTGATGCACGCGGTCGGCGAGGCCCACGATATCGAGGGCGTTCAGCGCCTGCTCGCGACGCTGTTTCGCCGACAGCGGCAACAGCAGCAGCGGCAATTCGACGTTCTCCAGGGCCGAGAGGACCGGCAGCAGGTGATAGAACTGGAACACGAAGCCGATGTTGCGGGTGCGCCAGGTGGCCAGGGCCGCTTCGGACATCTGCGAGATGACGGCTCCGGCCACCTGGATCTCGCCGGAGCTCGGCGTGTCGAGCCCCGCGATGAGGTTGAGCAGCGTGGTCTTGCCCGACCCGCTGGGCCCCATCAGGGCCAGGAATTCCTGTTGCGGGACGTCGAGGCTGAGGCCGTTCAGCACGTCGAGCCGCTCGCCGCCGCGGGTGAAGAATTTATGGACGTCACGGACTTCGACGCTCAATGCCTTCGACATTCGGTCCTCAGAGTTGCCGCACCTTGATGGACGAACGCACGTCGCGCGACCGCGTTGGAGATGTGCGTCGATGGAAAAAGCAACCGCCGCCAGGAGGCCCTGGATTGTAGGGCATCCGGCGGCGGATGGCGAATGTTGTGATTTTTCGAACCGGCGTCACGACGCCTTTTTCGCCAGCTTGGCGACCGGGATCTTGATCTTGCCGACGTCGGTCGACTTGCCCGATTCGATCTTCACCTTCAGGTCGGTCGTCTTGATGTTCGGATCGGTCTCGCCGACGAACACCTCGCCGGGCTTCACGAACTTGATGTAACCCTGCCGCTCGTGCCACAGGCGGAGCGTGTGCTCGCCGGCCGGCAGCTTGGGAATCGTGAACTTCCCCTTCTTATCGGTGACGGCGGCGTACGGATGATCGAGGATCAGCCAGTGCGAGACCATCCAGCCGTGGATGTCGCACTTCACGGGAATCGGCACGCGCTCGGCCTTCTCGAACTTCTGGAACGTGTTCCCCTTCCGATCGTTCGCGGCGATGGTGAAGTTCTCGGGATCGTTCGAGATGGGGGAGCTGTGCGTGTTGTGGGCGGTCGCGTCCATCGACTTGACGCGGACCGTCTGGTCGAGCCGAACCAGCATCACGTGCGGGAAGAACATGCATCCCTTCTGGTCGAGGACGAGTTCCTTTTCCTTGCTGGCCGCAAGATCCGGATGCATCTTGTCCTTGATCTTCTTGAATTCCACCGACGTCATGTAGACGAAGATGTTGGCGATTCCCTTCGACTCGGGATCGACCACGACTTCGTTGTCGTAGGTGTCTTCGGCGGCGCAGATGGCCGCGTCCTTCACCGTCGCCGCACCGGCCTTGTGGAACAGCGTGGGCTTCGGAATCTCGCCTTCCAGCACGAACTCGCCGACCAGGTCTCCGTATCCGTCTTCGGCGCGGACTGCCGCCGTCCAGGAAAGCACGGCCGCCGCCATGGCGGCGAGACCGTATGCAGTCGCTCGCATCATCGCAATCAGGCCTCATTACATGGGGTTGATCGAAATACCGCCGTCGGCCCGCGGGCCGGCGGCTCTCTGTCATTCCTTTCGAGCGTAACCCAACGCGACCCCGAATGCGACCCCGGCGGTCATCGGATGCGACATCGGATGCGATGTCGGAGTGGAGAAGGGAGCTCCACCACGGAGACTCGGAGTCACGGAGAGAGGCAGAAAACAGGAACCACGAAAGCGACGGACGGTACGGAAGAAGGCCAATCCTTATCCGATCGCCCTTACTGCCACTGCGGGCCACTTCTTCCGTACCCTCCGTATGACTCACCTTCAAAATCTTTGCGCCACTCAAAGATTCGCTGCGTGCACAACGGACGCAAACCGGGAAGAGTGATGAATGAGGAACCCAGGAAGGCAGGAAAAAACACAGGAACACCCTGGAAGATGGAAGCCTGCATTGGGACTTCACGAGGCTTCTGTTTGTTATCCTGTCTTGTTCCTGCCTTCCTGGGTTCCTCATTCAACCTCTCCGACGACGGAATTAGAGGGAAACCCCCGGCAAACTCAGTCATGCGCTCATCCACGGGGCTGCGGGTCTCCCGCGCCGGGCTTTCCGCGGTTGCTACTTCTCGATCAGTTGTTCCTGCCTTTCTCCGTGACTCCGTGACTCCGTGGTGAAGACCGTTCTGGATTGAAGTTCCATGCTTTGCTTGCTGACAAAACGCAAGTCCCCCCGGAACCGTCTGGGGCGCCGGAGGGACTTGGGAATTTTCTGCGTTGCCGAAGCGTTCGACCGATCGGCTAGTTCTTCGATCCCTTGTCTTCGCTGGCGGTCTTCTTCACTTCCACGGCCGACCGCAGCGGCTCCTCGCCGAGCTTCGCGATCTGGTCACGCGTCACCATCCGCTCGACGAACTCTCCCACCGCCCGCATCGAACTGTTGGGGCCCAGCACGCCGATCTCCGTCTTATCGAGCCGCGTCTCGCGCGAGACGATCTGCCCCTTCTCGATGTCGAAGACGATCTTCGCCGAGGGGGTCCGCTGAATGAGCTGACCCTTGATCATCGGATCGTTGACGGGGGTCAGCACGGTCGAATCCATGCTGATCCGGGCGATGTTTCCCTCGATCGCGTCCAGCTGGAACTTCCGGAGGATCGACACGCTCTGCGTCAGTTCCTTCGACACGGAGACGCGGACATCGATCTTCTCGCTCCAGGTTCCGCCGACTTCGATCGGCTTCTCGGGGAGCACCGTCAGGAAGTTGTTGCTCGGATCGTTGTCGGGCACGGCCCCTTTGCCGGGGGCTGCGTCGCCGAGGCGGGTGACGTCCTTGAGAGTTCCGTGCATCGACACCTGCACGCGGGCGGTCGGCTTGCCGATGCCGTCGCGGATTCCGCGGAGCTGGGGCGGCGGGGCGGACTTCGAATCGCTGTCGAAGGTCAGGGGGTCATTCTCGCCGAAGCGGGCGAGCATTTTCACCCGGTCGATGATGAGCTCGAGCAGCGCGTTGCCTTCCGAATCGACCGACACGACGCGGTAATGCTTGAACGACCGGGACTCGTTCATGGCGGTCTCGGCGGTCTGGTCTTTCCGGGTGGAGATGCTCATGAGGCTGGTCGAGTCAAAGTAGAAGATCTGGTTGGTCTCCCACTTGTACTTCAGCATGACGGCCCCCTTGGGGGCGGCTCCCGTGGCGGCAGCGGGGGGCGCGGGAGCGGGCACGGCCTCCGGTTTCAGAAGTTCGGCGGCCTTGGAGCCCTTCTGGGCCGGAGCATCCGACGGCGCGTCATTGGACGCGGGGACGATGGTTGCGGCTTTGGGTGGGACCGGCTTCAGCGGGCTGGCCGCGGGAGAGAGGTCGAGGCGTGCGGGCTCTGGCGCCTTCGGAGCGGGAGCCTTGTCGGCGGCGATTCCCGTCCGGAGGGAGAGGGTGGCTGCCAGCGCGGCCGTCACCAGGGCGGCGGCCAGGCCACATCCGTTGTCACGCAGTGTCTTTCGCATCGCTCCGCACCCTTCCGTGGATGGCGAGCGACGGATGCCGGAGCGACCCGTCGCAACCTCGAATTCGATTCCATGAAAAACCGGTCCGCGCGGAATGCTAGCAGATTCCTGATTCGTGCAAAGATGGGAATTCGCGGACTCCTGCCTCCCCTGTCTCCCTGCCTCGCCCATGCCCCGCATGCCTCGCTGTCCTGGAAACGGGAGCAAGCGGAGGGAGCACGGGAAATGCATGTCTCGAGTGACGTGGCCGATACGTCACGTGACATGAGCCTTCCTGCCTCGGCTTGTCTTCTCTCTGTTTCCTCTGCTCACTCCTGTGGAATGCGTGTCGCCTTTCTGGCTTCGATTTCTCCGAGCATCCGCGGTGAATGGTGCGTTGCGGGACGACAAGTGCCAACCGTGTCGCAGACCTGGCACCCCCTGAAGGATGCACCCGGCACCCGGAGTGCAGTAAGTCGTCGTTGTTTTCCGGACGCTCGTCGTTTTCACGCCGAAGGCGTTGTACTCTTAGCGCCTTCGGCGGAGAGATCCTTTTGGCGACTGCGAACCCCTCATTCGACGTCTCTCGGGACCCACATCGGTCAGTTCTGCAGACATCTGCTCCTGCGCCGGATGACCGATTGCGACAATCTGTACTCTTGAAGCCGCGCGCGCCGGAATCGAGAATCGTGGCATGTTTGATGTTCCGTCCGACCCGACGCAGGACTCCGTGGTGAACTACTCGCATCTCGTCGCCGACCCGCAACGCTGTCAGTTCGCCAGCGACAATTACGCCGGCATCTGTCCCGAGGCGTGGCAGGCGATGACCGAGGCGAACGCCGGTCCGGCGCCCGCCTACGGCAACGACGTCTGGACGTTCAAGGCGGCCGACCTGCTTCGCGAGCTGTTCGAGGTGAAGTGCGAGGTCTTCTTCGCCTTCAACGGGACCGCATCGAACGCGTTGGCCCTGGCGGCGATGTGCCAGTCGTATCACAGCATCGTGTGCCATGAACGGGCGCACATCGAGACGGACGAGTGCGGGGCGCCCGAGTTCTTCTCGAACGGCACGAAGCTGATGCTGGTGTCGGGCGACGAGGGGAAGGTGACGCCCGAGGCAGTGTCGGAGGTGGTCACGCGCCGCGACGACATCCACTTTCCCAAGCCGCGCGTGCTGAGCCTCACGCAGGCGACCGAGCTGGGGACGGTTTATTCGCTCGATGAATTGCGGGCGTTGAACGAGGTGGCCCGTCGGTTCGAGCTTCGCATCCACATGGATGGGGCCCGCTTTGCCAATGCCCTGGCCACGCTGAAGCTTCCCCCGAAAGAGGTGACGTGGAAGGTTGGCGTCGACGTCCTGTGCTTCGGCGGGACGAAGAACGGCATGGCCGTGGGCGAGGCGATCATTTTCTTCAACCGCGAGCTGGCCGAGCAGTTCGCGTACCGCTGCAAGCAGGCGGGGCAACTGGCGTCGAAGATGCGATACCTGTCGGCCCCGTGGGTGGGGATGCTGCAGAACAAGGTGTGGCTGAAGAATGCCGAGCACGCGAACCGGTGTGCGGCGCGGCTGCATGAGGCGCTGTCGCAGGTTCCCGGCGTGAAGTTCGTCTCGCAGCGGCAGGCGAACTCGGTGTTCGCGCAGATGGATCCGGCGGTGCTGGAGGGGCTGCGCGAGAAGGGGTGGAAGTTTTACACGTTCATCGGGGCGGGCGGGGCACGGTTCATGTGCTCGTGGAGCACGACCGAGGCGGACGTCGATGCACTGGCGGCCGATGTTCGAGAGATCGCGGGGCGGCTCGCGTGAAATCAATGTGGCACGACGGTCCCCGGCGTGAATCCTCGATGGGTGGTCCGAAGTCCATTCCGAAGCTCATCGGCTCGCAGAATTGCTCTTTGCGGAGTCAATGTGGCACGCCGGTCCCCGGCGTGAATCCGCGACGGGCGGTTCGACGACCTCTCCGAAGCTCATCGACACCGCAATTGCCGATTTACCGAGTCGATGGCCTTGGCGAGTTCGTCGACCCGCCAGGCTGCTTCACGAGACGGAGTCTCGTGCCACTCTCTCACTTCGCCTCGACCTTTTCCCCCCACACCCGCACGTCGTCGAAGTTGCCGGTGTCGTCGAACGAGCCGATGCCAACGCGGCCCCAGGTGAAGGTCTTGTCTTCGGCCGTCATCGCGGGCTTCTGCATGTCGTCGAAGTAGACTTCGATTTTCCCCGACTTCACGTCGCGGATGAGGCGGACATGGTGCCAGTCGTCGTCCCACGGCGTCCCCTCGGTCGTGGTGATCGAGATGCTTTTGCGGTCGGCCGCGTTGACGATGAAGACGTTGTTGGCGTGGGGATCCATCCGCTTGCCGAGGTGGACGTAGTAGAGGTGGGCGGGGTCCTGCGAGCCGAAGAAGAGGCAGAGGTCGCGGTGGGCGTAGTCGGGGATGGTCGACTGCAGCTTGACGTCGAGGACGAAGCTGCCGACGACGAGATCCTTGATCATCGCCCGGTTGTAGGGGGAACGGTGCGGGGGCTTGTAGGCGCTGTTCTTGACGAACTGACTGAAGACGTGGTTGTTGTCTTTTTCAACGACCTTCCAGGCCTTGGGGTCGGTCGGTTCCCAGCGGTCGGCCCCTTTTTCGAAGTTTTCGCTGAAGAGAAGCTTGAGGCCGTTCTTTTCGTCGGGCGCGGTGTCGTCGGCGTCGAGAGTCGAGGCGGCCAGGCTGGCGAGAGCGATGGTTGCGATGACCAGATGGCGGTGTGGTGTTCGCGAGGGAGCGGCCATGTGTGGAGTTCCACGAGCGAGTGCAATGGGAATGTCGATCGCCGGACGCAGTCCGAATGCGTCCGATCGTACCGCCACACGTTTCGCACGCAAACTCGTGGCGGCTGACAGTCGCCCCCGCGGCAGGGTGCTGCCGCAGGTTCCCACACCGTTCGGCGGACGCCCTTCTCTATTCGATTTTCTCCGGCGGCTGTCGCGGCGACGGGAAGAGAACCCAGTCGTGTCCTTCGCCCGGCTTCAAGGGCTTTTGCGGTTTGGACATGATCTCCGACCAGAAGTGGGGTCGGCTCTCTCCGGATAGCCGTCCGTCGTCGTCCTGGCCGTCCATGCCCCAGGCATAGACGAGCGGCTTGCCGTCGCGAAGTTTGTAGGTGAGCGACTTGCCGGTAAAGCGGTCGAGAGGCAGTGCGGGGAGATACTGCGGGACCAGCTTCTCCAGTGACTCCGGCCAGTCTCCGTGTTCGCGACGGAAGACTTCGGCGGCGATCGCGGTCAGCAGGCCGTCCCGCCGTTGAGTGAGCCGTTCGCCAGCCCTGGCGACGTTCACGGTCGCTGGCAGAAACAAAGCGATGGGGGCGTAACGGAGCCGATTCGGAACCGGTGCGACGAGCTGCTTGATCCGCGCATCCTCGGTCGAATCGGGCCATGTGAACAGGGGGCCTGCGTGCTCCCGCTCGGACTCATTGATCAGGTCCATGGCCAGGTCGTGTTGCTCGCGTCGTCCTGCGACGATCGTCATTGCGACGGGACCGAGGGCAAATCGCGACCCTGGTTGAGTCTGGAAGGCGTTATCCAGAACACTGCCCGTCGGAGAGTCCGACGGGCCGGAGAGCGCGGCGATCAGTTGAAATCCCGCGTGCGTCAATCGACCGTCCCCGTGTCCGTCGTCGGTGAAGGCCCGCTGGAGCAGATCGCTGAACATGTTTCGCTCGCCTTCCAGGGACGATCGAATCGTTCCGCCGCCATGGTAACTCGAGAGTCGATGGGCAAGATCGATCCAGTCTTTCTCGGTCAGCAGCGCCGGCTGTTTTTCAAGCACCTCGCCGGCGGCACTGAGGGCGGTGGAGAAGATCGCGTACGAGACGAGATCGGCGATGAGGAACTGGTTATCGGTCACGTGCTGGGCCAGTTGGACCAGCGCCCGCAAGTTCTGGCGAACCGAGTCCGCGTCGCCTTGCTTGAGGGCGAGACGGCAACCCACTCCCAAGAGCCGCGCCAGCCGGCGCGAGTCCTGGTATTGAGGAAGCAGGATCTCCCACAGGGGAGTGTCCGATTCCGGAATTGGACGATCGCGGCCGAGGTGCTTCAGGTAAGCCTCGTCACCCGGGTCGTTGTAGCGGAATCCGAATCGCGGCCGGGCCGCCCCTTCCCGAGTGAGGGCGATCGACTTCTGATTGGACTTCACATGCTCGACAAGGATTGGCCAATCGGGATCGTCGTCCGGGAGATCGACGTCCTGAACGTTCCACCGCGACTCCCGCTTTGAATCTTTCGGATTCTGAAATAGGACAATGGCCTGACGATAGAAAGGCCAGGCGCGGTCTTCCTCGGGAACCTGCTTGAGCTCGGCGTTCCACTCGGCCAGGTAGTCGCGTGACACGACCGACCGGCCGCTGAGATATCGCACCATCAGCAGGCCGTAGGAGAGGAGGAACAGAACTGACAGCGCTCCCACGGCTCGCAGCGACCATCGCCAGGCGTGCCAGGCGCGGCTGCGGCAGCGGATGCGGGCGCGGCGGATGAGGGGGGCGGCTTGTTGCGGGTCTCCGAAGCGACGGGCGAGGTCGTCGGGGGTGGCGCCGGCTTCGAGACCCTCGTGGAAGTGGGAGATGAGTTCGCGGGCCACGTCGAGCCGTTCGCGGTGCCAGAGCCGCGTGGCTTTCACGGTCCGCGCGATCAGCTGGCCGAGGGATACTGGCAGGCCCGCGGCTGCGATGAGGGAGTCGACGGACGTTGCTGCTCCGACGCGGCCGCGGAGGAGGTCGGAGAGCGGAGAACTGAGGATGCGCTTCCAGACGGGAGCGTCGTTCGATTGAGGGAGAGATTCGGAGCCGCTCATGCGCCGGCTCCTTCGACTTGAGGCAGCGGGTTGCCGCTGACGACGCCCAAGGACGCCAGCGCCCGCACGACTGACTCCCATTGCTTTGTGTCGTCGGCGAGACGCTTCTTTCCCTGGCGGGTGAGGGAGTAATACTTGCGTCCGCGACCCGATTCGGCCTCGCGCCATTCGGCCTTGATCAGACCCTGCGATTCGAGGTTGTAGAGCATGGGATAGAGAGTCGACTGGCCCATGGCCAACACCCCCTGCGATTGCCGGTCGAGCGTCTCGACGAGCTCGTACCCGTACTTCGCTCCCGACTCCAGCAGCTTGAGGACGGCAACCGGCCCCGCCCCCCGCATCAGCTCGCGTTCAACCCGCATGGCTCGATCTCCTGCAAATGTGACGCTGGCAATGCGTCGTGTTGCGACCTTCTGCCGGATCATCCCTCAGACAGTTGTCGCCCGCTCCCACTTCCACCACCCGTCCATCACGGCTGCACTGCTTCCGGTTCGATTGGCTCGGGCGGGAAGCGCAGACGCGGGAAGAGCACCCAGTCATAACCTTCGCCCGGTTTCAGGGACTTTGCCGACCCGCCGATGGTGTCGCCGTATCGGCGGTCGGCGCGTTTCTCCATCGAGGCGCGGCCTCCGTCATCCTGGGCATCCCCGCCGCATGCGTAGATCAGCGGCTTGTCGTTCCGAAGCTTGTAGGAGAGCGTCTTGCCCGTGAAGCGGTCCAACGGCAAGTTTGGCAGGTAACGGGGAACCAGCGCGTCGAGTGTGTCGGGCCACTTCCCTTCGGAGCGGTGGTAGAGTTCGAGTGCGATGGCGGTCAACACGCCGTCCCGGAGTTGCGTGATCTGTTCTCCATAAGAAGCCAGATACTGCATGGCGGGGAAGTAAAGGACCACTGGAGCGTACCGCAGTCTGAGGTCGTAGTTGGAATGCAGCGACATCAACTCGCTCTCGGATGCTGAGACCTTCCATGTATAGAACGGACCGGTATTCTCCGATTCGGAACGTTCCCTTAATCTTGCTGCCAGCTCCCGTTGTTCGCGACGTCCTGCGGTGAATGCCATGACGGCAGGGCCGACGGCGTATTTCGAAGCCGCCTGGAAGAGCCACGGCGGGGACCGCATGATGGCGACGACCTGACTGGAAAAGGCTTCGGATGTATCGACCATGATCTCGGCGCCCTCGGGGGTGAGCCGCCCATCGCCGTGTCCGTCGTCCGTAAACGTTCTCTGCAGAAAGTCTTCGAAAGAATCCTGTTCACCATGGGAGTGGAATCGAAGCGTGCCGCCGCCGTGATAGGTCGCAATCTCGTGCGCCAACCCGATCCAATCCGCTTCGGAAAGGAGATGGGGACTTTTTTCGAGCACATCGCTTGCGGCCTTCAGTGCCAATTCGAAGGTTGCCTTCTGATACATCTCGGCGGCCAGAATGGGAGGTTCCGCAGGTCGCCTGCAGATTCCCAGGAGGGCCTTCAGGTCCTGTCGGACGGCATGGGCGTCGTGCTCTTTAAGTGACACCCGAAGGTCGGCACAGACAAGCAAAACCATTTGATAGATGGCGTTCAGTTGCGGCACAGGCATTGTGAGCAGCATCCCGGGCGATTCCGCGGTGGGTGCTTTTCGACCGTAGAAATGCGTGCGGAACTCGTCGTCCTGCGCGTCGTTGAAACGGAGCCCGAGACCGGGGAGTGCGGAAGCCTGCCGCATGAGGGCGAGAGACTGCTGGTTTATTTGGACGTGCTCAACCAGTCGAGGCCAGTCGGGATCATCGTCGGGAAGTTCCAGCGACGAGTCGCTCCAGCGGTTCGCGAGCGGGGCGGGCTTGTGGTAGCTGAGGAAGGCCTTTCGAACGAGGGGCCAGGCGCGGTCGGATTCGGCGATCTTTTCGGATTCGGCGTTCCACTCGGCGACGTAGTCGCGTGAGATGACCGACTTCCCGGTCAGGTAGCGGACGGTCAACACCACATGAACGAGACAGAGGACTGCGAAGAGGGCCGCGGCACCTCGCAATGCCCATCGCCAGGCGTGCCAGACGCGGTTGCGGCAGCGGATGCGGGCGCGGCGGATGAGTTCGGCGGCCTGCTGCGGATCGCCAAACCGTCGGACCAGGTCGTCCGGGGTGGCGCCGGCTTCGATTCCGTCTTGAAAGTGGGTAATGAGTTCGCGGGCGACATCGGTGCGCTCTCCGCGCCAGAGCCGCGTCCGGCGGACGACGTCTTCGATGAGTTGAGCTACGGCCGCCGGCAAATTGGCCCGTGCCACGGCGACGCGGACCGTCGAATCGGCCCCGACTCTTCCGCGAATCAGGTCGAACAGAGGTGTCGAGAGCACGCGCTTCCACAGGGGACGATCGCCGGGATTCGAGAGTGCTTCAGAGCCGCTCATGCGCCGGCTCCTTCGACTTGAGGCAGCGGGTTGCCGCTGACGACGCCCAAGGACGCCAGCGCCCGCACGACCGATTCCCATTGCTTGGTGTCGTCGGCGAGACGCTTCTTTCCCTGGCGGGTGAGGGAGTAATACTTCCGCCCGCGGCCCGACTCGGCCTCGCGCCATTCGGCTTTGATCAGGCCCTGCGATTCGAGGTTGTAGAGCATGGGGTAGAGAGTCGACTGGCCCATGGCCAGGACTCCCTGCGATTGCCGGTCGAGCGTCTCGACGAGTTCGTACCCGTACTTCGCTCCCGACTCCAGCAGCTTGAGGACGGCGACCGGCCCCGCCCCCCGCATGAGCTCCCGTTCGACTCGCATGGCTCGCCTCCCCGCAGATGCTGTGATGCATACTATGTATGGCATAGTATCATTTCGAGACGGCGCGTCAAGAGGCGGGTCCCCATTTCATCTGATCAGAGACGTGATAATATCGGCGGCTCGAAATGAGGATGTGGCCATGATGCAGAGGATTTACTTGATGGCGTCCGCGGATGGGCGCGAACGATTCGACGTTCCGCGGATTCGCCGAGCCATTGAAAGTCTCTCCGGAGCTGTTCCGCGGCCCGAGCAAGAGTCTGCGAAGAATGTCCTTGCGTACTCCCTACCGATACCTGAGGGGAGCGCATGGCCGATTCCCGTGACGCTCCTGCGGGGTTCGGGATGCCTGACTGTCGGTGCTTATCACGACGTCGGACTGACCGCTGCGCTGTCGATCCAGCGTGAGTACGGCCGGGACGTCTTTGCCTTCTCCGAAGAGGCTTCTCCGGACGTGATCTCATTGGCGGCGGTTCACGACATTGATGAGTTGAAGCAGTTGCTGAAGCTTCGATGAGTCTTCGTCGCGTGACCATTGAAATGCGGTCTGCTACCTGAACTGGCGCCGCGTTTTGGCGAAAGCGATGATTTTCGCCGTTTCCGGTCTAACTCAATAGGCGCGGACGTTGAGACGAGTGAAATGGGGAATCGCACTCAACCGGACGAGCGATGCTATCCCTGAGTCGACTCTCAAGTCCTGTGGATGACGGCGCGCGGAATTCGTTCAACCTTTGGGGGAATGTATTGCCGGGTTGTTCCGGCCTCGCCCCGCTCCCGCAACGGGTTGATGATCAGGGACTTTCGGATGGCCAACCGCGCTGACATAATCGATCGGATCGACGTCGCATCAGCGGGGAGGCCACCGGTGGATCTGGAGAGTCGTTACGAACTACTCGAAAAAATCGGCGCCGGCAGCTTCGCCACGGTGTTCCGCGCCCGCGATCGCGAACTGGGCCGCGAAGTCGCCGTCAAGCAGATCCACGAGCAGTTCCTTGCCGAGCCGAAACACCTCGATCGATACTGGCAGGAAGCTCAGCTGCTGGCGTCTTTGCAGCATCCGAACATCGTCACGATCTTTGATATTTATCGCGATCGGGGCTGGCTGATCCTCGAGTTGATGCAGGGAAATCTGGCCGAGCGGATGGAAGGGCGGCAGATGGACCTGCGGGCGCTGCGGACGGCGCTGGCTCACTGTTTGCGGGCGCTGAAGTATCTGCATTCGCGTGGCGTGGTGCATGGGGACATCAAGCCCGGCAACCTCATGATTGACGCCCGGAAGCGGGTGAAGCTTGGCGATTTCGGTCTCGCGCGGCGCGTGTCGGACGATGAGGGGAGCCTGCTGAAAGGGACCACGAAGTACATGGCTCCCGAGGTGGTATCGGAGGACTTCGGCGAGGTGGGGCCGGCGAGCGATCTATATTCGCTGGGGTTTACGGCCTATGAGCTGATGTGCGGGCCGAACTTCGAGTCGCTGTTTCCGGGGTTGAGCGCCTTCGGCCGGAACAAGCAGGTCGCGTGGATGATGTGGCATGCGGCCCGCGACCGTCGGTTGCCGGAGATCGGGCGGGTGCTGGAAGGAGTTCCGGACGACTTGCGGCACGTCATTCAGAAGCTGGTCGAGAAGGATCAGTCGAAACGATACAGGAATGCGGACGATGCGCTGTCGGATTTGAATATCGACATCAAGGTGGTGCAGAAGGGGGGCGGTGACGAGGAGTCAGAGGCGGGCGAGTCGAAGGGGGCGGCGGCAAGCAGGAAGCGGACGATCATTGCGGCGTGCGCGTTTGGCGGTTCGCTGCTGATGAGCCTGGCGCTGCTGTTCCTGCCGAGCGGCGGGGGCAAGCCTGGGGTTGCGGCGGGGCCGAAGGTGTTCCATGGGCTGGTCCGTGAGGTGAATGCGGAGGCGGGGACGATCGTCGTCGAGGACGACGAGACGGGGACGCCGCGCGAGATCGAGGTGGCGCGGACGCCGAAGATTTTCCTGCTGAACAAGAAGCAGAACATTCTGTTGCGGCAGGTGGAACCGAAGGACCGCGTGGAAATTCCGATTTCGGCCGATGGGAGCAGCGGGCCGGTCGCGCAGTTCAAGGTGTCGCATCCTGACACGAGTTATGGGCGGGTGCGGTCGATCAATGCGCAGACGCGGCAGATCGTGATTGGCGTTGAGGAGGGGGACACTCGCGAGGAGGTTCCGATCCGCGTGCCCGAGCGGGCCGGCATCAAGATCAACGGAGCCGACAAGCCGCTGCGCGACGTAGCCGAGGGGGATTCCGTGGCGGTGAAGCACTTCCCGGATCTTTCGGGACAGGGAGTGCGGCTTGCAGATGAGGTGGCGGTGCGGCGGCTGACCGAGGCGGTGGGTTTTGTGGGGGACGTGGATGCGCCCCGCAAGCGGTTGACGATTCGGTTTGGCGCCGGGGCGGTGGCCGATTCGCGGTCGCTGCCGATCGCGGCCGATTGCGAGATCGTGTTGAAGGCGAAGACGGGGGGCGATACGAAGCTGTCGCTGGAGGATCTGGTTCGCGATGACCGCATTCGCGTCGCGTATGACACGGAATTCCGGCAGATCGTGGTGACGCGCGATGCCAAGAAGATGTCGGCGATCGTGAAGGAGACGCGGCCGGCGACGCGCGAGCTGGTGGTGACGACGTCGACGGGGAAGGAAGTCGCGTTCCGGATCGATGCGACGGTCGAGAAGGCGAACGAGGTGACTCTCGACAAGGATGCAGTGACGCTGGCCGACCTGCGGCTCTACGACGTGGTGGAGATCGCCTACGACGACGAGTCGACCGAGGTGCCCGTGGCGAGCTCGGTGTATGCGATCCGCCGGCCGCGAAACGATCGCTGGGCGGTGCTGGTCGGAGGCGAGGTTTACGAGGACAAGTTTCTCACGACGATTCCGACAGCCATCGATGATGCGGAGTTGCTGTATCGCACGTTACGCGGGCGGTATGCGATGGGCGAGGACCGCATCAAGTTCCTGAAGGACGAGACGGGGAAGACGATTCAGAGTGAGATTGAGAGGTTTCTGGGCGGGGCGCGGTCGGGGTCGCAGATGGTGGTCTACCTGTCGGGGCATGCCTACAAGGGGGATGACGGTCAGGTTTACATTGCGGGAAAGGACCTGCACTACGACAAGCTGGCCGAGACGGGCGTGCCGCTGGAGTGGGTGGTGACGCGGATGGATGCGTGTGCGTCGCAGGACAAGATTCTGCTGCTCGATCTGAGCCGCAAGGGGGTGGGCCGCGACCTGGAGAAGCAGCCGTCGAATGAGGAGATGGTGCAGTCGCTGAAGTCGCCGCCGAAGTCGACGGTGATTATTGCGGGGTGTGCGGCGGGGCAGCGCGGGCTGCTGGCTCAGGATCGCGACAACGGCGTATTCGCCCGGGCGCTGGCGGATGCGTTTTCGGGGAACGGCGATGCGGACCGGGATCTGCATCTGACGGCCGGGGAACTGTTCAACCATCTCAAGGTGAAGATGGAACAGATGCCGGCGGACGGGGGCGGGCGGCAGTCGCCGGTGCTGTTCGAGCCGAAGGGGTCGAGCGCGGCGGCCGGGTCCGAGGCGATCAATGCGAAGCCCGCCAGGCCCGAGGTACGGCTGGCGAAGTGATTGCAGGTCGCCATGCGCTGCGCGCAGTTGCGATAGCGAGGACGGCCACCGAGAGGACAAGTCGCGCGGTCAAAGAAGGTAGCCCTCTCGCTGATATGGAAGGACCCTTCAAGGGGTTAGCGGCGCGCTGGGGCGCTTTTCTGGATTTTGGCCGGAGATCCCGGGGAGCGGGGGTTCGCGTCAGGCATCGTCAGACCTCCTCGTCGAATTCGAGCGTGCAGTTCGGCAGGCTTTCGAGGAACAGCTTGCCGTAGCGCTTCGTCTTCACGCGCGGATCGAGGATCACCACCTGGCCGGTGTCGGTCCGCGATCGGATCAGCCGGCCGAAGCCCTGCTTCAACTTGATGATCGCCTCGGGGACCTGGTACTCCATGAACGGGTTCCCGCCACGCTGCCGGATCGAATCGAGCCGCGCTTCCAACAGCGGGTGGTCCGGCACGCTGAAGGGGAGCTTGGTGATGATGACGTTCTGCAGGGCGTCTCCGGGAACATCGACCCCCTGCCAGAAGCTTTCGGCCCCGAACAGAACGGCCCGCACGTCCTTCTTGAAGCGCTCGAGGAGCAGCGTCCGCGGCGTCCCATCCCCCTGCGAATAGAGGGAAATCTGCTGCGCAAGGAGCCACGGCTGAAGCCGCTCGGCGCAGAAGTTGAGCATCTTGTAGCTGGTGAAGAGGACGAACGCCCGCCCCTCGGTTTGAAGCACGTACTTGCGGATCTTGTCACAGACCGCAGTCTCGTACGCAGCCGCCTGCTCGGACGGGTCGGGCATGTTGGTGGCGACCACCAGCCGGGCCTGCCGCTTGTAATCGAACGGGCTGCCGAGCTTCAGGTCGGTCCCCTGCGTCAGCCCCAGCCGCGAGCGAATGAAGTCGAAGCTCTGCGGGCCGACCGCCATCGTCGCACTGGTCAGGATGGCCGTCGGCACCTGCTCGAACAGTTCGTCGCGCAGCAGCGGGCCGACGTCGATCGGAGCGCACACCAGCTTCGTGTTCTGCTGCCGGCGGCCGGCGGTCTCCAGCCAGTAGACCGCACTGTCGACCTCCTGCTTCATCCACGAATCGAGCGCCTGAGCCTGTCCAAAGCACCGCTCCCCCGCCGCATTCAGCTCGACCTTGTCCTCGTCGCGCTTCTGCTTCTGCCCCGCTTCGACCAGCTTCGAACCGAGATCCTTCAGCTCGACCGAAACCCGGTTGTCGATCTTCGGCGGATCGACGAACCGTCCGTTCGACCGCGCCGCCCGCTGCCGCCATTCGCGGACCTCGTCGAAGAACATGTCCGACTGAATCCGCAGCCGCTGCACCGGCTCTTCGAGATGCTCCAGATGAAAGCTCCGCAGCAACCCGCGGTTTCCGCGATCGTTGTAGAGCTTGTTGAGCAGATAGTCGATCTGCCCGCTTGAGACCGACAGCCCGAGATGGTCACCCGCCACCGCCTCCACCGTATGGGCCTCGTCGAACACCACGACGTTGTAATCGGGCAGCAGCTTCGCCCCCTCGCGCCGCAACGCCAGGTCCGAGAAGAACAACGCATGATTCACGACGAGCAGATCGGCGTTCCATACCCGCCGCCGGGCCGCGTAGTAGAAGCACGAGGCATGCGTCGGGCACGACTTGCCGAGACAGTTCCCGTGCTCGCTCTGCACCTCGTCCCACACCGACCCAATCGGTTGAAAGCTGAGGTCCGAGAGGCTGCCGTCGGTCGTCGTCTTTGACCAATCGCCGATCTGCTTGAGCTGCCGCGACGCCTCGTCGTCGCCGAACATCGTCTTTGAGCGTTCGAGCGCCCCCTTCATCCGCCGCAGGCTGATGTAGTTCGACCGCCCCTTCACGAGCACCGCCGAAAACTCGATGGGCAGCACCGAGTTGAGGAACGGAATGTCCTTGCGGATCAACTGCTCCTGCAGGGCGATGGTGTGCGTCGAGATGACGATGCGGAACTTGTTCTTGTCGCTTTCCCCCTTGCCGACCGAGTGGGCGGCGGCGGCCAGCACGGCGGGGACGAGGTAGGCGAAACTCTTGCCGACGCCGGTCCCCGCTTCGACGACGAGGTGCGTCTTCGTCGCGATGGCCTGCTCGACGGCCCTGGCCATTTCGAGCTGTTCAGGACGCTGCTCATAGCGGTCGAGGCGTGCGGCGATGCGGCCTTTCTCGCCGAGCACGGATTCGACATCGAGCGACACGGTCAGCCTGCGCGGTGGGAGAGAGATCGAACGGCGTGATTATATCAGTCGGCGGCTTGACGGTCGCGGAAGCCCGTCGTGGCAGGAGTTTGAACCACGGATGCCCAGCGCGGCTCACGCTTTCTCGTGGACACTTCCTGTCGATCGTGGTTTCATCGGGAGGATTCGATTCGAGCGTGTCGCGGGAAGGGAATGTGCGGGCTGTAACGCGAGGGAGGGAGCCGAGGGGGCAAAGTGTAGGGACATGTGGCCGGGAATTCGTTTGGATCGGTGCATCGCGTCGAAGCCTTGCCGCAATTGTGAGGTAGAGTTGCGGGGTCTCGTGGCTGCGTGTCCCTTCCGGAACCTTGCCGATGTCGTCCGATCCCTGGAGCCGCCCGACGCTCAAGGACTTGCAGGAAGTCCTCGAAACAATCGACCGTCCCGACGGTGCGGTGAATCTTCGCGCGGCCGAGCGGCTCGACCTCTCGGTTCCGGCAGAAGTGACGACAGCCCGCGGCAACACGGTTCCCGCCATGACGCGCGAGATCAGCCGGAGTGGCGTCGGATTGTTCCATCGCGGCGCGCTGCAACCCGGCCCGGTGACGGTGCGGATGGCCAGCGAGACGCGCGAGTTCGAATATCGCGTGCTGATCGAGTGGTGCCACCCCGTCAGCAACGGGATGTTCCTGAGCGGCGGCCGGTTCCTGAAGAAGCCCGACTGAGCGCTGCGGCTCGCCGACAACTTTCCGTCTGGGACTCTGTCGCCTGAGAATCGTCTCGCGCGGGTTTTGTAGTCCGGCCTGGGAAGGCCGGACTACGAGGGACTTCCCGGCAATTGACGTTAATCTACCGAGTCGTCGGCCAGCAGAAGTGCCGCCGGATTCTGGAGCCGCTTGAGGACCGCATTGCCGAAAGCCGCGCCCACGGCCCCATCGATGACGCGGTGGTCGAACGAAAACGACAGGTACACCATGTCGGCCGGCCGGATCTGTCCCGCCGCATCGTAGACCGGTCGCTTCACGATCTTGCCGATGCCGAGGATGGCCGTCTCGGGATGATTGATGACCGGCGTCGAGATCAGCCCGCCGATGCTGCCGATCGATGTGATCGTGAATGTGCTGCGTCCCAGGTCGTCAACGCGGAGAGTGCCGGTGCGGGCCTCCCCGCTCAGGCGTTCGATCTCGCGGCCGATCTGGCCGAGCGTCAATCGATCGGCCCGGCGGACGACAGGGACGACGAGTCCGCGCGGAGTCGCGGTGGCGATTCCGATGTCGTAGCGGTCGTGCAGCAGGATCTCGTCCTCGTCATCATCGAGCGATGAATTGACGAGCGGAATTTCCTGGAGGGCTTCCACTGCCGCCCGCACAAAGAACGGCAGGAACGTGAGATGCACTCCTCGCTGGGCAAACGGCTCGCGGAGAGCGTCCCGCAACCGGACCAGCTCGGTCACGTCGCATTCGTCGATGTAGGCGTAGTGCGGGATGGTGCGGGCCGAGTGGACCATGCGTTCGGCCGTCTTCCGCCGCATCCCGCGGAAGGCAATGCGGGCTCCCGGGGTGCCGAGATCGGCGGGAAGCTGGCGACGCGGCGCGGGCATGGGGCTGCGCTTCGGCGCCCCGGCTTTCGATTCTCCAGACGTTTTCATGAGGCCGGTGACGTCTTCGAGCAGAATACGCCCCCCCGGTCCCGTGCCGCGGACCGTCAACAGATCAATGCCCAGGGCCGCCGCCACTCGCCGCACCGACGGTGCGGCCGGAGGGCGGGGCAGGCTGGATGTGGGGGCCGGCAGTGTGTCGGCGGGGAGCGGGGCCTCCGCGACGGGTGCCGTGGTCGCGGGACTCGGGGCAGGCTTCTTCGGGCGGGGCGTTTCTTGCGAGGCTTTGGCCGCTGGCTGTGGTGCAACGGCCGATGCCGGCTCGGAGGCTGGTGCGGCGGCCCCCGACGGAGAGTACGTCAGAATGACCTGTCCGACCTTCACGACCGCCCCCGCTTCGGCCTGCAGTCCCTCGATCGTCCCGCTGAACGGTGCGGGGAGGTCCATCACCGCCTTGTCGGTCATCATTTCGGCGAGCGTCTGGGCCGGCTTGACCACATCGCCGGGACGGACCCGCCATTCGACGAGTTCCGCCTCGTAGACCCCTTCGCCCAGTTCAGGCACTCGAAAATCCATTCGCTATTCTCACCTGGTGGAGCAGTCGGCTTCTCATTGCGGGAAACGTGGGCACGTAAGCATCCCCTTATACACTTCCTCCGCGCATGCGGCGAAGGCTGGCACCTCTGGTCACGTCGAAGAGACGGACTGCCACACGTCCATTGAATCGAAGCCCGCAGCGCCGCGCGTTTCGGCCCACAGGTCGTGTTTCAGCACCGTCGTTCGCGAATCTCGCTGAGCTTTCGTCTCGAGAGCACCGTCTCCGCGTCAGACGGCGGGTGCGAGATCACGAGGCGTTGGAGCGTCTCCAGCGTCGCCACTTGACGCACACCGTGGGCCGTCAGCGGACGCTCGACGATCGGCAGCAGTCGGCTGGCCGACTTCTCCTGGCCTTCCCTCGGCGTTACGGAGCTGGCGGCTTCTCTTCCAGCAGCGTCGCGATGATCGTCTCGATGTCGGCGGCGGGGCGGAGGCCAACGGTCTGAAAGCGGATCTTTCCCGCCCGGTCGATGTAAAAGCAGGTCGGAATGCCGCTGAATGGCGGGAACTTGTCCTTCACCGCCTTTCCCTCCAGGCTGCACGGGTACGGCAGCGGAGTCGACTTCAGGAACTCTTCGACGGTCTCTTTGGCCTCGTCCCCGTCCCCTCGCTCGAAGTTCAGGCCGACGACTTCCAGCCCCTTGTCCTTGTGTTGCTCGTAGATCTTGACCATTGAAGGAAGCATCTTCCGGCAGGGAGGGCACCACGTTGCCCAGCAATCGACGACCAGCACCTTCCCTTTCATGTCGGCCGTCGAGATCTTCCTGCCATCGAGCGCCGCAACCTCGAACGAGACGTCGACCGGCTGGAACTCGGCGATCTCTTTCCGCAGCTTCTGCCTGGCCGCCTCGCGGGCCCGGGCCAGAAACTCTTCATACTCCGGAAGCTCGCGGACCGACGCGAGATCACCGTCCGTCGCATAGTGCTCCAGGTTGTCGAAACCCAGCGCGTACGCGTTCTCCAGCGTCGTCAGCGATTTTTTCGGGTCGCCCGACAAGGCATAGGCGCAGGCGAGGTCGTACGTCGCCGCTCCCCATTTCTGCTTCGTGAAGGGAATCAGGCCGTCAGGCGACGCCTTGTCCGCCAGTTGATAGTTCTCGATCGCGCGCTCGAAGTGGCCGGCAGCCGCCTTGGGATCGCTCTTGATGGCCGACCGTCCCCGCATTTCGTGGAAGGTCGCGGTCAAGACCAGGCTGTAGACGGTCGGCTTCTTGGACTTGTGCAACCCGTCCAGGGCGGCGAGCCCCTTGTCGGCGTCTCCCTCGTCAAAGGCCTCCTGGGCGACCGAGAGCGGATCGGCGGGCTGCTTCGGATCGTCCATGGGCGCCGGCTTCTCCGTCGCCGGCGCTGGGGGCGCACCATTCGTCGGCAGAGGGGCCGACGCGTCCGCGCCGGCCGCGCTCGCAGGAGACGGCTGGGTGGCCTCCGGCGCCGGTTTTTGAGCTTCGCCGCCGCAACCCATTCCGATTGCGATCAAACCGCAAAGCACGACGCGCTTCATGGGACACCATTTCCTGAGTGCGAACCCGGGTGGCGACGATCGGCCGCCACAGAAACCGCTTTGAGCGTGAGTGTGGCCCCGTTCACCCAGGTTGACAAGCAGAATCGTCCCTAATTCCCGACTCGGAGTGGCTGTGAACCCCTGTCGGCACGACAGGTATTCGGGATACGAACGGCCCCGGCGACTGTGAAATCGCCGTCTTGGAGAGTCCGTCGAACAGTCGGCCGCGACACGTCAGCCCGAGGGCCGCACAGAGCGAGTCGTCCGTGCCGGTGCTCCGGACATCTTTTGGAAGCGGCCGCCCTCTCAGCGCGTCACAGAGAGGGTTCGGCAAGGCTTTCCCGATGACGGTGGACAGGGAGTCGGCGGGGGATGCCGGGCACCCGCGCGCCCGACAGGACGGTCGCCGTCGTCCCGGACTATTTCGAAGTCAACGGAATGTCGTATTCGTTGTCTCCCTTTTTCACGATGAACGAGAGATTGGTCTGCGTGTTGAACTTGGCCGGAACCTTCTCGGCGTCTTTCGTGTGCTTCCCCTCGAGGTCGGTACTGACTTCGACGGTGTGGGTTCCTTCGACCGCCCCTTTCTCGCCGGAGCGGTGCATCAGCGTGTACTTGCCGGCCTCGTCCGTGACGGCCGCCGACGAAGGGCCTTTGGCGGGGGTAAAGGTGACGCGGGCGTTCGGCAAGGGCTGGCTATCGAGAGTGACGGCGCCATGCACCGGATGCAGCGTGGGCTGGTCTTTCGGCCCTCCGCCACAACCCGCAAGTCCGAAAAGGGCGAGAGACACGGTCAGTGAGCGAAGGATCGTCATGCGAGCAGACATGAGAGGCCTCTTCGGCGGAGAGAAAACCAGAAACGGCGCGGAAAAAGAAATGCGGAGCAGCCGTCGGCCCGGCTCAGGCCAGCGCCGACACGATGCTCCGCCCGAAGTCCAGACACCGCATCGATCACCACTCTCCGGGGATCGTTCCATCGCTGCGAGCACAGAGGCTCTTTGCGAGCGCGATGTTCATGTTCTGGCTCACGAACCGCACCGATCCGTCGGCCAGCGCGATCTGCATGCCGCCGGGGTGCTGGCTTCCCGGGTCGCGGCGGTCGATGCGCGTGGCCGAGCCGTTGATCTCGGCGTACGTGTTATGGACGTACCCGAGAACCTTCTGGATGTCGTAATTGGTGTCGGCGCAGTTGGGGGCGGAAGTGCCGGCCCAGTTGGCCGCCTGGTGACGCTCGATCGTGACGCCCGTCCGAGCGGGATACAGCATCGTGTCGCATTCCAGGATCATCCACGTGTTCGTCGATCCGTCGCTGAGGTCGCGGATGCGGATGTTGCTGTTGGCGAAGAACATCCCCCCGCCGTCGGTCAGCACGCAGTTCGCTTCGCCCGGTCCGAAGACGGCGCGGTAGTTCGACTTGCCGATCGCCACCCCCGTGGAGGCTCCCGACATCCGAATCGTGGCGTACGGGTTCTCGGAGTTGTTGCGATGCGGGTCGGACGGGCAGTTGTAGACGGGGATGATCGTCCGGATCAGGCTCAACTGAGTGGCGTTGGTGGGATCGATGGGGCGCTGGGTGTTCAACTGGTTGAAGATCGGCGCCTGATCAATGTAAGGGAGGAGGAACGTTCCCCAGGACCATCCGGTGCCGATGCCCATGGGGTCGTTGGTGAGGCTGTGGATGACGCCGGGCGGGAAGACCTGGACGACGTCATGATAGTTGTGCATGGCGATGCCCATCTGCTTCAGGTTGTTCTGGCAGGTGGAGCGGCGGGCGGCTTCCCGTGCTTGCTGCACGGCAGGCAGAAGCAGGGCGATCAGAATGGCGATGATCGCGATCACCACCAACAGTTCAATCAGCGTGAATCCGGTCGTCCGGCGAGTTCGGCGAGGCATCGAATTCTCCAGAAAGGGACTTTGACAAAGAGGAAGGTGAGACGAAGGAAGGAATACAACGTTCCGCCCGAGGCAGGGCCCTCTCCCGACAATTGCAGGGGGGCACAAGGGAGCGAGGGAAAAAGCGACAGCCAGACCCGTCCCTCGACAAGGTCACCAAGGTCATCGATGTGGGAAACGAAACTGTTGCCGGGCGGGGATTGCGGGGGGGCGGGGGATTATCGGCGGGAGTCGAGTGCTTCAACCAATCAAGTACGCTCAAGAGGGGAAGTTCCTCTTTGACCGAAGCATCGACAGACGTGATTCTGGCGAACTGATCATGGAGAAACAAGGGAATCGAATTCTTGGAATCTGCCGGAAGGCCGAGTAAAAGACCTCAGTGAGGGTCGCATCGAGGGACATTCCGCCCCCGCGAGACCCAGCGTTCAACTTGATGTCGATAAGTCTAAACATCATGTTTTTCGGTCCGTGTCCATAAACCAGAAGGGCCGACAGCCAGTAGCATGCCGCTTCGTAGCGAGCGAAGTCGTTGCGGGATCACAGCTTTGACGAGATACTCACGAAGTCAGGTTCACCCGGCAGCCGCGGAGTCGATCCGAACGATTCGCCCGAAACCATTTGACTTCGACACCGCCCGAGGGTTTGTTCGGACGCCGCACGTCGTGCCAATTGTCTCCTTGAAGAGCGTGAGTCGGACGAGTGGGACCCTCCTGCGGAGAGTCGAGGCGAGCGTCCCCGCCTTCGGTCACGTGCCCGAATATGTTCCCCTGTCGAATTCCTTGAGTATCTCCGCGACAGGCTGTTCCCGTGCTTCCGCGTTATTCTCTCGGATACCGTGATGCAAGTTCGCTCCCTCGCTCGCCGTTTGTTCCTGGTGATCATGGCCCTGACTTCTCTACTGCCGGGGAGAATTGTCGCGGGCAGCGAGCCCGTCGCCGTCCTCTTCGACACCGACGTCGGCAATGACGTGGATGACGTCCTGGCGCTGGGCGTCCTCCACGCACTGGAATCGCGCGGCGCATGCCGGCTGCTGGGGGTCACCGTCACGAAAGACAGCGACCTCGCCGGCCCTTTCGTCGACCTCATCAACACGTTCTACGGCCGGCCGGACATCCCGATCGGCGTCGTCCGAAACGGGAAGACGCCCGACCCGGGAAAGTATCTGCCTCTGGCCGGCGAAAAGAAGGGGGACCACTTCCGCTACCCGCACCGCCTCGAAAGCGGACGCAACGCCCCCGAGGCGGTCGCGCTGCTGCGGAAGCTGCTCGCCGCTCAACCGGACGGCTCGGTCGCCCTGGTGCAGGTCGGCTTCTCGACGAATCTCGCGCGGTTGCTCGATTCCAAAGCCGACGACGTCTCGCCGCTGGCGGGCCGCGATCTCGTCGCGAAAAAGGTGAAGGTTCTGTCGGTCATGGCCGGCGCGTTCACGCCGATCAACGGCAACGCCCACTACTGCGAGTACAACGTCGTCCAGGACATCGCGAACTGCCGGAAGCTCGCCGATGAGTGGCCGACTGAGGTCGTCTGGAGCGGGTTCGAGATCGGGATCGCCGTCCCCTATCCGGCCGAAAGCATCCTCCGTGACTTCGGCTACGTCGAAGATCACCCGGTGGCGGAATCCTATCGCCGCTACAACCCTCCCCCGCACAACCGTCCGACGTGGGACCTGACGAGCGTGCTCTATGCCGTCCATCCCGACCGTGGCTACTTCGACCTCTCTCCGCCGGGACGCGTCACCATCGAGAACGATGGCTTCTCGAAGTTCGAGCGAAAGGACGGGGGACGGCACCGCTATCTCAAGATGAACGAGACGCAACGCGCCCGCGTGCAGGAAGCCCTCGTCCAATTGACGAGCCAGCCGCCGCGGGCCTTGAAGCCGTGAGCGTCTTTCCTCGCACCCAGGGTGCAGCTCTGGGCACCCTGGGTGCCGAATCAAGCGACGTGAGGATTCGTGAGCCGTTTGCTACGGCACCCCGGCTGCTCAGAGCCGCAGCCGGGGTGCTGGCTCGACGGCGCCGCACCGGTGCAGGTGTCGCGTTGGTGCGGAAAGATTGAGGTCCGTATCATGCAGGCATGCCAGTCTCCTTGATGGACTACCTGCAGCGGATTCTGACGGCCCGGGTTTATGACGTCGCGATCGAGTCGGCGCTGGAGCCGGCGGCGAAGCTCTCGGCGCGGCTCGGAAACCGGGTGTGGCTGAAGCGCGAGGACACGCAACCGGTCTTCAGCTTCAAGTTGCGCGGCGCGTACAACAAGATGGCGCGGCTCCCCGCGGAGCAATTGGCTCGTGGAGTCATCTGCGCGTCGGCCGGGAACCATGCTCAGGGCGTGGCGCTGAGCGCTCAACGGCTCGGTTGCCGTGCGGTCATCGTCATGCCGGTGACGACCCCGCGGCTGAAGCTCGAAGCGGTGGAGGCTCTGGGGGGCGAGGTCGTTCTGCACGGCGACAGCTATTCCGACGCCTACGCGCGGGCCGTCGAACTCGGTCGCGAGCAGGGGCTGACTTTCGTGCATCCCTTCGACGACCCTGACGTGATTGCCGGCCAGGGAACGGTCGGGATGGAGATCCTGCGGCAGCACCAGCATCCGATCCATGCGGTGTTCGTGGCGATCGGAGGCGGGGGCTTGATTGCGGGCGTGGCGGCGTACATCAAGGCGGTGCGGCCCGAGATCCGGGTGATCGGCGTGCAGACGGTCGATTCGGACGCGATGGCGAAATCCGTAAGGGCCGGAGAGCGGGTGCGGCTCGACGATGTGGGATTGTTCTCCGATGGCACGGCCGTCAAGCAGGTGGGTGAGGAGACCTTCGCGCTGGCGCGGCAGCTCGTCGACGACTACGTGCTGGTGAGCACGGATGCGGTGTGTGCGGCGATCAAGGATGTGTTCGAGGACACGCGGAGCATTCTCGAGCCGGCGGGAGCCTTAGGCGTGGCGGCCCTCAAGCAGTATGCCGCGCAGCACAACCTGAAAGGGGAAACGCTCATCGCCATCACGTGCGGGGCGAATATGAACTTCGACCGGCTGCGGTTTGTCGCCGAGCGGGCCGAGGTGGGGGAAGAGCGTGAGACGCTGTTCGCCATCACGATGCCCGAGCACGCGGGGAGCCTGCGGCGGCTGTGCGAGCTGGTCGGCCAGCGGAACGTGACCGAGTTCAGCTACCGCATCTGCGATCGTCAGGACGCCCACGTGCTGCTGGGGCTCTCGACGTCGAGCCGCGACGACGCCGCGCGACTTCGGGAGAAGTTCACCGGGCATGGCTTCACCGCAGTCGACCTCGTCGAAGACGAGCTGTCGAAGGAACACGTCCGCTACATGGTGGGGGGCCGCAGTACTCAGGCGGCCGACGAGCGGCTCTATCGCTTCACGTTCCCCGAGCGGCCCGGCGTGCTGATGCGGTTCCTGCACGGCATGCGTCCCACCTGGAACATTACATTGTTCCACTACCGCGACCAGGGGGCCGATTACGGTCGTATTCTCGTCGGCCTGCAGATCCCCGCCACGGATGACGCCGCGTTCCAGCAGTTCATCGAGTCGCTCGGCTACCCGTGGGTCGACGAGACGGACAATCCGGCGTATCGCATGTTTCTCAGGTAGGAAGGGTCTGCTGGTTGCCGATCTCAGTTGGCCTCCTGCCTCTCCTTCACCGGCGTTCGCCGCATGAATTGCCTCGCAGATTTCCAAGGGAAGAGTCCCGCCGTTTTGACGTTGTGATGTCTATCCGTGTGATGTCCGCTCACTGGAAGCGTTCTCAACAACCGAGATCCGCTTGCGAGTTCGGCTTGTGCAGTGCCTCCCGGGCAATCGGGTAAACACCTCCACATGCTTCCTCTAAGTCCAAGTAGATCCGGCAGAAACGTCTTGCTTTCGCGGATCGGGATTTGTGCAATAAGGGCGTCCGCACGTCACCTGCGCGACATCCAACGATGGCTCATCGGGCACGCTCCCGACGCCTGACCCATCCATTTCAGGAAATATGCGATGCGTCCATCCGCCTCGGCAATCGGCTGCCTTCGGCGCCTGATCTCCTTTTTCGCTATCTTCGCTGTCATCGTGTTCGCAATCGCGAGTCCCCGGAACCTCGTACTGGCCGGCGAGAACTACGCGTTCCTCGTGGCCGTCGGCGAATACGATGCCAAGCAACTGCACAAGCTCCCGTACTCGCGGAATGACATTCTCGAGTTCAACGAGGTCCTGCTGGCGTCCGGGTTCAAGAAAGAGAATATCACGCTGATGCACGACGATCCGGCCGGGACGATCCCCGCCCGGCTCTTTCCCGAAGCCGCCAAGATCCGCAAGCAGCTCACGCTGATCCTCTCGGGGCGCGACGAGGACGACACGATCATCCTCGCGTTCGCCGGGCACGGCGTGCAGTTCAAGGGAGACCCGTCGAGCTACTTCTGCCCGCTCGACGTGGTCCTCGAGAACAAGGAGACACTGATTCCGCTGAAGGAAGTCTACGACGCCATGAAGGCGTGCCCGGCCAAGAAGAAGCTGCTGTTGGTCGACGCCTGCCGCAACGATCCGCGGACCACCGTTTCACGCAGCCGCAAGACGGTCGACCTCGAAAGCGTCACCCGCCCGCAGAAGCAGGCGGTGCCGGAAAGCGTCATGGCCTTCTTCAGTTGCTCGGCTGGTCAACAAAGCTTCGAGTGGCCCGAACTTCAGCACGGCGTCTTCTTCTATCACATCCTCGACGTCTGGAAGAAAGGCGTCGATTCCGACAAGGAACTGACGCTCGACGACCTGGTCTATCAGACCCGCAAGAAGACCGAAGCCTTCGCCCGCAACACGCTCGAAGCCGTTCAGACCCCCGAGCTTCACGGTGCCTCGTCTGGACGATGGGTGCTGCGGACCTATGACAAGTCGGCTCCGGATACGCCGTCGACCAAGCCGATGCCGATGAAGACGGCCGGCACGACAACGAGCAAACCCGTCTCGTCCAGTCCGATGCCCAACAAGCCATCGGGCAACACGCCGGCTCCGAAAAACGCGCCGCCGACAAACACGGCGGTCCGGCCGGTCGATCAAGGCGAGGGAACCTATCTGGCTCTCGACATCTCCAAGGTGCGCGCGGGGGACCTTCCGAAGACCTGGAAAGGGCAGGGGCTGGTCGGCGTCGATCTCTCGCAGGGGTATCCGGCGCTGGCCCTCACCGCCACACCGACCGCCGGCTCGGCGGTGCAGAACACGCTCAAGTCGCCGCCGGTCGAATTGCCGGGAGACTATTTCATCGAGTTCGAACTGGTCCCTCACAACAGGGACACCTTCGAGGTCAAACTCATCGAAGAGAATGGGCGGTTGGGTCCCACACTGAAGATGACCTTCGGGCAGTCCTTGGCGGTGGCTCTGGGCGACAACCGGAAGATCGTGGATTACGGCTTCAAGGATGCTTACTGGTGCCGTATCGAACGCCGTGAGATGGACCTTCGATTCTCAATCAACGGGGACGACCGCACCGCCATTGTCCTGCGAGGGGACGAAGTGCCGACGCTGTACGGAATCGAGCTCGAATTCGGCTCGGTCCAGTCATCGATTCTCGTGCGGTCGCTCAAAATGGGACCGCTCACGTTGACCGAGGTCGTGGGCGAGACGAAACCGGTTATTCCCAACGTTCGGGCTCTCAAGAGAGGAGAGCTTCCGAAAGGATGGACGCCGGTGGGAGTTGTCGGGCCGAATGGTCAGCAGCAGGTGATCTCGGATCCGATGGAAATCGTCGGCGACTTCTATGTCGAAATGGACGTCATCTACAAGTCGCACACCATCATCGAGATGACTCTGCTGGGCAAGGATGACTGGCCTTCGCTCCCCGTCAAGGTGGCCACGGCCGGCCAAATGACGCTCCGGGTCGGAACGAACGATGCCCACTTCCCCTACGAATACAACAAACCGATTCGACTGCGGCTCGAGCGACAGGAGGGAATCTTCCGCATGACGGCCGATGGCAGCCAGACGAAAGCGGTCGCTCTGCCGGCGGACGGATACGGCCCCTTCCGCGGCATCCGGCTCAATCTTGGTTCGCCCGCGGCGAATTACCTTTTGAACCCGCTGGCCGTTGGCCCGCTGAAGGCGGCCGCTCCTAAGAAATAGCGCCACTGAGGTTTGGCGGCGTTCTTCCGGCGTTGACCGGGAGAGCGAGCAACGTGACGCTCGCAGGCGGAGCCCGCCGACTCACTCGTGCAGCATCGTGCTCTGTCCGACGAGCTTCTTTCCCTCGAGGAACGAGCCCTTCACGAAGCTCACGCTGCTGAACGGGACTTCGACGCGGACGGTGACGACGTCCTTGCTGTGGGACGACTCCAGGCTGCCACCCGGGTTCGGATTGCCGGCGGCTTGGGCGATCGTGATCGTGATCCCCACGTTGGCTGCGGACGCTCCCGCCGATTGCTGGAGGAAGTTGCGGACCGAGGCTTCGACATCGCTGTTGGTCGAGCCTTCGATGATGGCCAGGCGGGCCCCCTCGCGGGCCGCGTTGGTCACCAGCTGGCCGATCATCATCGCCCGGCCGAACTCGACGATGCCGAGCGTGACGCCGACGAAGACGGGGAGCACCAGGGCGGCTTCGACCAGGGCGGCGCCGCGGCGTTGCTTGCGGTGCGGAGGACGGCGAAGGGCTTTCATGACGAATGGGCTTTCGATCGTGTTCGGTGAGCGCGGCCGATCGAAAAGGGTCGGCGGCGTGGAATGTCGTGCGGAGGCGGATGCAAAGTCGAAGCGTGCGCCCCCGCGAAGTCCCGGCGAGGCGGCACTCGCCGGGACTTCGCGTGCAGCGGGGCAGGCATCGCTTCAATCGACGAGGTGCGGCTTTCCGTAGAACGAATCGCTCGTCATCTCGACGTTTCCAGTGATGACGTACGGGCTGCTGAAGGCGGCCGGCTGCACGATCACCTTTTTCTGGCTCGGGCTGCCGGTCAGCTTCACATACAGAATCCGCACGCCGACGAACTTCACCACGGTGTAGGTGGCGTTGTTGCCCGGCCCACTGACGGTCGTGAAGATCGGAATCGCCCGCGGCTGGCCGATGATGGCTGCCAGGTCGTCCTTGATGCCCGCACTGATGCCGGTGTCGCCGTTGATGTAGAGCGGGCCGAGGTCGGTGCGCAGCGATCCGCCGAAGTAGCTGAGGTCGTTCGCGTTGAGCCCGTAGCGGATCTGACGGACGAGGTCGGCGGTGCTGTTGTTGGGGCTTCCCAGGTCGACGGTGCCGCGGTTGCCCGGCGGCAGGTTCGTCGTCCCCTCGGGGTAGATGTTGATCTCGAACACGCCGTCCGCACCTGGCGACACCGTCCCCGTGCTGGCGTTGTACTTGTACTGGTCGGCGGTGATCGCCCCTGCCATCAGGTTGTTCCAGGTCGGCAGGTCGACGGCGATCGGCAGGGCCCCGACCGTGGCCGTGCTTCCCTGGGCAATCTGGAAACCGACGCCCGGCTTGATGGCGACGGTTGACGTCACGTTGAGGTTGGCCGAATC
>JADZEF010000015.1 GCA_020850695.1 Planctomycetaceae bacterium | reverse complement strand
CGTGCTTCTCGGGTTCCGGAGGCGGGCCAAACCGCGTATCGGGCGTCGGCTTGCCGGCCCCGAAGTCGGCCCTCACCTCTTCGTCAAACGAGGCGTAGAACGACACCGCCGCCAACAGCCGTTGTTCGAGTTCCCGAGGTGATGTCATGGGAGTGCCCCAAAGTAGCCCTCATGCTCCGCATGAGGTTAAGCCTTTGCGGAATTGGATACCCAGTGCCGGAACCGACTCCCGTGTTTCAAGACTCTCGACTCGATCACATTTCGATTCGCGACGTCGCTGAGAGTCGCAGAATCGTCTCTTCGACGGCTTAACCTCATGCGGAGCATGAGGGCTACTTTCAACAGCCAACTTCACACGCTCGTGAAGTCCAGCGTGGCGAAGTAATCGTCCAGCGTCTCGGCCCGCCGGATCAACTTCACCGTTCCATCTTCACGCAACAACAGCTCGGCCGAACGCAGCTTGCCGTTGTACTGGAAGCCCATCGCCCAGCCGTGGGCCCCGGTGTCATGGATAACCACCAGGTCGCCGCGGTCGATCTGCGGGAGCGGCCGGTCGATGGCGAACTTGTCGTTGTTCTCGCAGAGCGAGCCGACGACATCGTACGTCCTGGTGTGCGGGGCGTTTTCCTTGCCCAGGACCGTGATGTGATGATAGGCCCCGTACATTCCGGGCCGCATCAGGTTCGACATGCAGGCGTCGACGCCGACATATTCCTTGTAGATGCTCTTGTGATGCAGCGCGGTTGTGATGAGAAACCCATACGGCCCCGTCACCATGCGTCCGTTCTCCATGAAGATCTTCAGCGGGTCGAGGCCGGCCGGGCGGATCAACTCGTCGTAGACCTCCCGCACACCTTCGCCAATCCGCTCGAGGTTCACCGGCTCCTGCTCGGGGCGATACGGAATGCCGATGCCGCCGCCAAGGTTCACGAATTCGAGCCGCACATCCGCCTTCTCGGCCAGTTCGCGGGCCAGGTCAAACAGCATGCGGGCCGTCTCGACGAAGAACTCGGCATTCCGCTCGTTCGAGGCGACCATCGTGTGCAGGCCGAACCGCTTGACGCCCTTCTTCTTCAGCAGGCGGTATCCCTCGAACAGTTGCTCGCGAGTGAAACCGTACTTGGCTTCCTCGGGCTTCCCGATGATGACGTTCCCTTCGCGGAGCGGTCCGGGGTTGTACCGGAAGCAGACGAGGCCCGGCAGGCCAACGTTCTCGTAGATAAAAGAGATGTGCGAGATGTCGTCGAGGTTGAGGATCGCCCCCAGCTCCTTCGCCTTGGCGTACTCCGTCGCCGTCGTATTGTTCGACGTGAACATGATCTTCTCGCCGGTGATGCCGACCCGCTCGCACATCACCAGTTCGGCCAGGCTCGAACAGTCGCCGCCGAAACCTTCCTCTTTGCAGATCTTCAGAAGGTGCGGATTCGGAGTCGCTTTGACGGCGAAGAATTCCTGGAAGCCCGGCGCCCAGGAGAAGGCGCGGTTCAGGCGGCGGGCGTTCTCGCGGATGCCCCGCTCATCGTAGATGTGGAACGGCGTCGGATAAGTCTTGGCGATCTCGCGGATCTGAGCGGCGGTGAAGGGCAACGGCTTGGACGGGGTCGACATGCGGGGCCTCGGCGGGAGGTCGCGCCTCCTCGAAAGGGCAGGGGAGCGCGACGCGGGAGCAACAGAATCTCAATCGATGTTATCCGGGGATTCGCCGCGGCGTTCAAGAGAGTGCCACGAGACTCCGTCTCGTGAAGCGGCGAGGCGAGCCGAAGGATCTCCTCAAGCTCATCGATTTCGCAATGGAACGCTCACGAACCCAACGGTAATCGAACGGTTTTCGAACCGTTCCGCGCGAATTCACGACAGGGAATGTCGTGCCACGCTTAGTTCCGCTCGTTCTCGCGGTGCGTGAGCCGCTGCCGCAGATACGACGCGCGAGCGGTGTTCCGCTGAGCCGACTCGAGGTGCTCGTGCCGAATCTTCTGCAGGTGGGCCGGCTGCGTGTGGATGAACAGTTCGTTCACCGTCGGAATCTCGAGGTCGTCGATCAGGCCGAGATTGATCCCCATCCGCACGCTCGACAGAAGCTGCATCGTCTCCTGCGACGTGATCGTCATCGCGTTCTTGAGGATGCCATACGCCCGCGAAATCTGGTCGTGCAGGCTGGCCCGGTTGTTCTTCACCAGCGTGTTCCGCACACGGCGCTCGTAACCGATGATGTTCGGCACGACTTCCTGCAGCCGCGTGATGATCTGCTGCTCGGACTGTCCCAGCGTCACCTGGTTGGAGATCTGGTAGAAGTCCCCCATCGCCTGGCTCCCCTCGCCGTACAGGCCGCGGACGGCAAGGCTGATCTTCTGGAGCGCCTGGAAGACCTTCTGGATCTCCTTCGTGATGACGAGAGCCGGCAGGTGGACCATCACGCTGACACGGATGCCCGTCCCGGCATTGGTGGGGCAGGCGGTCAGGTAGCCGAGCTGCTCGCTGAAGGCGTAGGTCACCTGCGACTCGATCGCGTCGTCGATGCGGTCGATCTCGCGCCAGCATTCATCGAGGGCGAACCCGCTCCGCAGCACCTGGATGCGGAGATGGTCCTCCTCGTTGATCATGAGGCTGACGTTCTCTTCGCGGCTGATGCCGACGCCGCGTGAGCCGTGGCTGTCGGCGTGTTCGCGGCTGATGAGCTGCCGCTCGACGAGAAACTGGCGATCGAGCTGGGCGAGCGAGCCGACGTTGACGTAATCGAGCGGCTTGGCGAGGTGCAGGCCGTCGAACTTTCCGCGGAGCAGCGATTCGACGTCCGAGCGGACCGAGTCGTCGGCCCGGTTGGGGAACGGAAACTCGGCGAGGTTGCGGGCGAGGCGGATGCGGCTGGAGATGACGATGTCCGAGTCGGGACCCGTCCCCCTCAGCCATTCACCGCTGGTATGAGTCAGGGATTCGAGATCCACGGAGCACTCCGGCCGGATGCGAAGATCCGAAGGATGAAAATCTAATGTCGAAGGAAATTCAAAAGTCGAAACTCAAAATGGCGGTTCAGGCGCCGCCCGCAACATCAATCACGCGTCTTCCTCACAATCTTATCACAGGTCGGTCCTGTCAAAGTCGCAGGCATGCCGCCGGTCGGTCAAATGAACCCTTTGAGCTTTTGGGCTTTTGACTTTCCTTCGACATTTGAATTTCGGATTTCGACCTTCCAACTGCCTACTCGCCCCCGGCCTTCTCAATCTGCTGAATCTGGTCGCGGAGCCGCGACGCCTGCTCGTAGGCTTCTTCCTCGATGGCCTGCTTCAGCTCGCTGCGGAGCTTGATCAGCTGGTACTGCCGCTGGCTGGCGTCCGGCGCCCGCTTGGGGAATTTTCCAGTGTGCTGCGTCGCCCCATGGATGTTCTCCAGTAGCGGCAGCAGTTCCTTTTCAAAGGCGATGTAGTCGTGCGGGCAACCGAGCCGCCCCTGGCTGCGGAACTCGCGGAACGAAATCCCGCAACTCGGGCAGACCAGCTGGTCGATGTCGCTCAGCTCGCGTTCGGCCTCGTTTCCCGCTTCTTCTTCGAGCTCGATATCCTCATCTTCGCTCGGCGTCGTCGCACTCAGGTACTGCTGGGCGCACGACTCGCACAGGTGCACTTCCTGGACAACCCCCTTGCGGATTTCCGTGATGTGCAGCGTCGCCGACTTGGCACACTTCGAACATTTCTTCATGGAGACGGTCCGCAGAACGTGCGGAACACGGCAGCGGCGGGAGCAGACCGATGCAGGTTCAAGAAATAAACTCTACGCCAATAAAGACGCCTGAGGTCCCCGGAATTCTAACGGGGGGGGGACCACTGTCAAGCACGATGCGCGGGTCGCTGTGAGTCGTAACAAATTGCCGTTATTATGATTGGGACAAGCGGAGCGCCGCCCGCGGCGGTGCCGCCAATGTGAACCCGCAAGCGGCGATCGATGTCGTGCTTCCGTCCCCCGCGGACACCTGTAGTCATTCTCACAGTGCAAGGCGTGTCCTTCGTTCCATGCGTCACCTGCCTGATTTCGACACGTTCTCCGAACTGGCGGACAACGCCGACCTCATCCCCGTCTATCGCCAGCTGGTCGGCGATACCCTGACGCCGCTGGCGGCGTATTGCCGGATCCAATGGGGCTCATCCTCGTTCCTGTTCGAGAGCGTCGTCGGCGGAGAGAAGATCGGCCGCTACAGCTTCCTCGGGTCCGACCCGTTCCTGCGCGTCGAAGCCTTCGGGAACGAGTGGATCGAAACCGACGCCAGCGGCTCACGGCGTTCGCAGGTCAGCGATCCGCTCGCCGAGCTCAACGCGCTCCTCGCAAAGTATCGGGCGGTTCATATCCCCGGGTTGCCGCGATTTTGCGGCGGTGCGGTCGGCTACTTCGGCTACGACGTCATCCGCTACACCGAACGGCTCCCCAACGCCCCCCTTGACGACCGCAAGCTCCCCGACCTCTCGTTCGGCCTCTACGACCGCATGGTCATCTTCGACCACGTGAAGAAGACGATCATGGTGGTTGCCCATGCCCAGCCGTCGAAGTTCGGCGGCGACCGCGAAGCGGCCTATGAGGACGCCTGCCACCGCGTCGACGAGATCTGCCGGCAGATGCAGCAGGGAGCGACCGACCTGCAGCTGACCGATATCAAGATCGACGTACAGGTGCCGGGCGACTGGAAGTCGAACTTCACGCAGTCGGAATTCGAGGGAATCGTCGAACGCTGCAAGGAGTACATCAAGGCGGGTGACGCGTTCCAGGTGGTCCTCAGCCAGCGGCTCCACCGCGAGACGAGCGCCCGGCCGATCGACATCTACCGGGCGCTGCGGATCGTTAACCCGAGCCCTTTCATGTTTCTGCTGCGCACGCCGGACGTGAACCTGATCGGCAGTTCGCCCGAGATCATGGTGCGGGTGGAGGACGGTGAGGTAACGATCCGCCCGCTCGCCGGAACCCGCCCCCGCGGAAAGACCCCCGCCGAAGACGCCGAGCTGGCGGCCGAACTTCTCGCCGACCCGAAGGAGCGGGCCGAGCACGTCATGCTGATCGACCTCGCCCGAAACGATGTCGGCCGCGTCGCCAAATATGGCTCGGTGCGTCTGAGCGACTGCATGGTCGTCGAGCGATACAGCCACGTGATGCACATCACGTCGAACGTCACCGGCCAGCTCGAAGAAGGCCGCTCGGCCCTCGAAGCCTTGCGGGCCGGACTGCCGGCGGGCACGGTCTCGGGTGCTCCCAAAGTGCGGGCGATGGAGATCATCGACGAGCTTGAAACGCGTCGCCGCGGCCCCTACGCGGGGGCCGTCGGCTACGTCGACTTCACCGGGGCAATGGATACGTGCATCGCGCTCCGGACAATGGTGATGCAGGGACAGACGGTCTACGTGCAGGCCGGTGCGGGGATCGTGGCGGACAGCGTCCCAGCGAGCGAGTATCAGGAAACGCTCAACAAGGCCCGCGGCCTGCTGAAGGCCGTCGACATCGCCGAGACGCAGCTGTAGTGCGGGATGTGCTAAAGAGGTAGCTCAAAGAAAGTAGCCTTCTCGCTCCGCGAGAAGAAAGCCGAGATGTCGAGCGGCTGCGGGCGGTTCAAGCAGGCGCCGGGCGTGCCAACCGCGTCCTGCGAACCATGCGGCGTCGATCGAGCGATCAGCCGAATCGCGTGCCAAACATGAGAGCTGCCGATGGAGCATCGCGAGCATCGGCTGAAACACCGCCGTGCTACTGACGGTCTGCTGTCCCCGGCTCGGTCGCGTACCGCACTTCCGGCTGCGGAGGGAGCGTCGGCTCGCGTTCTGACAATTCGACGTCGATGAGCTTCCGCGCCCGCCGCATCGTCGGATCGACGACGGATTCTCCCAGAACGTGGATGTCGCCAAGCGTGGCCAGTTCATCGCGACGCTGCGCCAGAGCGACGACACGGAGGGTGCGGTGCTCGTGCAGGAGTTCGTCGAGTTCATCCCGCTTGTCGACTCGGCGCGCTGGCGAGCCAAGGTAGTAGACGAGCGGATCGGGACCGAAGGCATAGCTGACGAGGAGGGCGTCTCCGCCGGCGCGTGACCGCATCTCGCGGGCGAACTCGGCCGCCGGACGACGATAGTCATCGGCCGGAATGAACTTCGCGGTCGCCACCATCGAACAGACGACGAACGCCGCGATCAGCGAGTGAACCGCCGCGATGTAGCGTCGGTGCGACGTCAGCATGACTGTGACCCATCCGCCGACGGCCATCAGCAATCCCAGAACGACGGCCCACGTTGTCAATTCGGGAAACCGTCGCCCGAGCACGGCCGCACTTCCGATCGAAAGCACGAGCACGACGCCAAGACTGACGCGTAATGCCGCGCGCCCGAATTCGAACTCGCCCGAGACGAGATACCGCGCGATGCGGTCGATTGCGCGGCCGGCCAGCAAAGCCATCATCGGCAGGGCCGCGGCCAGGTAGTGCTGGTGTTTCGCCGACATGCTCGACAGGATCGTGAACTGCACCAGAAACCACGTCCACAGGAACCGCTGCCGGCCGTCATCGGTCGTCGCCGAGCGCGCCCAGTTCTCCGCAAGCGAGGCAACCGAGCGATTTTTCCACATGGTCCCGAGACCCTGCTGCAATCCCCTCCAGGCCGCGATCCAGCTTTCGGATGCCGCCAGCATCACCAGCGGCGTCCACGGCAGAAGGACAATCGTGATATCGAGGAAGTAGAACCAGGCCGGTTCGGCGCCGAGGCTCCCCGAGACGCGGCCGACTGTCTCCTTCATCCAGACCGCTTCGGCATTCGGGACGCGGGCGACGACCATCTGTTTCCAGATCAGGATCGCAGCGGCCATCATGGCGAGTCCGACGGGGTTGAGAGCGTCGCGGTACGTCCGCCATCGCCGCTGCAGGAAGGCGTGGACGAAGACCGGCGTCAGCACCATGACGGGGGCGTAATGAAACTTCGCCATCCAGGCGACGGCCAGAAGAGCATAGATCCCGGTCCAGCGGGCAAAGGCGCGGCGGCCGCGTTCTTCGAACGGTTGCTCGGCGGCGAGGAACATTGCTCCCGTCGTGACCAGGCAGAGGAGCATGTCGACTTCGGCACGGCGGGCGTACGTCTGCACGAGGAGCGAGGAGACTGCGACGGCAGCCGCCCCGAGTCCCGCCACGCGGCCGTGCCAGCGGGCTCCCCAGAATCCAATGAGAGCCGCCAGTGCGAGGGACGACAGGGCCGCGGGAAGCCGCGCCGACCATTCGTTGAGTTCGCCACACAGCGTCGCCGACGCGGCAATCACCCAGTATGCCAGCGGGGGTTTTGCCAGCCGCGGGACGCCGGCGAACCGTGGCACGATCCAGTCGCCCGATTCGATCATCTCGCGGGCGGTGACGACGACGTACCCCTCGTGTTTCCCGAAGGTCCGGTACTGTCCCAGGTGGAAGAAGATCAGCAGCAGGGCCGCGACGGTCACCGACGCCACGAGGCCGCGGTTCAATCCGAGTGCGACGGGCGTCGACAGAACGGGCTCATCCGTCACGCCAACCGTGGATGCGGCGTTCTTCGCGTCATGGCGATGGGACGTGCGAAGGCGTGTCTGGAGCGGGGCGCGGCGTCGCTCGACAGACGCTCGCTGGCGTTCTTCCAACGCTGAGTGGCCCGCCTGACTCATCCCGCAATCCTTGCGAAACCGCTTTCCGAGTCTGTGATCAAATCGCGGCTCTGGCTCGTTCGAACTATCAATGGACCGCGGAAACGACGGATCGGACGGATCCGCACGGACCGCGACTGGAACGATGAATGAGTTCGACGGTTTCCGTCCCCTCCATTTCATCCGTCGTTTCCGTGGCCTCTGACAGGCACCGTTCGAAGTCAGATCCAGGATTCGAACTCGAAACACTCGCCCTAGGCCACCCGCCGCACTGACTCCATTCCTGGCCGCGACATCGGAAGCACTGGCCGTTCCACATCAAAGTTGATTCTCTCGCGAATGGCATACGGCGGCATCCGCCGGGCGACGAAGTAGATCCGCGCCCCGAGTTCGCCCAGCATTCCGAGCACCAGGAACTGCGCTCCGAGCATGATCGAGAGAACCGTCAGCAATAGCAGAGGGTTGCCCGTCATGTCGACCTGTTGAACCAGCTTCATCGCAACGGTCGCCGTCCCCGACACCGCCCCGACCGCGAGACTGATCAGTCCCAGCGTGCCGAAGAGCTTCATCGGGCTGACCAGATACTGCACCAGATACTTCACGGTGATCAGGTCAAGCAGCACCCGCACCGTCCGCGAGATCCCGTACTTCGACTTCCCGAATCGCCGCGGATGGTGGTTCGTCTCAATCTCCGTACACCGCGCCCCGCGGCAATGGGCGAGAATCGGAATGAAGCGGTGCATCTCGCCGTAGAGTTCCAGTTCCTGGGCCACCTCACGGCGCATCGCTTTCAGCGTGCAGCCGAGGTCGTGCACCGAAAACCGCGTCACCCGCGCGATCAGCCAGTTGGCAATCCGTGACGGAAGTTTCCGGCTGACGAACGCGTCCTGGCGGTTCTTGCGCCACCCGTGGACGACATCGTAGCCCTCGTCGACCTTCGCCAGCATCCGCGGAATATCGGCCGGATCGTTCTGCAGGTCGGCGTCGAGCGTCACGACCACATCGCACGTCGCGGCCTGAATGCCGGCCGCCATCGCCGCCGTCTGGCCGAAGTTATGGCGGAACTCAAGCACCTTTACATTTTCGTCAGCTTCGGCTAAATCCCGCAGCGCCGCGAGCGACCCATCCTGCGAGCCGTCGTCGACGAAGATGATCTCGTACTCTCGTCCGAGCAGGGGAAGAACATCGAGCAGCGCCTGGTAAAGGCGCGGGATGTTCTCCACTTCGTTATAGACGGGAACGACGATGGAAACGCTGAGCATGTCCGTTCGCTCGGCTGAGAATTGGCCCGACGACCGGTCGCCCGGCCGAGAGATTCCCCTTCCTGGGGATCAGTGCGGGACTCTGGCAAAAAACCACGAATCGGTCCAGTGCGATTCGTGCCCCCAAAGGAAAGCTCTCAACGCAAAGACGCAAGGGCCGCAAAGGGGGGAACGCAAAGGAGCAGCAACAGCAATCCCTCCTCCGTGCATGCCCGCCGGCGAAAGTTCAATTCCTTCACCTGCCCGCATCGCTCTTCCTTGGCGTTCCTGCTTTGCGATCCTTGCGTCTTTGCGTTGAATGCCTTGGCCTTCCTCTTCGCTCGACACCTGATGATTTGCACCTTTTCGACTGCCACTCAATAATCGATCGCGTGGAGTTTGTTGATCTGTCGGCCCGGTGCGGGCCGCGTCACACGATCTTTTCGTCTCGGCCCTGGCTCGGGCGGGATGTCGCGTTCAAACGGCGGAGTGCGGTCGATGCGGGGTTGCCAGTTGCAGCGGGCGGGGCTTCTTGCCTGCCTCGGGTTGATCGTCTGGACATCGGCGGACGCCGCCGACCGCGACTGGAGCAAGGCTCCGGCGGGCATTCGCACCCGCGTGCCCATGACGACGTCGAAGGTGATCGGCGCTCCCGACCCGCCTCCACCGCTGATGGGCGAAAAGATCTTCACGAAGCTGTCGATCAAGAACCCGCTCTACATCATCGAACTGCAGGGGACGACCGATCTCCTCGTGTTGCCACAGGACGGCAAGATCGTCCGTTTCCCGAATCGCGCCGACGTCGACAAGGCCGAGGTCTTTCTCGACCTGACGAAGCGCGAAACCTACGGGATGACGTTCCATCCGAAGTTCGCCGAGAACGGCTACATCTACATCCTCAACAACCTGGAGGTGACCGAGCCGGCCAAGGACGGGGCACCGGAAAAGAAGATCAAGAAAGACCGCCTCTCGCGGTTCACCGTCAGCCGCACGGCACCATATGCCTGCGATGCCAACTCCGAGCTCAACATCCTCGAATGGGCTTCGAACGGCCACAACGGCGGCGAGCCGGCTTTCGGCCCCGACGGCTTCCTTTATGTTCCGGCCGGCGACGGCACGAGTGACTCGGACACCGACGACACCGGACAGGACCTCAAGGACCTGAATGCGGTGATGATCCGCATCGACGTCGATCACCCCGAGCCGGGGAAGACGTACGCGGTGCCGAAGGACAATCCGTTCCTCGATGTGAAGGGAGCCCGCCCCGAGATCTGGGCGTTCGGCTTCCGCAATCCGTGGCGGGCGACGTTCGACCGCAAGACCGGCCAGTTGTGGGTCGGCAACATCGGGCAGGATCAGTGGGAGATGATCCACATCGTCAAGAAGGGAGAGAACTACGGCTGGGCCCGCTACGAAGGGGGTCACCCCTTCCACGAGCAGCGCCCGCCGTCGCCGATTCCCGTGACGAAGCCGACCATCGAGCACCCGCACTCCGAAGCCCGCTCGATCACGGGCGGCATTGTCTACTCGGGAAAGAAGTACCCCGAATACGCCGGCTGCTACCTCTACGGCGACTACTCGACCGGGAAGGTGTGGGCGGCGAAGCACGACGGCACGAACCTCACCTTCCACAAGGAAATCGCCGACACCACCGCGGCCATCCTCGGATTCTGCGAAGACAGCCAGGGCGAGATTCTGCTGGCCGACTACGGCGGGGCATTCTGGAAGCTCGTCCCCTCGCCAAAGGTCGAGAACCCGCCGAAGTTCCCCACAAAGCTGAGCGAAACGGGGCTCTTCGTCTCGGTCCCCGAGCACAAGCTGCACGATTCTCTCATCCCATACTCCGTCAATGCGGCCCTGTGGTCGGACGGGGCGCACAAGGAGCGATTCTACGGAATCCCTGAAGCGCCCGCGTTCCCCTACGCTCCGACGAACGGCTGGAACCTCCCCGACAACACGGTCCTCGTGAAGTCGTTCTCGCTCGAGATGGAGGCCGGCAATCCGAAGTCGCGCCGCCGCATCGAGACGCGGCTGATGACCAAGCAGCAGAACGAATGGGTCGGCTATACATATCTGTGGAATGACGAGCAGACCGATGCGGAGCTTGTGGCGGCGGCGGGGATCGACAAGACGTATGAGATCAAGGACGCGACCGCCGAAGGGGGCATCCGCAAGCAGACGTGGCACTACCCGAGCCGCGCCGAATGCATGGTGTGCCATAGCCGTGCGGCGAATTACGTCCTGGGCCTCAGCGAGCCGCAGTTCAACCGCGACCACGATTACGGCAACGGGTTCGTCGCCAACCAACTCGAAGTCCTCGAGCACCTGGGACTGACGAAGCTGCCGAAGCGTCCCGAGGAGTTGACGAAGCTGGTCGATCCCTACGACGACTCGCAGCCGCTGGAGAAGCGGGCCCGTTCGTATCTCCATTCGAACTGCTCGGTCTGCCACGTGGCGGCCGGCGGGGGGAACTCGCGGATGGAGCTGAGCTTCCACACGCCGTGGGAGAAAACGCTCGTCTACGACGAAAAGCCGCAGCACCAGACGTTCGCCATCCCCGACGCCCGCGTCATCGCCCCCGGCAGCCCGGAGCGCTCGGTGATGTTCCAGCGGCTCTCGCGCCGCGGCCAGGGACAGATGCCGCCGCTGGCGACGAGCATCCGGGACGAAAAGGCGCTGATCCTTCTGCGCGAGTGGATCCAGAAGGTGGAGAAGCCGATGCCGAAGCCGGAAGAGAAGAAGTGACGAGGTCCATGGAATGTCCGCTTCCACACAGGCTCCTAATGACGATCGTCGGAATGAGGTTGTCGAGCGGAACTCATCCCGGGGAGATTTCGCCGCCGGGTCGGCCCGCGACAGTTGTCTGTTCCGGGCAGTCTTGTACGCCTCCGTGGTAGGCTTCTTATGCTGGTTTCTGATGCCGCATGGATGCGTATACCCGAAGAGTGTCGCCTGGCGGACGCAGTCGAGGCAGAACCTGCGGCAGATCGGTCTGGCATTCCACAACTACCACGATGCATACAGCTCCTTTCCCGAGGGACCGTCGAGCGAGCCCGATGCTGGCACGCACAGTTGGCAGACGAAGCTCCTTCCTCACCTGGACTACTCGCCGCTGTATTCCAGCGTGAACCTCGAAAAATCACGGTCTGACGAAGCGAACAGGCCTACGTTCGAAGCGGTCGTCCCGGAGTATCGGCATCCACACGACACAGAGCAGTTCCGACCACTCCGCGGATATGCCCTGAGCAGCTATGCGGCGAGCAGTCGCGTTGTGCGTCCCGATGCCGGGATGACTTACCGCAAGTTCATCGACGGGACGTCGAACACGATCCTTGCGGGGGAGGTTGCGGCGGGGTTCAAGCCCTGGGGCGACCCTGGAAACGTGCGGGATCCTGCGGCCGGGGTCAGCGGATCAGTCGACGGCTTTGGCGGCCGAAACCAGCGCGGTCCTCAGATGCTGTTCGTTGACGGCAGCGTGAAGACAATCCATCCGAAGGTCGCGCCCAAGGTCCTCAGGTCGTTGGCGACACCCGATGGAGGCGAGAAGGTCGACTGGGACGACGTGGACCGGCCGGAAGGCTCAACCGAGCGACGGTGAGGCTTATCTCGCCGCCGCTCGAATGGGACACGCTCATCCCTCAAGCTCTTTCAGCCGCCCGGTGCTGTCGCCGATCGAATCAATCCGCGCGCCAACGCGATCCAGCATCGAGAGGAACAGGTTGTTCATCGGCACCTCCTTGCCGAGCTTCACGTGCCGGCCCGTGGCGATCGAACCGCCCGCCTTTCCCGCAATGACGACGGGCAGGTCGTCGTGATTGTGGCGGTTGCCGTCGCTGAGGCCGGAGCCGTACATCACCATCGCGTTGTCGAGCAGCGACCCGCTCCCTTCCGGCGTCGCCTTGAGCTTCTCGACGAAGTAGGCGAACTGCCTCGCGAGGAAAAGGTCGATCTTGCGGATCTCGGCCATCTTCTCTTCCTTGTTCTGATGGTGCGAGAGGCTGTGGTGTCCTTCGCTCACGCCGATCATCGGGTAGCTGCGGTTGCTCCCTTCGTTGGCCAGCATGAATGTCGCCACGCGCGTGGTGTCGGTGCGGAAGGCGAGGACCATCAGGTCGGCCATCAGCCGGCAGTGCTCCTGCAGGTCGGACGGGGTACCCGCCGGCACGCCAAAGTCGGGCTTCGCCTGCTCGGCCTGCTTCTCGGCCCGGACGATCCGCTCTTCGATTTCGCGGACGCTGGTGAAGTACTCGTCGAGCTTCCGGCGATCGGTCTTGCCCAGCTTCGACTGAAGCTGCTTCGCGTCGTCCTGGACGACGTCGAGGATGCTCTTGCGGTAGAGGTCGCGCTTCGCCTGCTCGGGAGTGCGGGGCGCGCCGAAGAGGCGGTCGAAGGCGTGCCGCGGATTGATCTCCTTGGCCATCGGCGTGGTGGCCGACTTCCACGAGATATTGTTCGAATAGGCGCAGCTGTAGCCCGAGTCGCAGTTCCCCGCGTTGCGTCCCCGCTCGATTCCCAGCTCGATCGAGGGGAGCTTCGTCCGGTCGCCGATCCGCTCGGCCGCCGCCTGATCGACCGAGACGCCGACGTTGATGTTCGCCCCGCTCGTCTTGAAGGGATGCGCCCCCGTCAGAAACGACGCCGCACTCCGGGCATGGTCGCCGGGTCCGTCTCCCTTGGCCCGCCCGTTGTCCTGGGCCAGCCCCGTGATGACCAGAATGTCGTCCTTCACGTTCTTGAGAGGAGCGAGCGTCTCCGAGAGCTCGAAGCCGCGGCCTTCCCCCTTCGGTTTCCACGAGGGCATGATGGCCCCGTTCGGAAAGAAGACGAACGCCATGCGGACGGGGAGCCCGTTCGCCGAAGTCCCCGTCCCGGCCGCGACGGCCGTGCGGAGCGAAAAGTCTCCGCCGGGAATCATGGCTTCGAGGAGCGGCAGCGCCATGGTGGCGCTGACGCCTTTGAGGAAGGTGCGGCGGGGGAGGATAGGCATCATCGGATTCTCTCCAAGAACAAGGACATTGCGTGCCCATCGTGTCACTCGCGATTCGCTTGCCGCGATCACGCATTTCATCGTTTACGTCGAAATGGGTCAAATTCCATTCGCAACGAACTACTCATCGATTCCGAGCTTGCGTCGATCGAAAGTCCACCTGCCATCGCTGAGCTTCTTCATCGGCAGACCATGCGTACTTTTCAGATGATAAACATGGGTAATCCCAGGGGTCGGCTCACTTCGAAGTTTGGCCAGTTCGTTTTCAGTGACACCACGAATCAATGCTGCGTCGATTCGTGAAGTTGCCGAATCAAGCCGATGTCCTAACCAATTCATATACGGCTTACTGGGGTCGACCTGCGATCGGACACCACGAAGTACGTCCCGCGTTCTCTGGAAATCGACCTCTTGATCACGCTTCGATCCCATATTCGCAACTCCTCTCAAGCCATCCGGTCAGTAAAGATGCCTTCCGCCCTGAAGGGGCAAAACTCATCAGCCTGGGCCAAGCGAAGCGCCGGCCCAGGTCAGCGATCAAAAAGAAGCTCTTCAAGGCCCAAAGGGCCGTCACTCAATCCCCCACATAACGCTCATCGAAGTCAACTTCATATCGGCGAAGCAGCGTGCGAAGCTCGTCCTGAAACGACATCTTCCGATGATGATCTTCCTGAGTCGCGACGTAGTGTGCGACCTGTTCAAGTCCGGATTGGCTCACCGAGAAGACGGAATAACCTCTTTGCCAGGAAAATTCGGTCAGGTTGGGGCCATCCTCTTTGATCCGCTGTGAGGAACTCCCTTTCACTTCTTCAATGAGCTTCGCAACCGTGATCGTGCGGGATAAGGTGCAAAGGATGTGAACGTGATCCTCGACGACGCCGGTGCAGATTGACAGGCAATCCAGGTTGTTGAGGATGCCGATCAGGTATCCCGTCATCGCTCCTCGAACTTCCGGTGTCTGGAGGAACGGACGGCGATTCTTCGTGCTGAAAACGATGTGGAGGTAAATCTTCGCGGGCGATTGCGGCATTTCAGACGCTCCGGAGTGACGGCCCTTTGGGCCTTGGCGTTTATTCCTCGCCCTAACTCAGCCCGGCGCTTCGCTTGGACTGGGCTGATGAGTTACGGCCCTTCAGGCCTGAAGCAGAGCACGGCTCAGTCGCGTTGGCATTTTGGTTGCGATTTCTTCGATCCACATGTTGCAATCGCGATCCTCACTCCGTTGTCCCCTCTCCTCTCCGATTCAGGAACGGCCGGCGGCCCACGACTGACTGCACCAGCACCGAGAACCGGTAACCGTCCTTCGCCGCGGCGTCGGCGATTTCGTCGACGGTGCAGCGGTCGGAGGGTTCGAGACCGCGGCCCAGGGCGTAGGTGAGGAGTTGGGCGGCGAAGTGGCGGGCGAACCGCTTCTCGCGAGTTTTGAGGACCGCCCGCAGCTCGGCCGGGCCGCTGAACTTTTCTCCCGTCGGCAGCGTTCCGGAAGAGTCGACCGGCTGGTTGTTGTCCTGATCGCGCCAACGGCCGATGGCGTCGAAATTCTCGAAGCCCATTCCGAGCGGATCCATCTGCTGGTGGCAGGTGGCGCAGTTCGGGTTTTTGCGGTGGATTTCAAGCTGCTGCCGCAGCGTGAGGTTCGGGTTCGCCTTCTGCGTCTCGGCCAGCTCGGGGACGTTGGGCGGAGGCGGGGGAGGGGCCGAGCCGAGGATATTCTCGAGGATCCACTTGCCACGCTTCACCGGCGAGGTTTTCGTCGGGTCGGAGGTGAGCGTCAGGATGCTGGCGTGCGTGAGGACCCCCGCCCGGCGGCCGTCGTTGAGCGTCACCTGCTGGAAGTCGTTCCCACCCGGCGACGGCAGGCCGTAGTGCTTCGCGAGGCGGTCGTTGAGGAAGGTGTATTTGCCGTCGATGAGATCGAGCAGGCTGCGGTCGTTGCGGACGATGTGCTCGAAGAAGAGTTCTGTCTCCTTCCGCATGTCGGACTTCAAAGCCGCGTTGAAGTTGGGGAAGAGCTTCGGGTCGGGAGTCAGCTCGTCAAGATTTCGCAGGTTGAGCCACTGCCCGCCGAAGTTCTCGACGAAGGCCCGCGACTTCGGATCGGCCAGCAGACGCGCGGCCTGGCGACGCAGTCCGTCCGGCTTTTGTAGTTCCCCGTTCTCTCCGGCCCGCGTGAGTTCTTCGTCGGGCGTGCTGCTCCAGAGGAAATACGACAACCGGGTTGCCAATTCGGGTCCGGTCACCGTCCGCTTCGCCTTCGGATTGTCGGGGTCGGGGTCGCGTTCGATGCGGAAGAGGAAGTGGGGCGACACGAGGATGCCCTGCAGGGCGACCTGCAGGCCGCGCTCATACGCGTCTCCCTGCTTCACCGCGAACTCGACGAGCTTCACGAACGGGTCGACCTCGTCGTCGGTGATCGGCCGGCGGAAGGCCCGCTTCACAATCGGACGCAACACCTGCAGGGCGGCATCGCGGAGCGGAAGCTTGTCGTCCGGACGGGCGGTGACGATACGGCGATGCGTCTCGGGGAAGTCGTCGGCCGAAGCGCCGATCGGGCCCTGGACTGCGAGCGACTTCACGTAGAGGTTGCGGTCGCGATCCTTCCGATCCTTCGCCTTGGGGTTGTAGTAATCGTTGGTGAAGGCTCCGGCGACCGTGTGCTTGCCGGCTGCCACCTTGATCGTCGTCTCGAACGTTCCGAGCTTCCGCTGCCCTTGGACTTCGAAGGTCTTCACACCTTTGCCGTCGAGCCGCAGTTCCACCTTCGCGAGGTCGGGTCCCGCCTGGTCGGCCATCGCCTCCACCCGCAGCGTGTACTCGCCCGCAATCGGGAAATTGAACTCCTTCGAAACATCTCCCGACGAGAAAATGCCGACCGCATTGTCCTCGTTCACCGGGAAGTCGCCGCTTTTGTCGAGCCCGTCCCCCTCGGCCAGTTGAATGGAACCTTTCGGATCGGCCACCACGATCGCCGCCTGGGCGACCTTTTCGGCGGCATCGAGATACTTCTCCATCAGCAGCGGCGGTAGTGACAGCACGTCGCCGATGTTGTCAAAGCCAGACCCGACGTCATCCGACGGAAAGTCATCCGCCGGCCGCACCGTGACGCCCAACAGGTCGCGGACCGTGTTGTTGTACTCGTTGCGGTTAAGTCGCCGCACCGTGACGCGGCCGGGATCATTCGGCAGGGCACAATCGACGCGGAACACGCGCTCGTCCATCCAGGCCACAACGGCGGTCGTCTCTTCCGGCTTCGGCCGCACCGCGTGATCGCCCGGCGGCATGGCGCCGGCTTCCAACATGCGCACGACGCGTTCCCAGGTCTTGCGGTCCTTGCGGGCCGGGCCATCGTCCGCGTCCGTCGAGAACCCGTCCAGAACAATTCCCGCTTCCGACTGATCGCCGGTATGGCACTCGTTGCAGTACTTCTTGAGGTAGGGCTGCACCTTGTCGTGGAACGTCGCAACGAGGGCCGCCTCGCGGGCTCGTGCCTCGGCAATCTCCTTCGGCTCGCTTTCGGGCGGGACGGCCTGAGCGGCCGGCGTTATTCCTCGCCCGCGTGCCGCCGACAGAATTCCTACTCCGATGGCCGCGAGGGCGATTCCGAGCATACTCCACCGAACGGAAGGCCGTTGCCACAGGGACGACGAACCTGTCGCAGGCTTCGACGCCACGGCGCTCTTTCGGGTGGTCGACCGCCGCGTGGTGGATGGCGGAGCTTCGCTGCGGGCCGCCGTGGACTCCCTCGGCGCCTTCACGGCCGTCCGCGATCCCTTTTGATTGCCAACGGAACCCTCGGGCCTCTGCTCGACACCCGCATGGCGATAGAGCCAGTCGACATCGTCCTCGGTCGCGGGGGAGTCGGTCGCAGGTGCGGCGACTGCCGGAGTCGCGCTGGCCGACGGAACGAGGAACTTTCGCCCGCACTCGGGCTTGGGACATGCACCGAGCTTTCCTGCGAAGCGGGAATGGACTTTGAACAGCGTCCCACACGATTTGCAGGTGACAGTGACAAGCATCGCATCGCCCGAACAGCCGGAGTAACCGTCACAACCGGACGCCGACCAGGTCGAGGCACCCCAAGTGACACTCCGATTCTACCCCGCCACCCCTTCGAAGTTGAGCAGACGATGCGATGGTGCGGCGAATTCGTGGATTCGACGTCCGACCAGCCGCACGGAAAACGAACTGCGGGCAGATTGGTCATTGTTCATTGGCCGTTGGTCATTGATCATTTTAGCAATGACCAATGACGATTTTCGTGGGACGAACCGACAGGCTGGAAGCCTTTCCCACGCCATCAGCCCCCGGCGATCGCTCCGATGATGTAGAACGGCTCGGTGCCGTCGACAATGGCCTGGGGGAGCGGGCGGTCGGGCGGGTCGTGCGACCAGTCTTCGGCACAGACGAAGTATCGGACCAGCGGGCGACGCTTGAGCGTGCCGTAATCGCGGATCGTCCCCTTCAACACCGGATATTTCTGCTCAAGCGCCTCGATGACTCCAGCAGGAGTGGGCGTGCCGGGGACGTCGACCTGCACCTCCGCGCCGACGCGCGCCAGAGTCCAGAGGTGAGCGGGCAGCACGACGCGGATCATGGCTGGGAGGATGGAGAGAGGGAGTGATTGAGGGATGGAGTGACGGAGTCATGGCGACAACGATCGGGATGGATTCTTTCTCTCCATCCCTCTGTCTCTCCCTCTCTCCATCCTCTTCGTCGTTACCGCAGCGTCTGCACCTCGACCGACACCACCGCCGGCAGGTGCGAGACGATCGGCTCCCAGGTGTCGCCGGAGTTGGCCGAAGCGTAGACCTGGCCGCCCGTCGTGCCGAAGTAGACTCCGCACTCGTCCATCGAGTCGATCGCCATCGCGTCGCGAAGCACGTTGACATAGCAGTTGCTTTGCGGGAGGCCGTTGGTCAGGGCTTCCCATTCGTTGCCGCCGCTGCGGCTACGGTAGACCTGCAGCTTGCCGTCGAGCGGGAAGTGCTCCGAGTCGCTCTTGATGGGGACGACGTAGATCGTCTCGGGCTCGTGGGCGTGCACATCGATGACGAAACCGAAGTCGGTCGGGAGATTGCCGCTGACTTCGGTCCAGTTGTCTCCCGCGTCGTCGCTCCGCATCACGTCCCAGTGCTTCTGCATGAAGAGGACGCCGGGGCGCGAGGGATGGAGGGCGATGCGGTGAACGCAGTGTCCCACTTCGGCCGTGGGGTCGGGCATGAACTCGGACCGCAGGCCGCGATTGATCGGCTTCCACGTTTTGCCGCCGTCATCGGTGCGGAAGGCCCCCGCGGCGGAGATGGCGATGAAGATGCGGTCCGGATTCTTCGGATCGATGAGGATCGTGTGCAGGCACATTCCGCCGGCGCCCGGCTGCCACCGCGGACCGGTGCCATGCTCACGGAGGCCCGAGAGTTCCTTCCACGAGGCTCCGCCGTCGGTCGACTTGAAGAGAGCCGCATCCTCGATTCCCGCGTAGACGGTGTCCGGGTCGTTGAGCGACGGTTCGAGGTGCCACACCCGCTTGAACTCCCACGGGTGCGGGGTACCGTCGTACCACATGTGCGTGCCGGGGATGCCGTCGTAAGCGAATTTATTGTCGACCGCATTCCAGGTCTTTCCCCCGTCGTCCGACCGCTGGATGACCTGCCCGAACCACCCGCTGGACTGCGAAGCGTAGATCCGGTCGGGATTCGCGGGAGATCCCTTCATGTGATAGATCTCCCATCCCGCGAAGAAAGGCCCCTGCACGTCCCACTTCTTGCGCTTCCCGTCCGAAGTGAGGACGAACGCTCCCTTGCGCGTTCCGACGAGGACACGAACTCCGCTCATGGTCGATGGCTCGGTTGAAGTTGATGGCTCAGTTGAAAAGGTGAGAGATCGTCACTTCGCGCGGACGTATTTCATCGTCATCAGGGTCATCCAGCTTCCGTCCGCCTTCTGCATGGCGGACGAGAACAGCCTCACGTCGGCCGACTGGATCTCAAGAGTTTCCTGATAGTTCGCCGTCGATCCCGGAACGTCGAAGCTCGGTCCGACGGTATCGAGCTTCAGGATTCTGTCGCTTTCGAGAAATCCTTCGTAGTCCCAGAGGTTCGACATCATCGAGCCGACCCAGGTCCCCACGAACTTCTGCTTCGCGGGGTCGTACCCCAGCGTCATCTGCGAGACGCTCGGCGTTCCGTCCGGCCCCGTTCCGTGCATTTCCGTTTGAATCCAGAGGTCGCCGATCATCCGGACCGATTCGGTGCCGGTGAACTTCGTCATCTTCTGATCGGGAGGGACGGGGCACTCGAATTCGTAGGTCCAATTGCCAAGCAGTTGTTTCAGCCACTCGTGCTGCGGTTCCGGTTTCGACGGCATCATGAGGTGGAGTCCTGTTGAGAAAGTAAGAGACCGGCCACGGAAACGACGGAGGGGACGGAGAGGCACGGACGAGATCGATGATAGACACGCGCTGCGAGTTTTCGGTGAAACTCCGTCGAATCCGTCGTTTCCGTCGCCTCTGAGAATCGACGTCCGATCGACGACCGGCATTCCCCTGCTACTGCTTCGCCCGCGCTTCGGCGATCTCGCGAATTCGTGCGATGGTAAAGTCCCAGCCTTCGACGACTCCCTCTTTGTGGTCGGCGGGTATGAGACCCATTGCGCGGTGATTCAACTTCAGCTTCGTCCCGCCCGCTTCGGCCGCGAGCCGGTACTGCAGGAAGTTGACCGAGGGGTATGACATGAACAGGGGGCCGCGAATTTCGAGCAGCGCCGGCGGCTTGATCACCTGCACGTGGCCCCAAAGATGACCGGTATTGTTTCCGAGGTCGCGGAACCAGCGCCCGCCCGGCCAGGCCTCGATCTTCATCGGAAAGGGACTGCCTCCCGGCATCACGCTTTCAGGTCCGAGTTCGGCGAGGATCGCCTCGAAGGCGATCTCGACCGGCGCCGCGATCTGCACCTCGCGGGTGATGTTCAACGTCTGAAGCGTCTCTTCGACCGCTGCCACCATCTCACTACTCCGCTGGATCGGTCTTGTGTGGGGCGCTCTCGTCGGATTCGCCGGCGCGCTTCTGGGCGGCGACCCGTTCGGCCCGCGCCTTGATGCGGTCGAGTTGACCGGACCAGTAGCGTTCGTACGTGCGAATCCAGTCGTGCACGGGCTTGAGTCCCGCCGCATTGAGCGCATAAAGCCGCCGCTGGCCGTCCTTCTGGACAGTCACCAGCCCCGCACGACGCAGAACACCCAGATGCTTCGAGACCGCGGGTTGCGGGAGGCGCAGCGAATCAACAAGGTCGTTCACCGGCGTTGCCTGCCGGCCCGCCAACAGCCCGATGATCTCGCGACGCCGAGGCTCGGCGATCGCTTCGAACACGTCGAGGGTGAGCGCGTCGTGAGACATACGGGAGTATATTCCATATCAGGAATATATCAAGGGACTTTCGAGAGATTTCTGAAGCGACGAACCCTCTCGCTCACATTGCTGCCGTCGCAGCCGGGGCAGGGGAGGGCTTCTGAAGGTCAGAGCCGGCAGCCCAGATGAGGGCGTTGCGGAGCAGGCGGCAGAACTCGGGGTTCTCGAAGTCGTCCTTGTGGCCAAGGGACGTATAGAACGAGCGGCCCGTGTCGGCCCGTGTGTAGGTCCAGGCGGTCGGCTCGGCCGGGGTGTCGGGAATCGTGCCGATCAAGAGGGCACCCGCCGACTTGGAAATCGGGTTCACTTTGTAGAGCGAGCCGTTGCCCACGAGCTTGGATGCATCGACGCCCGCCATGATGGGACTCGATGCCACCTGTTCGGCGGCCGTGATCGCCACCTTTGGCCCCTCGCCGTGGTGCCCGCTGTAGCTGCCGCCAAAGACGTCGCCATCAAATGTCATCCAGGCGTCGAGCCCTTCGGGTGTCGGCTTGCCGATGGATGGGGCGAAGGCGTGGCTGGCGGTGCGGATGCCGACGATTCCCTTACCCATGGCGGCAAAGCGACGAACGACATCGAGCTGAGCCTTCGGCAGGGGACGGCGACGGACGCTGACGAGCAGCACGTCGGCGTTGTTGATGGCATCGATTCCGGGGATATCGCTCCGCTCGGTTTCACTCCCGAAGATGAACTGCACGGAGAAGTCCTTGCCGAGGTACTTCGCCGCAAACGGCGGAAGGGTCTCTTCGGTCTTGTACTCGTCTTCCGCGGAGAGGATCGCGAGCCGCGGACGCGTGTCGTGAGCGAACCGGAACGGCTTGCCGCCGACGATCTGGTCGCTGGTGACGGTCGGGCAGACCCACTTCTCGATGTGCTCGACGATCAGGTCGGTGCCTGTGAAGTGGCTGACGAACGGGGCGCGGGCGGGGTTGTACATCGTGTCGGTCATGTCCCGCATGAGCACGACGTTCTTTCCGTTCTTCGCCATCTGCCGCAGGCCGAAGGGACGACCGAGCACGCACATGTTGGTATGCACGCCCATCAGGATGACGTTCTTGAGGCCGTGATGCTCGAGGATGCTCCAGACTTCCTCGCCGTTGTCGCTGATGTAGTCTTCGTCGCGAATCGTCAGGAGGGCGGTCTGCGACTTCCAGGGAGCCCGCGGGTTGCGGCCCAGGGCGGTCAGCTTCTCGGCCCACTGGCGGTGCTCTTCGAGATCGTCATCCTCGCCGCCGTCGGACTGGTCGATGGGGTACTTGCCCTTTTCTTCTTCAGGAATCTTGTAGCACCACTTGGCGATCTCCTCGGGGAACTTGCCGGCCTTGGGAACTGCCTGGGCTCGCTTCCGGGCGGCATGGTCCTTGTAGGAGTCCATGCAGCTGCTCGGGGCGTGGATGATCGTCGCACCGCGGTCGCGGGCCGCCTTGAGTACGGCGTCCATGTGCGGGGCGAGTTCGCCGCCGCGACGGGTCGCGTTGAGGCAGTGGTGCAAGTCCCACATGTCGCAGACGATGACGGCCGTTTCCTTCGGGTTCCACTCGGACGACTTCGTCGTCGTGTGGAATCGCCCGCTTCCCGCCTTCGTCTCGGTGCGGGAGCGAAGCGACAACGCGAACGGACGGTTGTCGGCTCCCATCGCGATACTGGAGGCAACAACCGTCGCGGCGAGGAGTGCCAGCGGAACGAATGACGCAGCGAGACGATGGAGCGACTGTCGCGCGGGCATGAGGGACTCCCGAGATGGGGGAGAGGAGCGATCGACTCAGAGATGTCGACAGAGTCCACGGATTGTCTCCCCGCCGAAACGCGATTGCCAGCGTCACCCCACAGTGAATCCGACGCAACAACGCCCAAATCGCGAAACGATTCCCGTCGAGGCTCGTAGGAGAACTGAGGGCTTGCATCCGCTGATGGGCAGCCGCTGCGAAGTCCCCGGTTCCGACAGGAGTTGAAGCATGGTGGTTACCGAACGTCAGCGCGATCCCGTCACGGCCGCCCCTCCCGACGGGGGAACGCCCGCGGGAAACGCCACCCGCACGCGAAAGATCGGCGAGGATTTTCTGAGCGCTGCCGACGAGGCCATCAGCCGTGGCCTCTCGGTCGACTCGGTCGCCTTCCTCGAATCGACGACTCAGGAAGGGGGACAGTGACGTGCCCCGCAATCGCCTCTTCGGTCTCGAAACCGAGTACGCCTTCTCGGCCCTCGGCCGGAACGGTCAGCGGCTCGACCGCGCCGAATGGGCGACCCGCTTCATGGAACATGCCACCAGCCGCCTTCCCAACCTTCCGGACCGGGCGGCGGGGGGCATGTTCCTCGAAACCGGCGGCCGCTTCTATCGCGACAGCGGTTACCACCCCGAATTGACCACGCCCGAGGTGACCAACCCCTGGGACGTCTGCCGGTACGTCGTGGCTGGAGACCGTCTGCTGCAGGAGGTCGCCCATCATCTGGCGACACAGTACACCGACCTCGGACAGATCATCCTCAGCCGCAGCAATGTCTCGTACGGCCCGCACCCCACGACGTGGGCCTGTCACGAATCGTACGGCCATCAGAGCACGCTCGACGTCCTGCCTTCCAACCTCATCCCGCACCTCGTCTCGCGGATCATCTACACCGGCTCGGGAGGCTTCAACAACCGCTCGCCGGGCATCGAATTCCTGATCTCGCCGCGGGTCGCCCACATTCACAACGTCTCGTCCGACCGTTCGCAGGACGACCGAGGGATCTATCACACCAAGGACGAGTCGCTCAGTTCGCCCGGCACCCATCGCCTGCACGTGCTGTGCGGGGAGAGCGTCTGTTCGCACCGCTCGAACTGGCTGCGGGTCGCAACGACCGCCCTCGTGGTCGCCATGATCGAGGGGGGCGTGGCGCCGGGCGTTCGCGTCACGATGCGTGACCCCGTGCAGGCGTTCGGAGCCTTTTCGCGTGACGTCGAGTTGCGGCACGCGGCCGTCGGCAGTGACGGCGCGTTGAGGACGGCCGTCGCCATTCAGCGGCACTATCTGGAACAGGCCGAGCATCACGCCGGCGCCTCGTTCATGCCCCCGTGGACCGAAACCGCACTCCGCGAGTGGCGGAAGGTTCTCGATGATCTCGAGGGGGGGCCTGGCGCCGTCGCGCGGTCGCTCGACTGGGCGATCAAGCTGGCGCTTTATCGGCAGGCGGCCGATCGACTCGGCCTGGCGTGGGAGTCGGTGCCGACGTGGAGCCTGGTGCTCACGCGGCTGGTCGACGGGATGATCTCGGCCCAGAAGCTTCCGGCCGAGCAGCGGCTTTCGCATCGCTCGCTGACTCCCGACGTCGTCGCGCCGAACGGACCGATCCCGCAGGTTGTCGATGCCCTTTCGCCGGTGCTGCGCGACAAGGGACTCTCCTGGTCTCAGTTCCCCGCGGTGCTGAAGCTTCGGCAGCAGCTCCTCGAACTTGACACCCGGTTCACGGAAGTGGGACCGCAGGGGATCTTCGCGGGACTCGAAGCGGCGGGCGTGCTGGAGCACGCGGTGCCAGGGGTGGACAACATCGACTTCGCGATGCGGAACCCTCCTTCCGAAGGGCGAGGGCGGTTGCGTGGAGAGTGCGTGAAGCGGTTCGCCCCGCGGCGTACGGAGTTCTCGGCGACATGGACCGGCGTGACCGATCTGACCGGACGCCGCCATCTGAATCTGAACGAACCGTTCTGCAGCGAGGAACAGTGGCGCGACGTTCCCGCACCACCGATTCCGCCCCCGCCGACGACCCCGCAATCGCCGCCGCGCACGGTCAACACGTCCGAAGATCTGATGCTTGCGAGGGGAATCGAACTGTACGCGACAGGCCAGTATCCGTTGGCCCGCGACCTGTTCACGTCCGTTCCGCTTGTGCCGATCACTCAGAATACCTCGCCGAAACTGCGCGCGATCCGGCGGCTGCATGCCCTGACAATGGCGCGGCTCGGCGATTCGAGGATGGCCGAGGCCCTGATGCTGACGGTCTCCGGGGCTCAACCGACCGATCTCCCGCAACTCGTCGACCGCGTCTGCATCAACCGCTTTTTCGGACTGGCTCCCGGCGCGGCCACGACCACGTGGATCGAGCGGGCGCTGCGGTGCATGGCCCAGTCCAACGGAACGCATCCGCGTGCCGCCGTCGCCTTCCGCGATCACTACACCGCGTGGCTGGTCTCGCAGGATCGGCTGGGCGAGGCCCGCGAACAGTTGGAGTGTTACCGGCGCGGCTCGCCGTCGTCCGGCACGTGCCCGCGACTCTTCGCACGCATGCAGCTGACGCTCGCGGAGATCGACCGCCGCCAGCACCGCTACGACGAAGCCCACCGGCTGACCCACTCGGCTCACACGCTGCAACTCGACAAAGGCTATCGGGGCGATGTCGCCGAGTTCGCGATTCCGATGCAGGTGCGGCTGGAGCTCGATCTCGGCGTGCGGCTCAACCACCTCGAGTCGGCCAAGGCCATTCAGACCGAGCTCGGGCACGTGCCGGGACTCGTCCGCACGCTGGTGCTGGAAGCGCGCGTTCGCGGCGAGGGGGAGCGATCAAACGGACTCCGCCACCGCATCGCCGAGTTGCAGGGCCGCACACCCGGCCTGGTCGAGTGCGGCATCCTCAAGCGGATCCTCGCAAACTGGCCCGCCTGGACTACGCATCAGATTCTTCCCGGCGCGACCGACTACTTTGCGGGAGTGTGATGAACGTTCCGGACTCCCTGGCGGCCTCCCATGATGCTGACGCTCACACCTCAACTCGCCCAGCGGTTTCGCGATCTTTCCGTCCGCATGGAAGTGGCCGATCGCAATACGGTCCTGCTGCGCCAGGTGCCGACCAACGCCGCACGATTTAATCATCCGCAGACGACGCTGCTCGTGAAGCGCCCGCAGGCCGGCATGCCGTATGTCGTGTGCGTCTCGTCCGAGCTGGAATACATCGGTATCGACCCGGGGCTGATGCGCGTCTTCCGCGCGGGCATTCCGAAGGAGGGCTGGCGGACGCTGCTGACGACGATTCCCCCATCGCTCGACCTCGCCGCGGCGATGAACGAAGGGCTGGCGGTCATTGGCTTTGACGGGACCGAGCCGCGGCTTCCAGTGCGGGGGACGCGAGCGGGCTCGGCAGACGGCAGTGTATCGAGTGAGGGCCAAGAGTCGCCAATCGATCGCTTCGGGGTTGATCTGCTCGAACGCTGGCCGGAGGGGCCCCGGGGACGCACGGTCGGCCGCCACGAGGAACTCCTCGATGCGGTTTCTTGCGTCCTCTCGGGAGGGGAGTGCCGGATGCCAATCCTTGTGGGACCGTCCGGCATCGGCAAGACCAACCTGTTGCGAGCGATCTCGGCCCGCATCCGCGAGTTGTCTCCCGAGCAACAGGTGTTGGTCATTCATCCCGGCGAACTGGCGATCGGCATCACTTTCGATGGGGAGCTCGAGAATGTCTTCGCGCGGTTGCTGCGGGACGCGGAGGAGCGTCCGGGGCTGATCCTGGCGATCGAGCATTTCGAGCTGCTGCTGGTCAGCCGCGTTCCGCGACTGCTGTCGGAAGCACTCGACCGCGGGAAGCTCTGCCTGATGGGAACGATGCTCCCGCAGTTCGCCGGCCGGCTTCGCCCCCCGCTGGCACGGCGATCGCGGCTCATTCCGCTGCCGGAGATGGACTGGCTGGCGGTCCGCACGATTCTGAACGGGGCAGCGGAGTCGCTCGCGGCGTCCCTGGGCGTGACGATCGATCCGGCGCTGGTCGAAGTCTGCCGGAAGGCGGCGGCTGATCTGCCGGGAGTGTCGCCATCACGGGAGATCGCGCTCCTCGAATCGGCCGTGATGCGGACCCGCCTGGCCGGATCGCACGAACTGAGTGCCGATGACCTGTGCCACGCCGCGCATCGTCTGCGGCGGGAACCCGCAGACGACGCCACGTGACCCGCGAGCGCTCAACGCTCGGCATGCACGCTGACCCAGTGATCGTCGACGGCGGCCTTCAGGAATTTCGATACCTTGCGCTCGCAGGACGCGAGGAGCCGCACCGTCCGCGGCGTGAGCGGGATACCCATGTCGTGCAGCGACCGGGCGAACGCCGCCAGCACAATCAATCGCGCGACCTTCTGCCCCGGCTCGGCTTCCTCGTCGCGCCACTCGCGGGAGACGATGGCTTCCAGCACGCTTGACGTCATGGGTGTGCCGCGATGCCCGCGGGTCAGAAACCGCAGAATCCGGTTGAGTGTCGCGAACGGCTGGTCGAGAACGGCTTGCTCATAGCAACGGAGATATTCGTCAAAGGTCGGCGCCGTGTCGACGCTCGAGTCAGTGGGATTGAATTCGAGAGGTGGATTGATCAGCAACATGGGCCCGCCCAGGAAATTTTCAGGTTGCATGGAAACGCCTACTGACGACCGACAGCCCACCTCGCCAGCATCCTTCGAGTTTGTCGCCGGCGTCTGTCTGCAAGAGATGTGCCGCGGCTCGTTTGCATCAATCGCCTGACACTCACGTCCTCGGGTTGGTCCGCAATGTCAACGTGCCTTGTCAATCCAGGGCGCCGCAGGACAACGGAACTGAACTTCACGACTCTTCGACGGGGTCGCCCATGGCAGTGAAATGCCCAGGGTGGGAACGGACCGCGCGGAGGTCGCTGTCATTCAGCCGGTGAACTCCCGGTACGGCGAGGAGGGCTTCGCTCGAATTCGGGGTGGTCCGAAGGGCGCGATGCGGGCTTCCCCGCGCCGTCCGGTTTCTCTAGGATCCGCAAAACTGGGGATTGGAATTCACCGTCCACCTGTCCATCGGCTCGGATTTTCTGGAGTAGCGTCAAATGGCGGAGCAACTTGCCACCAACGTCACGTGGCACGATCACGCGGTCAGCAGCGCCGACCGCAGTAAACTGAAGAAGCACAAGGGTGCGGTCCTCTGGTTCACCGGGCTGAGTGCCTGCGGCAAGAGCACCATCTCGAACACCGTCGACCACATGCTGAACTCGCAGGGCGTTCACACGTACCTGCTCGACGGCGACAATATCCGCATGGGGCTGAACAAGAACCTCAAGTTCTCGGCCGAAGACCGCGCGGAGAACATCCGCCGCATCGGCGAAGTGGCCAAGCTGTTCTGCGACGCGGGGCTGATCACGATGACGGCGTTCATCTCGCCGTACCGGGCCGACCGCGACAAGGTGCGGGCGCTGCTGCAGCCCGGCCAGTTCATCGAAATCTACGTCAACGCCTCGCTCGAGACCTGCGAGAAGCGCGATCCGAAAGGGCTGTACAAGAAGGCCCGGGCCGGCGAACTCAAGGGGTTCACGGGGATTGACGACCCGTACGAAGCTCCCGAGAAGCCGGAACTGGTGCTCGACTCGAACACCAAGAGCATTGACGAGCTGGCTGGCGAAGTGGTCGCCTACCTGAAGAAGGGCGGCTACCTGGCGCTGTGAGGTCCCCGGCCGGGGAGCTGCGGGTTTAGTCCATGATTGTGGACGGGCAGGTCGATTGACCTGCCCGTTTTTTTGCGGCGTGCTTTATTTCGCGGCGACTTCGAAGAGCCTGTTGGGTCGTTTAGGGCGTCTCGGGCTTCGCTGCGTCGTTCCCCTTGCCGCCTTCCGCGGGCTTCTCGCCTTGGGCGCCTTGATTCGACTCGCCCCCCTTGAGCAGCTGGTCGAGCGATTCCTTCATCCGCTCGACAACCTGCGGGCCGCCGCCGACGTACAGCCGCGCGACCTTCCCCTCGGCGTCCACGACGACCAGTTGCGGAATGGCGTTGGCCTCGTAGCGGCGGGCAGCGACGCCATCGACGTCAAGGGCGACCGCGACGTGCAGCTTCTGGCGTTCGAGCGCCGCCTGAACCTGCGCGGCGGATTCTTCGAGGTTGATCGACACCAGCCGCACCCGCTTCGGGTCGTAACCGGCGATCGCCTCTTCGACGAGCGGCATCGTCCGCATGCACGGACCGCACCAGCTTGCCCAGAAGTCGAGGACGACGATTTGTCCCTTGCAGGCGCTCAGCTTGAACGGTTCGCCGTCGAGGAGCGCCAGGTCGATTTCCGGAGCCGGCTTGCCGACGAGCGGCGACTCCGGACCCGCCACGCCCGGGTCGTTCCCCAGATCCTGGGCGACCAGCGGCTCGACCGCATGACGCAATCGCCACTGGTGCCACGCCAGCTGGCCGGCCGCCACCTCGATCTGGTCGCCGAAGAGGATCTGGTCGAACTCATCAATGCGGTAACGGCACGGGCCGAGAATTTCGCTCACGCCGCTGATGTCGACCGGATCGACCTCGATCGGATCGAACGTGACGCGTCGTCCGTCCTGCCACAACAGCTGAACCAGATGGCCCTCGCCCGGGGCGCGTGGAATCTCGGCGATCGCGGGGGCTGAGGAATCGCCTCCGAACGCGGCTTCATTCCGCACCACACCGCCCTGGTCATCGACCTGGACCACCTGGCCGTTGTTCAGAACGATCAGCCGGCCTCCCCCCGCGACGAACTCGACGTTCGCCCCCTTGGCGGCCGCTTTCGCCGTCGCTTTCTGGTCGTCGTCCTTTTTCGCATCCTCGGCCGTCGTGATCTCATCGGGATGGAACCAGATGATGTGGGCGATGCGGTCGCGGGGAAGCTCGATCTCCGTCAGCTGCATTTCCAGTCTGAGCTTCTCTGCGTCCATGGACAGCAGGCGGCATCGCAGGAAGTCTCCCGTCGTCGAGCAGAGGAGTTGCGTCGGCGGCGAGGCCTTCTGCAGACGAGGGAGCGTGAGGAGCCGCTGCTTCTTGGCGTCGCGCAGGTTGGGATGCGGCGTCCCCGGCCGCATTTCGATGGCCTTGATGCGGGCGTGCGGAACGACGCGCGACTGGTCGGCCCGGGTCGAGACGGTCACGCCCGCTTCATCGATCGAGACGATGGTGCACGGGATGTTGTCTCCCGACCGGAGATGAAGGGTGTGCGATGCCGCGACATCTTTCTGAACCGGCTTCTTCGCCACCGGTCCGAGAAACACCGCCTTCGGCCGAGGCTGCTGCTGGATGACCTGCGGACGGACCCGAGTCTTCGGCTTCGGTGGAGGGGGATCGCGATAAACAATCTTTCCTGCGGCGTCGGGCAGCAGGGGGCTGCTGGTCAGGCTCCCCTCAGGATGCCAGGCGATGCTGCTGGCATCGGCCGTCTCGACGAAAGGAGCGAGCCGCCCATGCAGCTTGAGACCGCCGATCTCGAGCCGGCCGCGGCGGCCTTCCGGTTTCTCCGTCTCGTCGAGCGGCTTGGGCTGCAGTCGATTCAGACCATGCAGCTGGGAGTAACGCATGCGAAGCGGTTCGGTGATTTCCGGATTGCTGAGGATCAAGTCCGCAGCACCGAGCTTTTCGATGTTGCCCGAGAGACGCGAACCATCCTGCAGGGCGACAGAGACGAAACGGGGACTCGGGGCGGACCCGCTGGAAACATCCGCCGAAACCACCTTGTCGAGCGGGACGCGGGTTTCCTGGCCGTCCGCACGCACCGTGAATTCGCGCTTCGCCTCGTCGAATCCGGTGATCGTTCCGGAAACGGTTTTTCCGTCCGCGAGGTCGAGGTGAGACTGACCGGGCTTCTTCAGCGTCGGCAACAGGCCGTTCCAGCGGCTGACGCGCAGCTTCTCCAGACGCAGTTCGCCGCGACGGTTGACCAGCCGGATGCCGCGGGCGACCGGTTTCGCCTTGACGCCCGCCGCCGCCGCTTCCGAAACCACCGTCACCTTGCCGGCCGGCGTCCCATCCGGCAGGAAGACCTGCATCGTTCCCGCCGCCTGATCGAGATAAGCGGTCAGCTGCATCCGGCCGGTATCACCCGAGATCGACATCACCTTGTCGACGTCGGCCGCGAGCGGCTGCTCGCGGACGATGGCCAGCGTTCCATCCCACGTCTCGAACCGCCACCCTTCCTGCCGTTTGTCGACCTTCTCGTCCGGGTTGACGCCGAGCGCGAGGACGAAGCTCGCCGACTTCTTCCACGCCAGCTCGAATTCGATCAGCGCCTTCTCAGGAATCCCGACGTCCGCGCTGGCCATCGCCATATCCTGAGAGGTAAAGATCTGCGTCCCATCCTCGCGCCACGCGGTTCCCGGCTGATTCCAGCCGCCGATCCCGGTCAGGCCGGCGAAGACGAGAGACGGATTGCCGTCCGTGCGGACGAGTCGACGGACCGCGCTTCGCCGCACATGCAGCGTCCCGAATCGCTCGGTGTCGATTTCGACGGTTTCGTCGGTCCAACGGACGAGGCGTCCCGTCAGCACGTCGTCGGGGGCCAGTTCGATCAGGAACTCGCCGCGGGCTTTGGCGGCAGGCTGGATCGGGGGGAAGCGGACCGACGTGACGATGCCGGCGGGAAACTCGAAGGGTCGGACGAAATCGGCTCCTTGCCAACGGACGACATCAGGATTGGGAGACGGACGAAACGTCCCGGACACTGCGTCGCCGCTGAGGAGCGTGAGCGTTCCCTGGGGAACGTCGGCGGGAATATCGTCGGCGCGGGTCCTCACCGCCAAGACCAGGACGATGGCCAACAATCCGCAGGTCACCGCATGCGAGCGTCGAAGACTGGCCTGGGGCATGGCGATCATCGCTCGTAAATCGGAAGGAAACGGTAATTAACGGCCAGAGATAACAGCGAAAGCGTCGTCGAAACCTGGCTTCCGTGCGACCCTCGGAAGCTTCCGTCCTGCTGCTGGGCCTGCTTGAGTTGCCGGATCAGGTTCTTGTTCCACTTCTCCCATGCGGCGACGTCCCCCTGGAACAGGGCCTGAGCCTGGTAGTACCGCTGGTATTCGACGCCGCCGTGACCGGCGCTTCCCCCTTCGAGCTTGTCGACCAGGTACTTGGTCGTCTGCTTGAACTGGGCGAGGTCTTTGCGGCGGGCGATGGAAAAGACCAGCGACCCGATTGAGATGCGGGCCAGCGACTCGTCGAACCCGCCAATGCCGCCGGAATAGGCCACTTGCCCTGACGGCGCGGTCATTTTCACGAAGTAGTTGATCGCCCGGTCGATCGACTCGTCGGGAACCTCGATCCCCGCGTTGCGGGCGGCGAGCAGGCCCATCAACACCGCCCCGGCCACCGAGGTATCGGCATCGCTGCCATCCGGTGAATACCGCCAGGCGCCGAAGCTGTTTTTCTTCTGCGACGTGATGGCCGCCCTCACTGCCAGCTCGAGGGCCTGGCCGATCGACCGCTTCTTCTTGTCGGTGGCGTTGGCCCACAGGTTGCGGTCGTCGACTGTCCCATAGGCTTCGGAGAGGGCCAGCATGGCGAAGCCGTGGTGATACATGCTGTTGGGGAAGAAGCCGGTCTCGGCGGATTGCTGACTGATGATGCTCCGCACGGCGCGGCGGATGTTGCTTGAGTAAAGCCCGAAGTTGGGATCCTCCCCGGAGGCCAGGAAGCACATCAGCGCCATTCCCGTGACGCCGGCCCCCCCCTGGCCGTCTCGCCAGTCGCCCGCTTCGGTCTGCGACTTCACAAGGTATTGCAGGCCGCGATCGTACATCTCGCGGACATCGCGCGGGACGGCGTCCCCCGTGCGGATGTCGAGAGCCTGGGCATGAAGTTCCG
>JADZEF010000014.1 GCA_020850695.1 Planctomycetaceae bacterium | reverse complement strand
AGGGGTGGCTGGGGTCGAGGCTTTGCGAGCCCCCAGCGAACTCCGCGTCGAAAGCTGGGGGCTCCCTTCGGTCGACCCCAGCCACCCTTCATGACCCTTCAGAAACTTCTGAAATGGACCACTAAGCCTCTTGTGAGGGAAGGAGGGGCTACGCTGGTCACGCCTCCGGACGATACATCGCCTTCCCGGGAATGTTGGTCCGGAGGCTGAGCAGATACGTCCCGCACGTCACATACAGCGTCCGCAGGTCTTCGCCGCCGAAGGCGCAGTTCGTGATCGTGTCCTCGGGCGTCTCGACGTACGCCACAAGCTCCCCCTTCGGGTTCACCACGTGAATGCCCGGCCGGGTGTCGAGCGTCTCGCTCGTCTTGCGGGTCTTGTGAAGGCCGGCGGCGATGTAGAGATTGCCTTCCGCATCGATCCGCATCCCGTCGCCGCTCCGCCCGGGATAGAACAGAACGTGCGTGCGGACGTTGGAAGGGACTCCTTCGGGCGAGAGATCGTAGGCCAGGATACAGCGGTTGCGGTCCGCCTCGGGGGCCGACTCGACAAGATAGAACGTCTTGTCGTTCGGCGCGACGACGAGCCCGTTCGGCATGTGAATGTCGGGCAGGTGCAGGATGCGGTGCGTCCTGCCGTCCGCATCGATGCGGTAAACCGAGTTGACGTTTCCTTTCTCGGGGTTGGTATTGGGAAGCCGTGACGTGAAGTAGATCCGCCCCGAGTTGTCGAGGCACACATCGTTCACCGCTCCCAGCTTGTGCCCGCCGAAGGTATCGCACAGCACTGTCACCTCGCCCGTCTTGCGATCCAGTCGCGTCACTCGCTCGGCATTTCCTTCGCAGGCCAGCAGCCGCCCCTGCCGATCGAACGCGAGCCCGTTCGCCCCGCCCGTCTTCTCCCGAAACGTCGAAAGCTCCTTCGTCTTCGGATCCCATTTCAGGATCTTCGAGACCTCCGTGCTGGTGAAGTAGACGTCCCCCGCGCGGTCGACCGCCGGCCCCTCGGTGAAGACCTTCGTGTCCATCACCCGCGTCTCGACCTTCACCTCGCCCAGGTACTTCTTCGAGTTGAGCCCGTCGTACTTCACTGCCGCAGCAGCGGTTGGCAGACGTCCCGTTGCGCCAGCCACAAAGGCTCCAGCGGCGATCGTTTGGAGAAAGCCCCGCCGAGACCATCCGGTCTCTTCAATCGCTGTGACGGGTTGATGGGAAGCAGTGACAGGGCGACGCGACATCGTGCATTCTCCAGGAGGTGCCAAAGCATTCGGGCCGGGTGGCCGGGTGGACCGAAGGGAAGGCCCGGATCGTTGGGCCCCGGGCCTTCGCAAAGACTCAGCCCCGGCCACCCCTCTTCGATCGTTGTTGGACGGCTTGATCGAAACGCTTCGCATCATAGCCATCCCGCATCGAGCCTCGCGACTTGAGCCAAACTCGCGGTCCGAGTCGAGATCGTGAGGATTTCGATGGAACAATCGGTCCCGCTCGATCAATCCGCAAGACGCGTGTCTCCAGCGTCGATGGCATCAAGAGAGCGAGCCGCCGGGGGAGACGGTGCGGCGCTCGCGACGATGTCGGGGAGGTGGGCCTCTCGCCACGCGGGAGTCGTGACATGCGGATCATGCTGGCGGTCTTCGGCACCAGCCTCTTGGTGTTTCATCTGCTCGAGCGCTGGCTCACTCCGGTGCTTCCCGACGCCCACACGGGCCCGCGTCGCGCCGGGTGGCGGGCCGATCTGCTCCATGCCCTCGTCAACGGACCGGGCCTCAGCGCGCTGACGAAGGTGGCGGCCGCCTGGGCGCTGCTGCGGCTCCCCGGCGTCTCGGTCATGGCCGGGTGGCACGTCGCCGCTCAGTTTGCCGCCTACTTCATCGTCAACGACCTCGGCCGCTACTGGCTCCATCGGCTGTACCACTACTCCGACCTGCTGTGGCGGATCCACCGGGTCCATCACTCGACGGTTGAAATGGACAGCCTCTCGCTCCTGCGGATTCACGTCCTCGAAGCGGTCATCAAGAACTTCGCTCTCTCGGCCCCCTTCGCCATCCTGGGAGTCGATCGCTCGGTCATCATCGCCTACTCGTGCATCGACATCGTGAAGGGCCTCTGGCACCACGCCAACTTCCGCACGTCGGTCGGCTGGCTCAACTACCTCATCAACACCGCCGAACTCCACTGGTGGCACCACTCGGTCGAGCGCCGCGGGCACCGCTCGAACTACGGTTCGATCCTCTCGCTGTGGGACTGGGTTTTCGGCACCGCGTACTGGCCGAAGGGGGAATGGCCCGACCAGATCGGCGTGAAGGGAATGGAGAATTTCTCACCGCACTACGTCGACCAGCTCATGTCGATCCGATACACCGACGCCGAGCTGCGCGAGATGCTCGACAAGGATGCGGACGAACCGGAGATTCTTCCATTTGCAGCCCCCGCGGCGCCCCAGAGACAAACGAAGGCTACGCGGAAGGCGGCGTGACGCCATGGCAGAATGGTTCCTGGAAGTGGGCACGCGGCCCGAAGGCGATCACGAATGGCCGGCCGATATGACGTGACGATGAAGCACCTGCTGGGCCTGCGGCTCGCCGACTGGAAGCCGCTGTTCGGCGTTTCGGCCGAGGTGACGGTCCAGCCGGTCGACGCCGATCTCTCGCACGTCGCCGCCCTGGCCGACAAGGTGTTGCGGGTGGAAGAGGATCCCCCGTGGATCCTCCATCCCGAGCCACAGGCCTGGAGAGACGAAGAACTCGATGTGCGGATGCTGCACTACCACAGCACCCTGTTGAAGCAACTGAAATTGCCGACGCACTCGGTGGCGGTCGTGCTGCACCCTTCGGCCTGGAGTCCGGAGAATCGGGGATCGATCGACCTTGCCTCGCCGCGTCCGGGCTGTTCGGTCCGCTTCGAATACCAGGTGATCAAGGTCTGGGAGTTGCCGGTCGAGATGTTTCTGGAAGGGGGTGTCGGGCTGCTGCCACTGGCGCCTCTTTCCGATGTTTCCCGGACCGAGATGCCGGCCGTCATCGACCGACTGGCCGAGCGGCTGATGACCGAGGTGCCGCGGGCGGAGGCGGCCGAACTGGGGACTGCCACGCTCCTGTTGATGGGGCTAAGATACTCGGATGACGAAGCACGTCATCTTCTTCGTTCGCTGAGGCCGATCATGCAGGGATCTTCCACGTACCACGCGCTGATTCAGGAAGGGTTCGAGAAGGGAATCGAACAGGGAATCGAACAGGGGGTTGAGCGAGGCAAGCACGACCTGCTCCTGACCATTGGAACGCGGCGCTTCGGCAAGCCGGGAGTGCGGGTGCGTCGGCGGATCGAAGCGATACACGATCCCGCAGTGCTCGATTCGCTCGCTCTGCGTCTTCTGGAAGTCGACTCCTGGAAGGAATTGCTGGCCGAGATGCCAGCGTCTTGAGCAACCCGAAAGGTTGCTTGACCATTCTCATTGGATCGGCCGATAATCAAGCGTCGACCTGATCACATGCCTGCCTGAACCTCGCGGAAGGGCCGCAGGCCCGCGATCGACCTGCCGGACATACTCCTGATGTTCTCGCTTCAGTCGTCAGTCCAGTTCGGCCGCCCCTCGCGGCGCGAAGTGTTGCGGGCCGGATTTCTCGGCCTGGGCGGTCTCTCGCTGGCCGACATGTTGCGGGCCGAGGCGGCCGCCAACCCGGGCAGTTCCAGGCCGAAGCGAGAGAAGTCGGTCATTCTGCTCTTCGTCCACGGCGGGCCGAGCCACCTCGAAACGTACGACATGAAGCCGTACGCCTCGTCCGAGATCCGCGGGCCCTTCCTGCCGGTGCGGACAAACGTTTCGGGCATTGAAGTCTGCGAACACCTGCCGAACCACGCGAAGATCGCCGATCGCTTCACGCTCATTCGCTCGTGCACGCATGACGAAGCCGACCACTTCGCGGGGCACCGCCGGTTCCTCAGCGGGTATGGGAAACTGAAGCCGGGCTTCGGCTACGAGTCGTACTACCCGCAGGTGGGTGCGGTTGCGAACCGCCTTCTTTCGGGCGGCGACAAGGGCATGCCCGCGGCGATTGCCGTCAACGGGGTCGTCGTCAACGGCCCCGATTATGCGGCCGGCGTCAGCGAAGGTTACTGGAGCGGCGTGTACCGCGTCCCCATCGTAAATGGCTCGATGCGCGACACGCACCTCTCCGTCGACGCCAACCGCCTCGACGACCGCATGCTGCTTCAGGGAAGCCTCGATCGCTTCCGCCGCGAGGTCGATGCCTCGGGCATGATGAGCAACATGGACGAGTTCAACCGCCGCGCGATCGAGATCGTCACGTCCGGCGCGGCGGCGAAGGCGTTCGACATCTCGCGCGAAGATCCGCGGATCGTCGAGAAGTACGGTGACGGCTACGGCCGCGACGCCCTCATCGCGCGGCGTCTGGTGGAAGCGGGAGTCAGGTTCGTTTCGGTGTGCGTCCGCGGCGGCGGCCCCGGCACGAAGGCGTACGATTGGGACGACCACGCGGTCAACTGGGATATGCTCGGCGCGATGAACGCCCGGCTGCCGAAGTACGACCATGTCGTGCCCACTTTGATCGACGACCTCTACGATCGCGGCCTCAATGAAGACGTGCTGCTGATCGTCACCGGCGAATTCGGCCGCACCCCGCGGCTCGAGTTTCGCGACGGAAAGATTGGCCGCGACCACTGGCCGAGTGCGATGTCGATTCTCATCTCCGGCGGCGACATGCCGATGGGCCAGGTGATCGGCGCGACGGACGCCATCGGCGCCCGCCCGTCGAGCCGCCCGCTCGACCCGCACGACATCCTCGCGACAATCTACCGCTTCCTCGGCATCAACCACGAACTGCATCTCCCCGACCCCGCGGGCCGGCCCATCGCGCTCACCCACGGGAAGCCCGTGCCTGAATTGTTCTAAGCGGAGGCAGCGGGCAGTTGGAGTCGGTCATTGGACTCGCAGCGCGCGGAGTCGAATCACTGACGTGGTGTCCATTTTCTGAGCAGACGGTGCCGACTCTTTGCACAGCCTCAAAGCGGTCGCGGAACGGACAGAATCGCGCAACGCGGTGAGTCACGCAACGGCTCCCGCGCCGTGATGGCGTGATCCTCAGCTTGCCCACGACCTTGTGCGATGTCGAAGAGGGGAAGCCACTTTAAGGGCAGCCCCCGTCATGTGGTAGGGGAACTTCGCGGCATACCGATTGCTCATCCGCGACCCTCTTGGGAATCCTGCCTGTTTTCCTCGCGACCCTCTTGCCTTTTGGCCGACTTCCTCAGTACAAAAGGCGATTCGTCGGATCGGCATACCTTCATGGGCCGTGCGTTTCGACGTTTTCGATCAACTGCGAGCAATCGCTTCGCGGTCTCTATTTCATTCTTCACCAATCCGTGCTGCTTCCACCCGATTTTCGGAGTCTAAGGACGTGCGCGCTCTCTGCTTCCGTCTCCTCTTGAGTCTCCCACTCGCCGTCGGTTGCTCTAGCGCGAACCCCGATGCCGGGATTCCACCGCAGGGCAGCACCGCCAAGTCCCCGCTCGAGTACGTGAATCAGTCCATGATGGGGAAAATGACCCCCTCGGGCGCGCGCTTTCAGCCGGACAGCGCCAAAGACATCGGTGGTGGCAAGTTCGAAATCAAAGATACGGCCGGGGCGAAATACCACGTCACCGTCACGCCCTCCGACAATGGCTTCACCGCGACCGAACCCGTTCCCGCGAAATGATCGACGTGCGGAATCCGTCGGCCTCGATCTCAGGCTGCACGTCTCTGTCCATCCATCTGAATATCCAGTTGATTTTGATCGGCTGCCCTTTTTCGTCTCTTCTCATCGGGAGTCTGCAATGGTCCGTCTCCGTCCGCTCAACCGCAACCGTCATGGCTTCACGCTCATTGAGCTGCTCGTGGTGATCGCCATCATCGCGATCCTGATTGCATTGCTGCTCCCCGCCGTCCAGCAGGCCCGAGAGGCCGCGAAGCGCACCGAGTGCACCAACAACCTCAAGCAGCTCGCCCTCGGGTTTCACAACCTGCACGACACGTACAAGATCCTGCCGCCAGCCTGCCTCAATTCGGTCACGAACGTCAACCACCCGTACTACAACGGCGGCCAAAACGGGTCGATGTTTTCAAAGCTGCTGAACGTCATTGAACAGGCTCCCCTCTACAACACCGCCGTCAATTCCGCGGGCCACTTTGCCATGGGCCAGAATCAAATGTATCTGAAGGAAATGCCGAAGGCCTTCATCTGCCCGAGTGACAATTCCAACGGCTCTGGCGGCCTGATCGCGGGATGGGTCCCGGGGAACTACGTCGGCAATTACATGGTTTTCGCCAACACGCAGGTGTCGGCCACGAACTTGAACAATCCCTACGCTGACGCACTTCATGCCCGCCCCGCCCGCTTCCCGTCCGACATCGGCGACGGAATGACCAACACATTCTTCCTGACCGAACGTTTCCAGAAGTGCAACAACCGCGGAACGATTCCCTACGGCGGCACGCTGATGCACGACGGCGGCGACTTTGCCGCGAGCCAGACCTATGCCCGCTACTGGAACCACACCTTCGCGTCCATCGGCGATACGGCCGCCTCGCCCTACGTCGGCTGGAACGACGGGACCAAGTTCCAGTCCGGCGTCACCGTCAACAACTGCGATGGCTACTATCCCAACAGCCCGCACGTGGGCATCATCAACATGTCCCTGTGCGACGGCAGCGTGAAGCGACTCAGCGCCAACATGAGCGCGCAGATCTGGCAATACGGATGCACGCCGAACGACGGCAATCCGATCACGCTCGAATGATCAAACCGCAGGCTCCTGGCCTGACGCTCGGGAATTCTGCATTCGCCCAATCCCGTCGCAAGGCTCGGCACTCTCCTGCCGAGCCTTGTTGTGTTTCCAGCGATCAATGGCGACCATGGAGAAGTCGCCCCACTGTTTCTCGTCCCCTTCCCACACTCCCGAGATAATGTACAATTGATCTGTTTCTGGCAGGGGTGCGAACGATGCAGGGGGCGACCATGGGGACGCTTGTGAGCGGGACATCGCAGAAGAATCTGTTCGCGGGGGAGGATTTCCCGCTCGATCCGACGCCGTGGGAGCTGGCCGCCGAGGCCGACCAACTGGCGGCCCAGGTCGTGTTCAACAAACCGCTGGACGTTCCGTTTTCTTATCTCGTTCCCGATCCGCTCCGCGACATGCTCGTGCCGGGGCAGCGGGTGCGGGTGCCTTTCGGACGCGGCAATCGACCCACCGTGGGGTTCTGCGTCGGTGTCGGTCCGGTTCCGCAGACGCAGCGGGCCCTTAAAACGATTGAATCGGTTCTCGACCGCGAGCCGCTCCTCTCGCCGATGATGCTCGAGCTGACGCGCTGGATCGCCGACCGCTACCTTTGCAGCTGGGGCCAGGTGCTCGACACCGTCGTCCCGGCGGGGGTGAAGAAGAATTCGGGAACTCGGGTTGTCCAGGTCTTCGAGTTGACGGAAGCCGGCCGCGCGAGGCTCGAATCGAAAGAAAAACTCCCTGCCAAGCAGCAGGCCGTGATGGACGCGCTCCGCGGCGCGACGCGGCCAATGCGGGGGGAAGATCTCGCCGAAGCCGCCGGCTGCGGGACCGCGCCGATCGACGGCGTCCGCAAGAAAGGCTGGATCCGCGTGCTCCGCGAGCGGTCCGCCGTCGCCGAGCCCGAGCAACTCGAAGTCGAAACGCAGTCGGACCTGAAGCTCAACAGCGACCAGTTGCGGGCCCTCCAAGCCGTCGTGTCGACATTGCGGAAGGGAGAGCACAAGACGTTCCTGCTCCATGGCGTGACCGGCAGCGGCAAGACCGAAGTCTACATCCAGGCCATCCGCGAGATCGTTTCGTACGGACGGCAGGCCATCGTCCTGGTTCCCGAAATCAGCCTCACCCCGCAAACCATCCGTCGCTTCCGCAGCCGCTTCCCGTCGGTCGCCGTCCTCCACAGCCATCTCTCGGACGCCGAGCGGCACTGGCAATGGCAGCAGATCGCCCGGGGCGAAGTGCAGGTCGTTGTCGGCGCCCGGAGCGCCGTCTTCGCCCCCACTCCGCACCTCGGACTGATCATCATCGATGAGGAACACGAGACCTCGTTCAAGCAGGACACCGCCCCGCGCTATCACGCCCGCGAGGTCGCGCGGCAGCGTGCGATGATGGAGAAGATCCCGCTTGTGCTGGGGTCCGCGACGCCCACGCTCGAATCGTGGGCCCGCGTGCAGCGCAAGCAGGACGAACTCATCTCGCTGCCGAAGCGCGTCGAATCGCGACCGCTGCCGCCGGTCATCATCATCGACGTCCGCAACGATATCCGCTGCTCGCGCGGCGCGGCCATCGGCCGCGCTCTCGAAAACGCCATCCGACAGGCGCTCAGTCAGAAGGGACAGGTCATCCTGTTCCTCAACCTCCGGGGGTATTCGCCCACCGTCTGGTGCCGCACGTGCGGCGAAGGGGTGAAGTGCCCCCATTGCGACATCACGCTCACCTGGCACAAGGACCGCAACATCGCCCTCTGTCATTCGTGCGACTACGAGCATCCCACGTTGATGGCCTGCCCCAAGTGCGGGGCGGCGGGGCTGCGGTATCTGGGCATCGGCACGCAGAAGCTCGAAGCCGAGGTGCGGGCGACTTTTCCCGAGGCCCGCGTCGTGCGGATGGACAGCGACTCGATGAAGCGCCCCGGCAGTCACGACGAGGCGCTCGAGCAGTTCCGGCATGGCGAGGTCGACATCCTGCTCGGCACGCAGATGATCGCGAAGGGGCTCGACTTTCCGAATGTCACGCTGGTGGGGGTCGTCAACGCCGACACGATGCTGCACCAGCCCGACCTGCGGGCCAGCGAGCGGACGTTCCAGCTCATATCGCAGGTGGCGGGCCGCACCGGGCGCGGCGAGCGCGGCGGCCGCGTACTGGTCCAAAGCTGCTGTCCGACCGATCCCTCAATTCAGAAGGCGGCCCAGCACGACTATCGTGGCTTCGTCCAGAACGAGATGAAGCATCGGCACGAGGTGCAGGCGCCGCCGTTCCGGGTCTTCACCCGCATCATCGTCCGCGGCCCGAAAGAGGACGACGTCCGCGAGTTTGCACTGCAGATGGCTCGCGTGATGAAAGAGGCCATCGCACAAATGTCCCTTAAAGCGGTCGAGAAAGCCGCCGCCACGGCCGCCGCGAATCCGCCGGCAGAACCTCCCCGCCGCGGCACGCTCACCATCGCCTCCCCGAAGCCACAGGCCCCGCCTTCCGAAGAGGTGCGATTGCTGGGCCCCGCTCCGTGCCCGGTTGCGAAGCTCAAGGATCATTACCGCTACCACTTCCAGTTGTCGGCCGCGACGCTCGAACCGATCCAGCAGCTGTGGCACGAAGTCGCCCCGCTATTCCCGAAGTCCGAAGAGATCGAGTACGTCGTCGACGTCGATCCGATCAACATGCGGTGAGGACGGATATGGATGCCTTTCCCTTCAAGCGCGAGGAGTGGCAGGCGGTCCGAGACTCGGCGCTTCCCGTCCTGAACGCGACATCCGCCGAAGACGACATCCTCTACGAATCACACTTCATCGAGTTGCAGAGCGTGCTCCACACGCTGCGCGGCCGATACGGCGACCATCCGGTGCTGCTGGAAACCGAAGCCGATTTCACTAACGACTCCCAAACGCGACGAACCCTCTACGAACAGGCACGCGACATCGCCATTGATCACCGACTTCCCACCGCGTCAATCCGCGTGGCTCTTGCGGGCGTCCTGCTCGACGACTTCAACGCGGTCGACGCCGCCCGCGACGAACTGACGGCATGCCGTCAGGAGATTTTCGAAACCGGCGACGAGTGGGAACAATCGAACTGGAAAGAGCTCATGCTCCGCTGCAACTTCGGAACAACTAACGACGCTCGGGAATGACCAGCACGTTCCGAGGACGAGAGCAGGCTGCGTGCTATTCCTTCTTGAACTTCTCATGACACTCGGCGCAACTCTTGCCAATGCGTTCGAAGGATTTCCTGGATTCGGCGGCGTTTCCCTCTCCGATGAAGACCCGCAGGCGGGCGGAGCCCATTCGAAGCGTCTCCGCATGCTCCTTCCAACTGTCGATATCCGTCTGCTTCTCTAACCCATTAGGATTCTTGATCAGCGCATTGGCGAGCACGGACAAGACGAGAGCGTGCTGGGCTGCGTTGGAATCCTTGGCTCCCTTGCGAAAGACCTTGTCGAGCCTGGCATGACGGTTCCCGACCTCTTCCATCAGAGTGTGAACGTCGGCCAGTTGAGTCAAATCATATTTGTTCGGCTCCGGTGCTTCGCTCTGCGCGGTCAGCTTCTTCATTTTCGCGAGCGTCTTTTTCGCTTCCGCGGCTGTTTCCGCTTTCGCCAGTTCCAGTGCTGTATCGCGCAGGGCGGGTGCGGTCTTCCTGAACGGCGCGTCTTCGTCATTGTCGATGATCGCCTGAGCCAGCACGGCCAGCACCCTGGCGGAACGTGCATTCGTCTCCTTGACGAACTTCGTTTGCTCGATGGATCGCAACTGCGCATTCGCCGCCAAGATCACGTCGCCGACCGGAATCCTGATGTTAATTTCCCTCTCTTCCTCTTGCGCCCGCGCGGGAAGGAGCAAAGCCGCAACCAATAGACTCAGCAGGACGACCATTCCCACTCGATGGATCACGACTCGCTCCTCGTTTCGCAGGACTTTCATGCCAATCATTCGTTGGCGACATTCAGAGGCTCGTGAACATAACTCTCGTTGGCGCGACGGGCAAGCACCATCGTGGCGCCGGATGAAGCGGCATGCCGGAGTCGTCGAATGGCGTCGACGGAAGCATGGCAGCGCATCCAACCACGCCATACTCGGGTCAGAGCGTGCGACTCGATGCCGCTCCTGCCCGCAACAATGGGTCTTCTCTGCGAGACCTGCTATCGTTGGGAGAGGACGTGCGGCCCCCCCAACGGCTGGACCGGGCGCGTGTCCTTTTGGCACGGCGACATGATGAGGTTGTGCGGCGATGAATCTGGCGCTCCTGGGGGACGATCCGACGATCTGGCCGCTGCTGATGGCGGTGAGCCGGTCGAACGTCCATCGTCTGACCGTGGCGGCGTTGCCCGGGCGACTCGCGACGGACCTGTCGGCCCGGCTTCCGCAGGTCCGTCAGACCGATCGCTGGGATCAGCTCCTCGTCGATGGCTCGATCGAAGCCGTCATCGTCGCCGGTCGATCCGACGCGGCCCTCGAGGCCGCACGACGGCTCGCGTCAGAAGGAAAGCCTCTACTCCTCTGGCCGCATGGCGGCGAGACGGCCTTTGCCTACGAACTCTCGCTCGTCCGCGACGACGCCAAGGCCCCGCTCGTCCCCCTCTTCCCGCTCCGCTTCGATCCCGCCATCTCCGCACTCAAAGATCGAATCGTTGCGGGAGAGCTTGGCCGCATCCTTCACTTCCAGTGGGAACGGCGAATCGCGGCGGAGCCATCTCTCTCGGTCCCGTTGCTTCGGCCCGAAGACATGGAAGAACAACTCGCGGGCGACGCCGACATCCTCCGCGCGTTGGGAGGCAACTACGACCGTGTGACGGCCCTCCGCACCGGTGTCGTCGATGATCGAGCCTCGTCTGCGACAGTCACTCTCTCCGGCGACAACCTGCCCGAGGCGACGTGGCAGCTAAGCGCCGTCGCCGCACCGTCCGCAACGACGGGATCACCCGCCGCATCCGCTCAATGGACGCTGACGGTCGTCGGGACGACAGGCCGCGCCAGTCTGACGTCGGATGACTCCCGCATCGACTTCGACAAGCTGTTCCGCATGGAAGCCCCTGAAGCCAAAGCCGTCGGAGGCGGATGGGGCGATCTGTTGCGGGTGTGCGAAACAGTCGACGCCGCACGCCGCTCGCTGAAGCGGCGCCGCACCATCGACCTCCACTTCGAGACCGCGTCCGAGCGAAGCCAGTTCAAGACTCAGATGACGGCCATCGGCTGCGGCGTCCTCTTTCTGACGCTGCTGCTTGTCGGCGCCGTCATGCTGGTCGGGTCGGCCTTCGACGTCCCGCCCGCCGTCATGCGGATCGCGCGGGTCGTGGCCTTCGCGCCGCTGTTCGTCTTCCTCGCGCTCCAACTGCTGATCGTCGTCGCGCGGCCGTCGTCCGCATAGGCTTTCGTAGTCCGGCCTTCCAAGGCCGGACAAAACGTCCTCGCACTTGACCACCGAAGCCCTTTACCCGGCCTGGGAAGGCCGGGCTACGGTGGCCGTGATAGGCCTCAGTCCGGCACGACCGAGACGAGTTCCTCGGCGATCGATTCGATCTCGCGCTCGGTCAGCTGCTCGAGCGTGTCGGCATAACCGACGAGCAGCGCCAGGTCGCACAGCCGGTTGATGCGGCGCGGAATGCCGCCGCTCAGCTCGAAGACGGCCCGCTGCGCTTCTTCGGTGAAGATCGGACGCGAACATCCCGCGCGCTGCAGCCGCACGGCGATATATTCCTCGGCGTCGCCGAACGTGAGCGGTTGAAGCACGCACTTCACGGCGATGCGGTCGTCCAGCGCGCCGATCCGCTGCACCTGCGGCAGCAGCGGAAGATCGCCGGAGAGAATCAGACTGAAATCGAACTGGGGCGGGCGGCGGAAGTTCAGGAGCAGCCGCAACGACTGCAGCACCGCGGGATCGTCGATGAGATGGGCCTCGTCGACAATGATCACCGGCGAGCGCTGTTGCTCGGCGTGAAACCGTAACTGCGCATGGATCTCGCGGATCACTTCATCCACGCCGGCCGCACGGCGATTGGCGGCGATGTGTCCCGCCCCGAGTTCCACCGCAATGTAAGAAAGCATTTCAACCGGCGACATCCGCGGGTAGACGACATGCACGATCGGGCGGCGATCGGGGGGCAGGTCGCGATCGAGCAGCGCGATCACCGTCGACTTGCCCGCGCCCACTTCGCCAGCCAGCAGGCCAAGCCCCTGGCGATGTTCGACCAGGTATCTGAGCTTGAGGACGGCCGCGTGATGCGTGTCGGTGCGGACGAAGCATTCCGCGTCGGGAACGTCGTCGAAGGGGCGTCGGGACAGACCCCAGTACCGCTCATACATCGGCAGACGTCCTTCGGGTGACGGAATGTAGCACGGGCACTCATGCCCGTGCGAGAATTCTTGTCGCGTCTGACACACGGGCATGAGTGCCCGTGCCACGTGTTCAAAATCGGTGCTGCCACGTTAGTACGAGTTGCGGCGGCCGGTCGAGCGGTACTTCGCGGGAGTCTCGACACCCGTCTCGGGCGCGTCTTCGATCCCGCCGGTCAGCCAGGCGCCGCGGGGCCGGGCAACGGCCGGACGGTTGCTGCCCACGGTCTGCACGCCGCCGGGTGCTTCGATGTCATCGCGATAGGCGGCCTGCCGTGCGGCCGGAGATCCGGGCCATGCGGGGGCGTCTTCCCAGCCCGCGTCCAGAGTGCGCGGCGCGGCTGAGACATGAACTTCGCCCGCGACCACCGGCATCGGCAGGGCGTCGTCGCCGTGGATCTCGATCTTCGAGGGAATCGGCCGCTCATCGAGGGCCGTCTCGGACTTCGACTTGCGAGCGGAGTCCGAAGGGAGCAAGGCAATCCCGATGGGAAGGGCCACCGAGGCGGCGACCGCAAGGCTCATCCAGGGGCGTTCGAAGACTTTGCGCTTCGTGCCGCCGAAGACGCTCGACACGGCGGACAGTCCGCGAGCGATCCGTCCCTTCCGCGGTTCCTTCTTCAGGGGGAGTTTTCCATGGAAGCGATCGTTCGGCATCGACCCTCTCCGTCCCTGGAGCCGTTCCTTCCGCGCAGCCGCCCCTTCACCTTTTCTGGTGCGGCAGATCTCTCATCGACCGGATGGAACGTCGAACTTGACGATTTTGCGGGTCGACGCGAGTGTCGCCAGCCGCCGATGGGAGGAAGAGACGTGCATCGGCCCATAGGATTGACGGAGAAGACGCAGACGCATTGGGTTTGAATGAGGAATCCAGGAAGGCAGGAAAAATACACGGAAGTTGAAGAGCGCAGAGATTTACTCGTTCCCCGATGGGATCCTCTCTGTTCCCTGCTTTCTTCCTGCCTTCCTGGGTTCCTCATTCAAATCTCTGACCAGAAGCATTGAGGGCGAGACTCCTCGGAACGCCACGGCAACACACTCCAATCCGCGGTTTCTCCGGCGTATCGACGGATTGCGCCCTGTCGAGTGCCCCCGATCCGCGAGGCGTCGTTCACTCGTTTTCGGAAGGACAAGACACGGAGCAGCCCTTCTGAGAGCGGGCCTTCCTGCACCTCCCGGTCCCGTCGCACTCTGCCGAGAATTCCTCGGTCAGGTCGTCGTCAACCGTCTCGCGCGTCAGCGATTCCCACAGCTTGTCGAGCGACAGCATCGCCCGCTGCTCGGCCTTCACATCGACGTTCGAACCTTCGAGACAGCCCGGCTGAAACGAGCCGTATCCCGGCTTGCCGGCTTCGCCGCGCTGGGCCGCCCCGGACGACGGAGTGGCTGCGAGCAGCGACTGGCCGCGCGACTGGAGCTCGGACGGATTGAGGAAGCGGACCAGCGACAGCGTTCCCGCCGCCTGCCATTCGTCGCTCGCCCCGGACTGCACTTCGACCACACCCGCGTCCGTGATGCGAACTACCCCCGCGTCCTCGGGAAGCGCGAGCTCGGGTTGCAGAATGGCAATCGTCGACCCGCAGCGAATCCCCAATCGGCGCTGGGCATCGAGCGTCAGGCGGCCATGACGCGTGAACCGCGGCAATCCGTGATGGCTGACTTCGAGGAAGCCGACGCCATCAATCGCGACGTCGAGCGGTTCGCCGGTTTCCGTGACGGCGCCCGGAGTGGCTGTGTCCAGCCGCAACGAGGCGACCTGGATGCCGAGACCGGGAAACGCGGATGTCTGATCGCGCGGCTCGTCGTCGTTCGGCTCGGCATCGCCGGCGGCAAGGTCGGTGAAGCTGACGACGACGCGGCGATACCCGGGCGTGCGGGCGTTGGCGATGTTGTGGAGATGGATTCCGCGGGCCTGACGGATGGCGGCCTGCGTCGCTTCGAACATCAGCGTTTCGCTGGCGACCAGATCGTTCGCGCCAGTGCCGGGCTCGGCCGCATCCGCATCGATGTCGCGCGGCGGAAGCGGGCGGGGCCACTCAGGCGTCGGCAGCCGCTCGGGCCGCGAGGCGAACCGGGGCGGCAGGCCGAGATCCGCGGGAGGATGGGCCGGTTCGGACTTGCCCTGCAGGCCGCGGCGGAGTTGCAACAGATCCCGGACGGCCGCGGGCGGGAGCCCCTTCAATTCGCTCTCCCAGAGTTGCCGCTCTTCGGCCGTGGCGTCGGGGAGTTCCTTTTCCAGCAGCTTCTGCAAGCCCTGGAAACTAGGGGCCAACCGGGAATCGATCGGCGGGCGGACCTCCTCGCCTCGGCTCGGCGGGTCGACTTCCGCCGTCCGTGTCTCGGCCTGGCTCTCCGGCAATTCAGGGAGCGCCGGTCCTTCCGCCACCACGACCGACGAGCCGGTGACAACCATTGAGCCGGTCGCACGGGCTGATTTTGGAACCGGGGTGTATTCGCGGTAGATGGCAAGGACGGGCGGATGAAGGTCGGCTTCGACCACGTCGCGCGGCTCGTCCGCGAACTCGTTCAGCCCCAGCGTCGGGGGCATGGTGAGTTCCGGCTCCGGGGTCAGGGCCGGGAGAATCGGCGCGTCATGCGACAGCATGGCCAGGTCGCCGGACGTCGGAAATGTGAAATCGTGCGGTGCCGTGTTGTCCACGAACACCGGCTGCTCAACGGCCTGCGATGTTGTCTCCGCGTGGCTGGCCCATCGGGCGGCATGCATTCCCCCGGTGACCACGAGGGCGGTGATTGCCATCAGACTGATGCCGCGCAGCGTCATGCCAGCCTCCGTGCTTTCGTCGTGCGGCATCCTGCCGCTGAACGGCGGCGAGCCCCCCATCGAGACCACCGCGTGTCGGAACGCTATCGGATCGCGCGAAAACGGGCAAGATGAGTCGCGTTATGCTTCCGCGTCTTCGCGGACGCTGAATTCGAGCTTCCAGCGGCCGCTGGTGCGGGTGCTGACGCACCACAACTCCAGGAGACCCAGCTCGGTGATCTTCGACTGGAACTTCACCGGGACGTACCCCTCTTCGATCCCCTCATCGGTGGGGAGTGTGGCCGTCATCGGGTCGGTCTCTTCGAGAGCGTCGCAGGTCGGCAGCAGCGTCCCGGGCTTGTCCTCTTTGTTGACGGCCGAGCGGAAGAACCGGAACGTGGCGGGCTCGCCGACCACCAGGCCGATCTCCTGCGAAGGAATGTCGGCCTCGGTCCCCTCTTCCATGCCGAGCGGCACCACACACAACGCACGGAGCGGTCGCGGAGCCCCGGGAATCGCGAGCCCCGACGTTTCGATGCCGACGTAGTACGACGCGGCCGTCCCGCCCCGGATGCGGACCCCTCCGCGGTTTTTGGCCCAACCGTATGCCGCGGCGCCCTTGGCGACCGAGTGGTCCAGATCGGGAATCCCTTCGAGCGGCTTCGGGGCCGCGTCCTTTCCGAACCATTCTGTCAATGTTTCACGAAGGCGAGCCGTCAATGCGTCTGACTTGAAGACACCGCCATTGAGCAGCAGGTGCGTCGGCCGGACCGGCCCGCTCGCATCGCCGTGCGCCTGCAGGAACGCCGCCAGATGCTTCGTCACCGCCGTATCCGATTCATACGGCAGACCGATTTCCTGAAAGCCCGACACCCGCTGTTTCATCGGCTTGGCCGTCAGCGGGCACTTGGGCAGGAACCCGTTGAGCAGCAGCTCAGCGACGCTCTTCCCGTCAACGTCGACCGAAACCGTCCCGCCGATCAGTTTGCTGCCGCGGCCCAGGACGGAGATCGTGTGCGTCTTCGGAGCGTCGGCGACCAGCAATGCTTCCTTCGCCGCCCGGCACGAGTGCCATAGCGACACCGACTGCCACGGGTCGAGGTTGACGTTCTTTTTCGCGAACAGCCCCGCCACGTGGTGGGCGAGGGCGAGGTCCATGTTGTCGCCGCCGACCAGCAGGTGGTTGCCGACCGCCATCCGCTCGAGGATGAGGTCTCCTTTCTCGGACGTCACACCGACGAGCGTGAAGTCGGTTGTTCCGCCGCCAACGTCGCAGACCAGCAGCCGATCGCCGACTTTCAGTGTCTTCCGCCAGCGATCTCCCATCTGCTGCAGCCAGGCGTAGACGGCCGCTTGAGGTTCTTCGAGCAGAATGAGCGTATCGGGCAGCCCCGCGGCCAGCGCCGCCTCGCGCGTCAGTTCGCGGGCGCTGGCGTCGAACGATGCGGGGACGGTCAGCACGACAAGCTGCTCAGCGACTGGGGCGTCGGGATGGGCCTGTTCCCACACCGAGACGAGATGTTCGAGGTATCGTTTCGACGCGGTGACCGGCGAGATCTTGGGAACGTCGGCCGGAGCGTTCCACGGAAGGATCTTGTGATGGCGGTCGACGCGGTTATGGCAGAGCCACGACTTCGCCTGGCTGATGGTGCGGTGCGGAAGCTCGGCCGACTGACGGCGAGCCACTTCACCCACCGCGAAGTCGCGTCCCGTCTGGCCGGGGACGTCGTAGGCGTTGCTGCGCGTCTCCTGCTCGGTCGCCAGGTAAAGAAACGACGCGAGCCCGGTCTTGCTCTCGACCGTCGAGGGGGCGACGAGTTGCGGGATGGGAAGCAGTTCGACCTTCGGCTTCTCCCCTTCGAGCGAAGAGTAGGCGAGAACGCTGTTGGTCGTGCCGAGATCGATCCCAAGAACGTACCGGGCAGGCATTGCGAATCCAGGCGCAGGAGCAGGGTGCGGTCATCCATCAAGCCGCGGAAACGAGGTTCCGCGTGACGAAAGTATCCGCGGTGCCGGTCGTCTTTGACAACCCTGCATCCTCCAGAGTGGTCTGTCGTCAGTGCCGTTCAGGTCGGGCGGCTCAGGCCGTTGTGGTCCGTGCTGAGTCACGACAGGACTCTCCACTGGTCGTCCGCGTCATCGCGATGATCGTGGCGGACGGGCCGTATAGAGGTGACCGCACAGCGAGCACTGGAACGACGCGACGTCTCCCGTCATCTCAAGAATCGAGGAACCATTCATGTTGTGACATGCAGGACAATCCGGATGTGGCACGCCAAGCGGCCAACCATCGATGTCGACATGCGTCAGACGATACCACAGGGGCGAAAGCGCCATGACGCTGAAGGCGACAAAGCAGGCACACAACACGACCCAGGTCATTCGACGAGCGAGATTCGGCATGGGAAACCTCTGAGTAAACTCTGACACGCACGGGATGTGGACTCCGCGCAGCCCGAAGCCACAGTTCGCTCGATCAACGCTCCACCAGCGAAGTTCGCGCGGGGGGACCGACGCGGAGGGCGATCGCTGGTGGCACGCACCGCTCGTCCACACCGCTCGGCGCGCACTCTCACCTGATGGCAAACCCGACCAGACGAGGCAATGCCTCTCCGGACACAGAGCCGGCAAACGTCGGCGTCGGCTTCCCGTCCACAACGATCAGCGGGAACGATTCCAGCGGACCGCCAGCGGCGGGAGCGCCACCGGCAGCATCATGCAGGAACAGACCAGGAAGATCTGACCGACTTCTTCCGAATGAAAGAAAACCCATTGCCCTCGCTCCGGCCAATGCCCCAGCCGGTCCGCGAGGGAGAGGACATCGAACACCTCGGTCGTTCCAAACCACAGCACCGCACACGCCAGCAAGCCCGGCCAGCGGATCTCTCCGGCCTGATATCCCGTCAGAACAGCCGCACACGAGACGAGAGCGATTCCCAAGGGGACCATTCCATCTGGCACGCGTCCCCCAGGTGCGATCAACGACCACAGGACCAGCGTGAGCCAGAGGCCGATCAGGAAGAGATGAGGCAGGCCGGCAACCAGCCGCCGCCCCGTCAGAATCGCTGACTGGAACAGACCGTTCATCGTAAACCAGCTGACGAACGTCAGCGCAAACGCGACATGCAGGCGACTCAGGCTCGACTGCTTCAACGTCCTCCAGAGGATTTCGGCTTCTCCCGACTCCCCTCTCATCCGCAGCAGCAGGTACGTTCCAAAAACGAAAGCCAGAGCGATTCCCCCGCCGGCGAGCGCAGCGGCGAGAGAACTGAGACCCGCACGCAGCACCGCCGCGTAGCCGATCTGTCGGTTCGAAAGAGGCAAGGTCAACGGCCACGTCTCGCTCCCTTTCCCCGCCAGCACGCGGCGTCCCGTCGGCGTGACGAAAACCAGGAGGCAAGGGCCAAGGATCAGGATGATCATTCCAAACCCGATGAGATCGGACCATCTCACCTGGAACAGAGACTCGGCGCGGACCTTCCCATACTCGTGGTAGTGGAGATAGCCGCTCACCAGGTAAACGGCGATCGTCCCGACGACAACACCAACCGGGTAGAGCCACCCGCTTCGTCGCCACTCCCAAGCCAGCAATGAACCGAACGCGGTGCGGGACGAACGTTGCGCCAGGGGAGCATGGGTGGCGGCATCCCGCACGAACCATCCTTCGAAGGCCTGATCGCGACAGCGGTCGTGCTCGGTCGCGCGGAGCGTCAGCCGGCAGAGAATCCCGACAGACGCTGCCACGCACGCCAGCTCGGCCGGGGTAAACGGCACATACGAATGGAACACGCCAACGGCGGTTCCTGGTTGATGCCAGTGAATCATGAAAAGCCGAATGAGCCCGGCCGTGGCAACGCACCCCACACCGGCGATCCACCACTCCCGCTTCCGGAACTGCACCGCAATCCATTGAGCGACTGCGAACACCAGCACCGCATCAATCGACAGTTCGAAGATCGGCCAGTCGTTCTGCGTCACGGTGCGGGCGAGTGCGCAGGCACCCGCCGTCTGCAAGGCGGCGCCCATCGCGCCGTGCAGCCACCGGAACCACGCCAGCTTTCGCGTGTCGACCGGCAGTAGATAATGCCGCGCGACGGGGGCCAGCGACAGAAGGACCAGCGGGACCGTCGCCAGGATCAGCAACGCGACAGCCATATGGACGCGCGGCGAAAACTCCTGGAACGGCTCCCAGATGCGGAAGAGCCGCCATTGATTGTAAGCCACGACCAACTGATAGAGCGCGCAGTTGACCGGAACGAGGGCCGTCACCAGCAGAATCAGCGGAAGCTGCCGCCGGTAGCGGCTCCAGAACTCCCACGCGAGCGCCGCATCGGGCGACAGCCGCAACGGCCGTGTTGTGGTGATTCCCATAACGACTCTCTTTCCGCTTAGACGGCCATCGCGAACTCAGGCGGACGACTACCCACTAACGCGACCGGTTCCAGCGAACCGCCAGCGGAGGCAGCACAATCGGAAGCATCGTGCTGGAACAGGCGAGGAAGATCATGACGAGATTGTGGGAATGAAACAGCACAAGCTGCCCGCGCTCCGGCCAATGGCCGAGTTGATCGACCAGCGCCAGCAAGTCGAAGAGT
>JADZEF010000013.1 GCA_020850695.1 Planctomycetaceae bacterium | reverse complement strand
TCCTCGCGCAGCGGACCGGCTCGCGGTGGACCCCCGAAAAGGCGACTGGCCCCGCCGTCGCCGCTCTCGCCCGCTGGTTCACCCGCACCAAGTTCACCCCCGAGACATCCACCCTCTCGGTCTTTGTGAACGAGAAGCTCGTTGAGAAGATCGACGTCGACCCGTCGAAGGACGCCAGCCGCCGCATCGCGGTCGCCGAGCGATTCCTCGTCGCCGGCAAGCCGCAGAAGGTCAACTTCGACATCGAGGGCCGCGGCAACTTCAGTTACGCCTGCGTGCTGACCGGCTTCGTCGCCGCCGAGAACCTCAAGAGTACGGCGAACGAATGGCACGTCGGGCGGCATTACGAGCCGGCGCAGCGGATGCTCGACGGCGTTGCGGTGCCGCGAGGCTACGGCGTCGTCAGCGGCAGCTATACGGGGCATCAGAATCCCCTGACGCAGTTGCCGCTGGGCGAGCGGGCCGAAGTGACGGTCAGCGTCTGGCGTAACAATTGGAAGGGAACGCCGGAAGAACAGGTCGACTACCTGGTCGTCACCGAGCCGGTGCCTGCCGGTGCGATGGTACTGGCCGAGTCAATCAACGGAACATTCGAACGCTACGAACTCTCGCCGGGCTTCATCACGTTCTATCTCGGCGACAAGCAGTACGGCGGCGACATCCGCTACGCCCTCACCGGTTACCTCCCCGGCGACTACAAGGCCGGGCCCACGCTCGTCCGCAGCTTCTACCGCCCCGAGCGGATGGCGGTCGCCGAGCGTAAGCAGCTCGCGGTCCTTGGCCGCGGCGAGAAGTCGAAGGACGAGTACAAGCTGAGCCCCGTCGAGCTGTTCGAGTTCGGCAAGCGGCTGGCGGCGAAGGGAGACTATAAGGGAGCCGACGAGCACCTCACGAAGCTCTTCCGCGACTACCGCCTCGATGCGGGGCCGTATCAGGAGACGGTCAAACTCCTCTTCAAGACGTCGCTCGAACTCGGCCGCAAGGATGCCATCGTCGAGTACTTCGAGATCATCAAGGAGAAGTACCCCGACGTCGAAATCGATTACGAGTCGATCCTCAAAGTGGCTCATGCGTACCAGGATCTCGGTGAATACGAACGCAGCTTCCTCGTCTACCGCGCGACGGTCGAAGCCAGCTTCGACCGCGAAGGAAAGCTGAGCGGGTTCCTCGACGGCCAGGGGCAGTTCGTTCGCTCGGTCGCCGTCATGGAACGCATTCTCCGCGAATACCCGGCCGAGGCTTACGTCGCCATCGCCACCTACGCACTCGCCCAGGAAGTCTTCGGCAAGGCGAGCGAAGCGGCGAACATCCCCGCCCTGCGCGAGGCCCACGTCACGCGGGTCGACCTGATCGCCGCCAACATCCACATGCTCGACCACTTCCTCAGCACGTGGCCGAAGGACCCCGCGGCCGACCAGGCCTCGTTCGCCCTCGCCAATTCGCACCTCGAACTCGAGCAGTTCGACGCGGCGATCGCCCGCTGCCGCAAGTCGGCCGAGCGATATCCCGAAAGCAAGCTCCTCGACAGCTTCTGGTACATCATCGGCTTCAGCCAGTTCGCCCTGGGCCAGTCCGACGAAGCCCTCGCCACCTGCAAGAAGGTGGCCGAGATGAAGTCGAAGGACCCCAATACCGGGATCGAGCTGGCCGCGGCCAACCGCGAGCAGGCGATCTACATCATGGGGCAGGTGTTCCACAGCCTCGGCAAGCCCGCGCAGGCCATCAGCGAGTACGAGCGGGTGAAGTCGAAGTTCCCGGACGCCCTCGAAGCGATCGACTTCTTCACGCGAAAGGACATCAAGCTGCCGGAAGTCACGAGCGTCAAACCGGGCGACCCGGCGAAGGTCGCGATCGACTTCCGCAACCTCCCCGAAGCCAGCGTGAAGGTCTACCGCATCGATCTCCTCAAGTTCGGCCTGATGCAGCGGAACCTCGACCGCATCACGGCCATCAACCTCGCGGGCATCCGCCCCTACCATGAGCAGACGCTGGCCCTCGGCGACGGCAAGGACTTCCGCGACCGCAAGCAGGACCTGACGCTCCCGCTCAAAGAAGAAGGAGCCTACCTCGTCGTCTGCCGGGCCGAGAACCTGTACGCGAGCGGCCTCGTCCTCGTCAGCCCGCTCGTCATCGAGCCGCAGGAAGAAGCCGCCCAGGGCCGCGTCCGCGTGACGGTGAAAGACGCCGTGAACGACAAGTATGTCCACAACGTCCATGTGAAGGTGATCGGCACTCTCAACCCGCAGTTCGTGGCGGGCGAAACCGACCTCCGCGGCGTCTTCACCGCCGACGCCATCCACGGCACGGCGACAGTTATCGCACGCAGCGCCCAGAACCGCTACGCCTTCTACCGCGGCAAGACGTTCCTCGGGCAGCCCCCGCAACCCAACGCCCCGCCGGCTCAGGCCCCGGCCAGCGGCGAAGGCCAGCCGAGCGGAAAGCCCGCGAACCCGCTCGACATGAACCCGACCAACGGCATCCTGCTGGAGAATCTGCGGAACCAGAACACGATCTTCAACAACGAGCAGCGAGGCAACTACAAGGGCCTGCAGCAGAAAGACAACAGCGGCGTGAAGGCGAAGGCAGCGTTCTGAGGGGTGTTCGACTTGAAACGAGCGCCTTATCCGCGCTGGGAATTGAGGTGTGGTGGCCGGGCCTGAGGCTTAGCGAAGGCCCGGAACGCACGGGAGCGAACTCGACTCGAAGAGTCACCAGCCCTCAGGCTCCGCCAGAGATCAAGCCGATCGCGCGATCGATGCGGCTCAAGGGCGTCATCTCCGCGCCCGGCATCTCCTCACGCGGAGCGTGAGGGCGATCTTCTTTGCCTCACGCATCGAGCTTTTGAATGCGGCGCTCGTGGCGGCCCCCTTCAAAAGCCGTCGCCAGCCACGTCCGGATGATCGTCTCGGCGGTGACCCAGTCGATCATCCGCTCGCCCAGCGAGATCATGTTCGCGTTGTTGTGCTCGCGGCACAGTCGCGCCGTCGTTTCGTTCCAGCAGAGAGCGCACCGCACTCCCTTGATGCGATTGGCGGCGATCGCTTCGCCGTTGCCTGATCCCCCAAGCACGATGCCGCGCTCGCATTCGCCCGCGGCCACCGCGCGGGCGGCCGGCATGATGAAGTCGGGGTAGTCGCACGACTCGGTCGAGTTCGTCCCGAAGTCCCGCACCGTGTGCCCCAGCGATTCGAGCAGCGGGACGATGCGTTGCTTGTAGGTGAAACCGGCGTGGTCGGAGGCGAGCGCGATCAGCATCACGCGAAATCCAGTTCAGGAATCGGTCGGCCTTCCTGCAGGATGGCGATCGGACGGCCGCCGAAATCGTTGAACGGCTGGTGGGGATCGATCCGCAGGTGGCGGTACATCACCGCCAGAAGATCCTGAGGAGTATACGGTTTCTCGGTCGGATATTCCGACTTCGAGTTGGTCGCCCCAACGGTCTGCCCGCACCGCAACCCGCCCCCCGCCACCAGGGCCGTGTAAGCCTGCGGCCAGTGGTCGCGGCCCGCACCGCTCGCATTCTGGCTGATCCGCGGCGTGCGGCCGAACTCTCCCACCGCCACCACCAGCACGCGACGGTCGATCCCGCGGGCATAGATATCCTCGATGAGGGCCGACACCGCCTGGTCGTAGAACGCCAGCCGCGGCGTCATGTAGATGCCGAAGTGGCCGGGCCGCCCCGCGTTCAGGATGTGGTCGTCCCAGTTGGTGAAGTCGAGCCCCGACTTCGGCGTGTTGATGTAGACATTGATGATGCCGGCCCCTGCTTCGGCGAGGCGGCGGGCCAGCAGGCAACCCTGCCCGAAGAAGTTGTCGCCATAACGCTCGCGGACCCGCGGATCTTCCTTGCGGACGTCAAACGCGTCAGCCACCTTCGTGCTGGTGAGCATCTGGAACGCGAGGTCGCGGAAGCGATCGCCGGTCCCCATGGTGCCGTTCTGGTCGACGTCGGCCCTCAACCGGTCAAAGTGACGCAGGAGCGTGCGGCGATCGTCGATCCACCGCGGATCGCGCCCCGCCACGACCGACATCTGCGGCGGCGCGTAATTCGGGTTCGACGGCTCCCCCGTCTCGAATGCCGCGTGATGCGAGCCGAGGTACGTCGGCAGCGTCATGTAGGGCTTCTGCGGAATCGCGACGTACGGCGGAATCGCGTCGGCGTTCAATCCCCGCACGCGGCTGACGATGTGCCCGATATCGGGATGCTCGCTCTTCGACTGCGACGTCGGATCGAGCTTGCTCGGCCGCTTCCCCGTCAGCACGACGATCCCGCCGTCGCTGTGAATGCCGACATCATGGTTGAGCGACCGCACGAGGCTGAACTTGTCGGCGAGCTTCGCGTGCAGCGGCAGGTGCTCGCAAACATCCATCCCGGGAACGACCGTCGGAATGGGACGGTAGATGCTGCGATAACCGGACGGGGCGTCGGGCTTCAGATCATACGTCTCAAGCTGCGACGGACCGCCGTGCATGTAGAGCAGGATGACCGACGTATCGGCCGACGCGTTCCCCGATGCTTCGCGGGCCTGAAGAATCTGCGGCAACGAAAGCCCGCCGACCGCCAGCGCTCCGAGCTTGAGCAACTCGCGACGCGCAACGGGACCGCCGCAATGTCGGCGTTCCGAAGAACTGGTAGGCTTCGCTCGCGTCATTTATCAGCCGTCCTCAAGCGCAAGAAACCACTGATGCGTCTCAAGCCTAGCACATGCCTTGAGTCTTGAGAATGCCTCGCGCCCGCATCTCGAAAAGACATTCGTGCGGTCCACCGCGAGACAACGAACAGAGCGATCTCTTCGAGATGGCAGGAACGCCGTAGTGTGAATTGACGTCTTGCTGTTGAGGATTGGGCGCAGACGAACGGAAATCGATGAAACAGCCGTAGAGGCGAATGGTCAAATATCGGGAAGAGATTCATGTCAACTTCCAGATCTGCGATGAGTTCTTTGATCGCGGGACTTGGTGTTCTCGGCGTAATCGCATGTGGGTACGGCTGGGCGTACTACCGATCCGTCATTCCTTCACTCCCGGTGAGCGGTGGTCGCGGCCCCGCTCTCATGTTGAGGCCACCGCCAGCCATCCCCCGCAAGACCATGCCGTCGTACTTCCCGAGTTGGCAAATTCTGGAAGAGTACCAGGACAAGTTTTACGCCCCCGCCCACTGGCTTGATCGGCAGATTCGACCTGACATCTGGGAACGGTAGTCCTCGGGTTCCGCGTCTCTCACGCTGACTGGCGCCGACGACTGTCGACCTCGCGGCTACTGAGCGCTCTGCATATCCGGCCGCAGCTTCTTCGCGTCGCGCAGATAGACGTGGACGATCTCGGATTGCGGCTTGTCGGTGTTGAGGTGCAGCAGAATGCGGATGCAGCGCGGCATGCCGGTCGTCACCGCGATCTCGGACGCACACAACAGCGGCACCTGCTTCATCCCGAGGGCGCGGGCCGCCTCGGCGGGGAATGTCGACTTGAGGTCGGGCGTTGTCGTGAAGATCGCCGAGGCGATGTCCTCGAAGTGCTCGATGGCGTTGACGCGCAGGATCTCCTGGAGCAGCTCTCGCGTCGCCGCCTGAATCTCGGCCGGCACGTCCGCTTCGACGGTGGTTGCTCCTCGGATGCCGCGCACTGCCATGACGTTCTCACACCCCGCAACAATCGAGCCCGCTGAACCACTGGCCTCAAGGTCCAGACGCGCGACACTTTAACACTCGCCCCCGCAATCTGCCACCGATGGTCGAATCCCTCATCGCCGCAACAGCCACGTCCGGACGGAGCTCCTCAGATCGGCGCACACGTGTCAGAAAGGGGGTATTCGCGGCGCAGACCCGGGTCTATGATGGCGCTATCCCATCTGGTGACGCGGCCGCTCGCGCCGTTTCTCGTCACATCGTTCCCGTCGAAAAACCTGACGCCGACTCGACCCCGGAGGAGATCCCATGGCTGTCGATCGTTCCGAATGGATGGACCATGTCAGGAGCGTGCTGCGCTCGCGTCACTATCAGTGGCTTCCTGAAGGCCTGGGCGGCGAGCCGGTCGATGTCGCCATGACCTACATGCTGACCGACATTCGCCACGTCTGCCGCATGGGGGGCATCAACTTCGACGAACTCCTCGAGCGCAGCCGCCGCGAGTTCCTCAAAGAGGAATCTCAGATGGCGTGACGCGGTCGGCGCATCTGATAGCATGTCGACGAGGCAACCTGTTCCGGGTTGCCCGTCGACATGCGCCCGATGGGCCGCGAGAAAACCATGCGTCGTGCCGCTCTGCTGCTACTCGTTGCAGGTCTGAGTCTGCCGTTGTCGGGGTGCGGGTCGAAGCCCGCCCGCACCGTCGAATCGACCGGTTCGTCAACGGCCGCCCCCAAGGAAAAACTGCGGAATCCGAAAGAGGTCCCGCTGCCGAGTCCTCCGACGGGCGTTGTGAATATCTATTCGAACGAGCCGGGATTCTCCGTCTTCGTCGACGGCGAGCTGGCTCGCGACGAGCAGTTGCAACCTCTGCTGACACCGTGCGCGGTGACCGTCATCCGCGGCCGTCACCGCTTTGTGATGGCGAAGGAAGGGTTCAAGGACGTCGACCGCGACATGTCGGTCGGCCAGGAAGAGAACATCATCGCCACGGCGGCCGTCGCCGACGAAGGGGACGACGCGAACTCGATGCTTGAGGCCCCCTTGCTCGAGAGTTCCGTCGGGGAACCGCTGCCGCTCGCGTCATTGAATACACCCGGAGTCGAGCTCGATCCGTTTCTGGAAGCCGACGGACGGACGATCTGGTTCGTCAGCATGCGTCCGGGCGGCAAAGGGATCTACTTCGCCACGCGGCCCTCGCCGTATCACGGCTTCGGAGAACCGACGTTCGTCCCCGTCACCCGCAGCCCGGACGCCCTCTCGTCTCCGTCCATCACCGCCAACGGCCTGCTGCTGGTTTACGCCTCGGCCGACAAGGCCCGCCTCTCTGCCATTCACCGGCCCGCTGTGGATGCGGACTTCACCAATCCCGAATCGATCCAGTTCGCCGCCGCGGGGGGCTTCTGGCCCTCCGCCCAAATCAGCGCCGACGGCAGGCAAGTCTTCTGGACCCAGGCTCCCGAAGAAGGCAAGCCGCTCCAGACGATGCGGGCCAGCCGCCGTGCCTTGGATCAGAAGTTCTCCGGGACGACGTCGGCCCGCCTGCCGGGAGGCCATCCGTGCTTCTCGGTCGACGGTCTGCGGCAATACGTCTTCGACGGCTCGACGCTCCGCCGCGCTCGCCGCACCACCACCGATCAGCCCTTCTCCGACCTGGAAGTCGTCACGACGCTTAAGCTCGAAGGTTACGTCGCCACCCCCAACCGCCGGCAGTTCGCCGTCTCCGACGACGAGCAGTGGCTGATCTATTCGAACAATCCCGAGGACGGCGACCTCTTCATGGTGCGGCTGGCGAACGGCCCCGGCTGGGGGCTTGCCCCGCGCGGGAAGTCGATTGCGCCGTTGCCGCAGGTCGCTAGAAAACCAGACGAACCGGAAACTCCCGAGCCAAAGCCCGAGGAGACCGCTCCGCCGATTGATCCCCGCGCCCTGCCTCTCCCTTATGCGGCCTTCCGTGAAGGTTTCCGTTCGCTGATGGCCGAGCGCCGGTACGACGAGGCGGAGAAGTCGGCCAGAGAGGCGCTGAAAGACGACAAGCTGGCGGCCGATCGCGACCTCATCCGATGGGATCTCGCCGAGGTCGAAGAGATCAAGCGTTTCTGGGACGACGTGAATGAGGCGGTGGCGAAGCTCAAGCCGGGGTCGACGGTGCGGGTGGCCGGGGCGAAGGTCGACTTCGTCAATTTCGAAGAGGGCGTGCTGCATCTGAAGGCCCGCGCCAAGGAACTGGAGAAGCAGCTCGATTCGATGGCCGCGGGAGACCTCGCCGACCTCGTTGAAGACTCGCTTGGCAAGACCAACGAGGACGCCCAGCGGCGGATCGGCACGTTCCTGCTGAACGACGCCCAGGGGTCGGAGAAAGGGGCCGAAAACCGGCTCAAGCGCGGCGGCAAGACGGGTGCGGAGGTGCTTGAACATGTCCCTGCCCGCATGGTGCATCTCGCCGACCAGGAGATCCGCCGCGATAAGGCGGCGGCTGGCCTGATGCTCCTCGAAGCGGTCCTCGACAAATACGAGGACTCCGCGGCGGCCGAGAAGGCCAAGGCGTTGAACGAAGAAGTCTACACGCTCGCGAACTGGGTCCAGATCGGCCCGCGGCAGTGGGCTGTGGAGAACGGCATGTATACCGCCGACGGGAAGAAGTCCGCCGGAGCCGCCCTGCAATCGCGCCGAGAGTACGACAATTTCGAACTGCGGACCGAATACCGCGTGAGCGGCTCGCTGGGCCAGGGAGGAGTCTACTTCCACTGGAACGGCCGGCAGTCCCCCAATCCGAACAACGCGTTCAAGATTCACCTTGCGAACGATGCGGGAACCGCTCCGGACAAGTTCTCCACGGGTTCGCTGTTCAAGGTCGAAGCGCCGACCGCCAATGCCTCGCTGCCGGAGGGGAAATGGAACACACTCGTATTGCGGGTCGTCGGGGAATCCGTCGTGCTGACGATCAACGGCAAACGGATCCTCGACACGAAGGCCACCAGCAAGACGATCGGCGGGAAGGGACTGGTGTGCCTCGATGGAGAAGTCGGAGGCATCAGCTACCGCCGCACACTCCTCCTCGATCTCCCCGGTCCGAAGGGAAAGGCTGCGCCAATGCAACCCGATGACGAGTGAGGCGGTCCATGGTCGTCTTTCGCTCTGCGAAACAATGTCGCGTCTGACGACCTCGGTTCGCGGGACTGTCGAAGCCTGAAACGACGCTCGTGTTCTTTCGCGGAGCGAAAGACGGCGCGTTACCATCGCGTTTTCCGCTTCGTAGCCCGGCCTTCCAAGGCCGGGCGTCAGATTTCGTCCGGCCTTGGAAGGCCGGACTACGGAGAACCCAGCGGTAACGCACCCTAATCCACGTACAGGAACCGGTTCGAGCTGAGGAGCGCCTGGCAGAAGATCGTCATCGCCTGGTGAGCAGGATCGACCGGCTTCGCGTCCCCCGGTTTCGCCACGGGCGCCGCACCGGCCGGCGCGACTGGCTGCTTCGCCCGGAAGCGCTCGGTTTGCGTCGTCAGGAAGCTCGCGATCTGCGCTTGCTCTTCGGCGGTCGGGACCGTGCCATAGGCCAGCCGCCACGCGAGATGACCCTGAGCGGCCGCATCGGCCGAGCCGGTCTTCTCGACATGGGTGGCGAACTGCTCGGCCGCCTTCAGAACCGCATCACTGTTCATCAGCAGCAGCGACTGCGTGGCGACGGTCGAGGCCGAGCGCGATTCGCAGTTGGGCGTCATCTGCGGGGCGTCAAACGTCTCCAGCACGCCCAGCGGGCGGCTGCGGCGAACCTGGACGTAGATGCTGCGGCGGAACTCTTCCCCGTTCAAGGGAATGATCTTGTCGGGACGGTTTTCGCCGTTGAGGTTCTCGATGCCGAGGACGATCTGTCCTACCTCGTCCTGCATCACGGGGACCGGCGGCCCATACCACTTCGTGGTGATCGTGCCGTTGGCGGCCAGGATGGCGTCGCGAACCGCTTCCGATTCGAGTCGCCGCACAGACATCCGGGCGAGCAGCTTGTTGTCGGGATCGGCCGCGTCGAGGGCCGGCGTCCGATTCGACGATTGACGGTATGCGGTTGTATTGAGCAGCAATCGATGCAGCCGCTTGATCGACCAGCGGCCGGAGGCAGCGGCGTCTGCGGTGGCCGTCGCCGGAGTCTGGAAGTAGTCGGCGAGCCAGTCGAGAAGTTCGGGATGCGTGGGGCGGTCGCCGAGCTGGCCGAAGTCGGAAGGCGTGGCAACGATGCCGCGGCCGAAGTGGTGCATCCAGACGCGATTGACGAGGACGCGGGCCGTGAGCGGATGATTGCCGTCGACCAGGCGGCGGGCATACGCAAGGCGGCGGCCGCTGGTGGGAAGCGCAGCATCGTCGAGGGGGAGCGGCTGATCGGCGTGGACGTCGACGACCGCCAGCTCGCCGGGGGACATCGTCTGTCGCGGCTGCTCCGGGTCGCCGCGATAGCGGAGCTTCGTCTCGGGAATCTGGCCGGGAATCTCGGTCAGCGCCCGGATGAATTCCTCCACCGGCTTCGTCCCGCGAATCCGCTGGGCTTCCTCGGCCATCTTCTTGAGTTGATCGGCGGCCTTGCGATCGTAGAGGTAGAGCGACCCCGCCGAGACGTTTACGCTCGGATGTTCCTTGAGAAGGGCCTGCTGCTCGGGAGTGCGATCCTTCTCCGGCGTGTTGCGGGCCGTGCGGACAATCTCCCGCTTGTCCTCGGGAAGCTTCGCCAGCTCCCTCTCGACCGTCGCCGCAATCGCCTCGTTCTGAACCTTCTCGCGCTCGTCCATCACTTTTTTCGCTTCCGCCTCGATCTCGGCCGACCGCTTGCGGTCCGCGTCGGTGTAGAGCGAAATGCGGCGGCCGAGCGGATTGCGCCAGGTGACGAGGTTGAACGCCGGCTCGAAGATCGCCCGCATCCGGTAGTAGTCGGTCTGCGGAATGGGATCGTAGCGGTGGTTGTGACACTGCGCGCAGGCGACCGTCATTCCCAGCAGCGACGACGTCGCGATCTGCAGCGTGTCGGCAATCACCTGGTTGCGGGCGACTCCCTGTTCGACACTCCCTCCGGTGCCGTCCGGGGCCATCCGCAGGAAGCCGGTGGCGGTCAGCAGTTCGATCTGCTCAGGGGTGAGGTTCACATAGGGAGGCGTCAGCAGTTCGTCGCCTGCCAGCTGCTCGAGCACGAACCGGTCGTACGGCTTGTCTTCGTTGAACGAGCGAATGACGTAGTCGCGGTACTTCCATGCCTCCTGCCGCACCGTGTCGTCGTCGGTATAGCCCTCCGAGTCGGCATATCCCGCGACGTCGAGCCAGTGCCGTCCCCAGCGCTCGCCGTAGTGCGGCGAAGCCAGCATCCGGTCGACAAGCCGCTCCCACGCGTCGGGAGACGAGTCGGCGATGAACGCGTCAACTTCCTCTGGGGTCGGCGGAAGTCCCCGCACGTCGAACGACAGCCGCCGGATCAGAACCGCACGATCGGCCTCGGGCGAATAGGTCAGCCCCTGAGCTTCGAGCCGCGCCAGCAGGAACGCATCGACCTCATTGCGGACCAGTCCGAGGTTCTTCACCGCAGGAATCGCAGGCCGCTTGACCGGCTGGAACGACCAGAAGCTCCGCTCTTCCTCCGTGATGAAGGCGGTCGCGGGATCGGCTGGCTCCGGGCGGTTTGTCTTCGCTCCCTCGGCGATCCAGCGGCGCAGCGCCTCCTGCTCCGCAGCGCTCAGCTTCTTGTCCTTGGGCGGCATTTCACCGCTGACCACCCGCGTCAGAAGCAGGCTCTCCTCCGGTTTTCCCACAACCACGGCCGCGCCGGAATCTCCGCCGGCGATGGTCGTGCGGGCCAGCCGCAGATCCAGCTTCCCTTCATGCATCTCCTCTTCGCCGTGGCAGTGGAAGCAGTGCCGCTTGAGAATCGGCCGGACGTCCTTCTCCCACGACGTGCCCGCATCGGCGGCCTGGGCCGAACCGGTCGCGAGTCCCACACACAACGCACTTGCTGCGATGGCCAACGCCAGAGACGAAGAGCGGAGTGCTTGGAAAGAGGAAGCGACGCTCATGAGGGCGATCCGGCAATCGGCGGGAGGTCGGGCGGGAGCAGCAGGCGAGACCTTCATTGTCATCTCGACCCAAGTCGACGGTCAAGGCGCAGAATCGCACGGCTCCTGCGCCCTACTGTACTGCCGCGCTGCTGCCGAGCGGCCAGGAGTCCGCAGTGCCAGCAAGGACGACGGGCTGCATCCCGGCGATGCTTCAGAGCCCCTGGACGACTTCCGCCAGCTTGCGTCCGGTCATCGAGAGGGGAAGCGCGGAGAACTCGTCGGGATGCACCCAGCGGATCCGCGCTTCCTCCGAAGCCGTCGGGGCCACGTCCGTCGCGCGGATCGCTCCATGAAAGCAGAGCAGCCTGATGCGGTACCGCGTCACGGTATGCCTTAACTGGTGGAGCAGGTCTCCGGCCTCGATCGACAGGCCCGTCAGGCGCGCCACTCCCTGTTCGACCGCCCTGCGGGCGCGGAGCGTACGAGCGGCCGTCAGCGCTCCTTTCGAGTGGGGAGCGTCGGCCGGTGCAAGCTCGATCCGTGGAAAGTCCCACAGCCCGGCCCATCGTTCTTCCGCCCCGCACTGCCGGAGCAGCCACCGGCCGTCGTGACGAATCGCCGCTGCCGCGTGCGTGACGTCCGTCGTTTCGGGCCGCACCGCGGGCTTCGGAATGGCGTGCTGAAGTCCCGCAGCCAGCGCCCGGCAATGCGCCTTCACCGGGCACGATTCGCAGTCGGGACTCTTCGGCGTGCAGACGGTCGCTCCCAGTTCCATCAGCGCCTGGTTGAACCGCCCCGCCTGCTTTGAAGGCAAGACATCCTCGGCGAACTGCCAGAGAGTCCGCTGCCCTTCCGCAGACTTTGGATCGCTGGCATAACCCAGCAGGCGGCAGTAAAGCCGCTGCGTGTTCGCCTCAACGATCGGCGCCCGCTCGTCGAAGGCGAATGACGCGATGGCCCCCGCGGTGTATCGGCCAACCCCCGGCAAGTCGTGCAGAGTCTCAACGCCTCGCGGAAACTCTCCCGCGTGCTGCTCGACGACGACGCGGGCCGCCCGATGCAGATTGCGGGCCCGACTGTAATACCCAAGCCCCTCCCACAACCGCAGCACCTGTTCCTCTTCGGCTTGGGCGAGGTCCTGGACGGTCGGAAAACGGGCGAGAAACCGCTCGAAATACGGGATGACCGCAACAACCGTCGTCTGCTGCAGCATGATCTCGCTGATCCAGATGCGGTAGGGGTCGTGCGTTCGCCGCCAGGGAAGATCGCGGGCCGCCCGGTCGTACCATGCCAGCAGGCTCCTGCGAAACCGACGCAACTCCTCCGCATCCATCCGCCGCTCGACTTTCCGCGAAACGTTGATTGCCCGGTTTGACGCCGTCCGCCGCTTGCCATTCAATGAAGTGTAGCGGGCCGCGTCGCGATTCCCACGGACCGCGTCGCCCTTCTATTGACGACCCAGGGAGGTCGAATGTCGATTCAGTATGCCCTCGAGCCCCATCTCTCGGTCGACGAGTTCATCGATGTCCTGGTGCGCTCGACCCTGGGGGAGCGGCGGCCCATCGATGATCGTCGCACCATGGAAGAGATGGTCCGGAATGCGGGGCTGATTGTCACCGCCCGGCAGGAAGGGGAACTTGTCGGAGTTTCGCGGGCGATTACCGATCGCGCCTTCTGCACATACCTCTCCGACCTCGCGGTCGACGTGAAGTGCCAGGGGCAGGGGATCGGCCGCGAGTTGATCCGACGCACTCACGACGCCGCCGGTCGGCATACCATGTTGATCCTGCTCGCCGCGCCGAAGGCCGTCAGCTACTACCCGCACATCGGCATGACCAGGCACGACTCCTGCTGGACAATCGCGCGAGACGCGAGGCCTCCCGCGTAGAGACTCCCTCCGGGCATTATGCTCATTGCCGTCGCGTTTTCCGGATCGTAGCCCGGCCTTCCAAGGCCGGGTGTCAGATTTCGTCCGGCCTTGGAAGGCCGGACTACGGAGAACCCAGCGGACGGTGCGACAGGCGAACGTCGGCTCGCTAATCTGTGTCCCAGTGGACGCAGGATTGGAAACCGGATTCTTGACTGTCAGAGGAATGCAGCATGGCCGCGGGAAAGCGGCGGCGCGGGTCAGTCGACGGGTTGTTGAACGTGGCCAAGCCGGCGGGGATGACGTCACGCCGCGTGGTCGACCGCGTGCTGTCACTGGTCGCTCCCGCCAAGGTAGGACATGCGGGGACGCTCGACCCGATGGCGACCGGCGTGCTGGTGATCTGCATCGGCGCCGCGACGCGTCTGATTTCGTTCGTGCAGGAGCAGCGCAAGACATACCGCGCGGAGTTCCTGCTGGGACGACGAAGCGACACCGATGACGTGACGGGGCAGGTGGAGGAAGTTCCCGGGACGACCGCGTTGCCGCGCGCGACCGTCGAACAGGCGCTCCGGCGATTCGTCGGCAGGATTTCCCAGGTGCCGCCGCAGTTTTCCGCCGTGCACGTCGAGGGGAAGCGGGCGCATCAATTGGCGCGGCGCGGAAAGGAAGTCGACATCGCTCCGCGCGACGTCGACTTCTACCGGATCGATGTCATCGACTTCGAGTGGCCGCGGCTGATTGTCGAAATCGAGTGTGGATCGGGGACGTACGTTCGCTCGATCGGTCGAGACCTGGGAAATGTGCTGGGATGCGGGGGTGTGATGAGCGCCCTCGAACGCACGGCGATCGGATCCTTCCAAGTGTCCGACGCCCTGGAGTTCGAGGCCTTGACTCGCGAGTCGATCACGGCGGGCCTCCGTCCAATCGGAGATGCCATCCCCGGAATGCCGCACGTCACGGTGACGGACGAGGACATCGTGCAGATGCGAATGGGTCAGCGCGTGGGCACACCCACGGGACCGGCGACGGAGGCTCCGCGCGTGGCGTGCTATTCGGGCGAGGGCCGCCTCGTGGCTCTGGCCGACACCTGCGATGGAGGATCGCGATTGCAACCGACGCTGGTCTTTCCCGACGCGTTCGATGTCGCTTCGTGAACAGGGGTTGCCGTTTCACGAGTGGTGGTCCGATTTGCGACCGATCGGCGCGAATTGATTCTTGACGTGGGAACGATTAAGGATACGTTGAGAATCCACGGGACAGGCGGGCACGACAAATGTTCGCCGGTCCTGGGTTTAGGCACTGCGGCCCGGCCAGTCCCACTGCTTCGGCGGTTCGTCTGACTTCTTCCCCCGCGACGCGTATCGCGCGGGGTTTCAGGCTTTGGGGAGACGGTCTCATGCGTCGTGCAAAGCGCGGGTTTACGCTCATCGAGCTCCTGGTCGTCATCGCCATCATCGCGATTCTGATCGCATTGCTGCTGCCGGCGGTGCAGCAGGCCCGGGAGGCCGCCCGCCGGACCCAGTGCCGCAACCATCTCAAGCAGCTGGCCCTCGCGCTCCACAATTATCACGACAGCCACAGCGTGCTGCCGGCCGGCATCTATTCCGGCATGTGGGAGTCGCAGACGTCCATCGTCTATGCGGGTTCGAACAAGGGGCTTCTGGGAAGCTGCTGGATGCAGCATGTGCTCCCCTATATCGATCAGTCGCCGTTCTATAACAAGATGTCCCCATTCTTCGCCGCGGGCGGCGGACAGGATGTGTATCGCGTTCCCGAGCGTTACACCGTCGTCCCCGTCTTCTGCTGCCCGTCCGATCCTTCGACTCCCACCGAGTCGCACGACGGATTCCAGGGGAACTATCTCGCGTTCACGGGCTCGACCGAGTTTGGAACGTACGGTGACTCGAGCACCAATACGAAGTGCGGCGAGAACATGAACGGCATGTTCTACGCGATGTCCAGGACTCGCATTCGCGACGTCTCCGACGGGACGTCGAACACGATGATGCTGAGCGAATGCGTCGTCCGCGGAACCGGAGACCGCAACTCGCCGAATCGCTCGTGGGACGCGGGAGTTTACTGGAACGGATTCTGGGGACTACCGCTGGTGTGTGCGTCAGAAACGCCGAACACGACCGTCACCGACCGCGTCTATCAGTGCCGGTCGACGACGTGGCGGAACGCCCCGTGCGAAAGCATCGGCGGCTCGGGGACGAATGCGCGGATCATGGCCCGCAGCTATCACGAAGGGGGCGTAATGGTCGTGATGGCCGACGGCGCCGTCCGCTTCGTCTCGGAGAACCTCTCGCTGGCGACGTGGCGCGGTCTCGCGTCGCGTGCGGGAAGCGAGGCGCTGGGCGACTTCTGACGTTTGCCGCTTAGCGAATCATGACGATGCCCCGTGCGCTCGATATCTCGCGCGCTCGATGGCGCGCGGGGCGCTTCCCTTCTTTTGTGTCTCGTCCTCATTGCGGTCTCTGATTCACATCCGGGTCAAGGATCTCCCATGCTTTGCTGGCTGGAACGAACGCCGTTCGTGTCGTGGATGATTGGCGGACTGTGTGTGATGGTCCTGGCGGGATGCGGAGGGAGCGGCGGACCGGCGACGTATCGCGTCACGGGGACGGTCTCTCTTGACGGCCAGCCGCTGAAGGACGGGCAGATCATGTTCCGCGACCCGGCCGGTCAGCAGAAGACGTACGCGGGAAAGATCGAGGAAGGGAAGTATTCGTTCCTCTCGACCGAAGGGTCGAAGCGCGTGGAGATCAAGGCTCAGCGGAAGGTCGAGGGGAAGCAGGCCCGCATTGGCGGCAACCCGGGCGACCCGATCGATCCGAAGCTGAACCCGGCGGACGTCTTCGAGGAGGCGGTCGCTCCCGAATTCAACGAGAAGTCGACGCTCACCGCGGATGTCAAATCCTCGGGAAAGAACGAATTCCCGTTCGAGGTGACGTCGCCGAAAAAATAGCACGCCGTGCGGGGCCCCGGCGGATCCCGCGCGGACGCCACGTCGGCTTTATGGCGCATTACCGTCGGGCGTTCCGCTTCGTAGCCTAGCCTTCCAAGGCCGGGCGCGAGGTTTTGTCCGGCCGTGGAAGGCCGGACTACGGAAAACGCGGCGGTAACGCGCTTTACCCCAGCGATGAACGAATCGGGATGTGTTCCGCCTGGGCGGGATCGGTCTCGGGGAAGTCGCTGCGGGTGTGGACGCCGCGGCTCTCGGTCCGGGTGGCGGCGGCGGCGATCATCAGTCGCGCCACAAGCAGCATGTTCTGAAGCTCCCAGCCCTCGGGACGGTCGAACTCACGAAGCGAGACGTACCGGTCCCAGAAGTTGACCTGCTCGGCCGCTTCTTTCAGGCCGTCGGCGTCCCGCTGAATGCCGACGTTGCGCCACATGAGGCTGGTGAGCGCGTTGCGGATGTCGGTGAGGTTGAGCTGATCGTCCGACTTCTCGGCGGGGCCGCTCCAGTCCGACTCCAAGGCAATCGCCGTGAACGAATCGGGTATCGTCCGCGCGACGGCCGCGGCGCCGGTCCCCGCACGGCGGCCAAACACCAGGCCCTCGAGAAGACTGTTGGAACCGAGGCGGTTTGCGCCATGAAGTCCGCTGCTTGTCGCCTCGCCGGCCGACCATAAGCCAGGGAGGGTGGAACGCCCGTCGGGATCGACGGTGACGCCGCCGATCATGTAGTGGGCTCCGGGGCGGACGGGGATTGAGTCGCGGCGGATGTCGATGCCGAACTCGGCGCAGACCGTCTTGATGTGCGGAAAGCGCTCGAGGACCTTTTCGGGAGCAATGTGCGAGAGGTCGAGATAGACGCACGGGTGCCGCGTCTTCGCCATCTGCTTCGTGATGGCGCGGCTGACGTCGTCGCGCGGAGCCAGTTCCTTCGCCACCGGGTCGTAGTCGGGCATGAAGCGGTACCCGGTCACGTCGCGAAGGTAAGCTCCTTCGCCGCGGACCGCTTCCGAGATGAGATGTCGCGACGAACCGGCGATGTAGAGCACCGTCGGATGGAACTGCATGAATTCCATGTCGCGGAGTTCCGCCCCCGCACGGAACGCGATGGCCTGCCCGTCTCCCGTGGCAATCTCCGGGTTGGTCGTCTCACGATACAGCTGGCCGGCGCCGCCGGTCGAGAGAATCGTCTGCTTGGCCCAGATGAAGGTGCGGCCGTGTTGGGCGTTCCAGACCAGGGCCCCGCGGCAGGTCCCTTCGTGAGTCAGCAGGTCGATGACGAACGTCGACTCCCAGATCTGGGCGTTGGCCCGGTTGCGGATGCACTCCATCATGGCCCGCATCACTTCCTTGCCCGTCGCATCACCCAGGGCGTGCACGACGCGCGGATGGCGGTGCCCTCCCTCCTGGGTCAGGGCGATCTCTCCCCCTTCGCGGTCGAAGACCGTTCCGAACTCGACGAGTTCGCGAATACGATCCGGAGCTTCGTTCACCACCATGTCGACGATGGCCGGATCGCACAGCCCCTTGCCGGCCGCCATGGTGTCGGCCGCGTGGTCGGCGGTCGCGTCTTGCGGGTCGAGGGCTCCGGCGATGCCCCCCTGGGCGTAGGCGCTGTTCGACTCTCTCAGCACATCCTTCGAGACGACGACAACCGGCTGATCGGACGGGACCGCCATCGCCGCACGGATTCCCGCAATCCCTCCGCCGATCACCAGCACGTCGGTGAACATGTGCGGGATGCGCTTCGGATGAAATCGCACCAGGTACCGCCGCTTCGGCGCGAGGGAGAGTCGCTGCATGAGATTGTGTGCGAGCTTTCGAGGCTGTGCTGATATCGGGGAATACGCGACCTCGAGGCCGTCGATTCGTCCCGGGTGCGATTCTCTCCGAATGATAGGGGGCGAACCGGACTTCAGCCATCAGCAACGATTGTCCGCACGACTCGCGACGGCAATCCACGCCGAAGGCGCCAACGGCACCGCCAGATTCCATTGGAACGATCGCGTTCCTCCGTTGCGGGTCGGAAACATTTCCCAAGAGCTGCCGCTTCGACTCGATCGGTCGGGAACAAAGTGCTCTTGCTGGCGTCGACATCGCGGAATACGCTTCCCGCCCCTTGGATCACGCATCGCGAACGAGTCGTCGCGCGGGGCCGGCGTGATGTCTCGAACCTTGTCGGAACTGCACGGAGGCGGGAACCGATGCTCAGGAAGAGCGTCTGGCGCTGGCGTCGCACCGTGGCCGGCCTGCTGGTCGTGGCCGTCATGACGCACGCCGTCTCGTGCGGGGCGCTGATCCACCCGGACCGCATCGGCCAGCCGCACCGCGGCCGCCTCGACACCTCGATCGTCCTGCTGGACGCCCTCGGACTCTTGTTCTTCTTCGTCCCCGGCGTGATCGCGTTCGTGGTCGACTTCGCGACCGGCGCGATCTACCTTCCGGCCTACGAGTATGGAGCCACCGACAACCCCGAACGCAAAGGGGATTTCGTCGTGGTGCGGGTCGATCCAAAGGATCTGACCCGCGCGCGGATCGAAGAAGTGCTGTCGCAGAAGACAGGGAAGAAGGTGCGGCTGGAAGACGGCGCCTACGACGCCCGCAAGCTGCAGAGCCTCGACGAGTTCAAGTCGCAGACCGAAGCGATCGCGGGCACGGCAAACCGCTCTGCGGTGGTCTTCCGGGCGCAATCGCGCTGAGTTCGGCGCGTCGTCGCACGTCAATACCTCAGTCATGCCAGTGCGACGTGACCTTCGTGATCGGTCGCTCCGCATCTCCTTCACTCCGTCAGCTTACCCGACGAATCGCGATGGGTCGAGGTCTCGCTACAGGTTTGCGCATTGCAGGATCGGCACTGTTCCGCCAAACCAAACCCGCGCCAGACAACCCATGTTGTTCATGTTGACGCGAATGCAAGGGGAGAGGAAGAGCGTCGCCCGAGAGCAACGCTTGCGGCATTCGCGGTCCCCGATGCATCGGCCCGTAGCTCCCGTTCGACGTTGGCAACCAGGCAAGATAGAGGGATTCGCACGACGGAATTGTCGCAGGGGCGACCCTCGGTCCGATCTCTGAAAAGGGAACTTCTCCGGGGGACGGGACCATCCTCGGATTCTTCTCCCTATCCTGTGATTCTCGAATAGGTTGCGACGCCCGTGGGGCCGGAAACCCCGATTGACCGTGTCGGCAACCGTGGCTAGACTCCGCCGCCTTTTTCAAACCTGCTGACATCCCGCACTGCGCCGTTCGGCGGCCCCTCGGGATCGCTGGACCACTGGATCTGCCCCTTTCCGTCAAGGACGACGGCTCATGTCGAATGCCGCCCTCAGCGCCGTCATCCCCTTCTCGCACGTCGAGCAGATCCGGGAAGCGCGGGCCGTCCTCGATGGCCAGGCCGCGGCCCTGACCGACATCGCTCGACGCCTCGACGCCTCATTCTGTGCAGCGGTCGAACTCCTGCGCACCGCCTCGGGCAGCATCATCCTCACCGGCATGGGAAAGGCCGGGCACATCGCCCGCAAGATCGCCGCGACGCTGTCGTCGCTCGGGACGCGATCGCACTATCTGCATCCGGCGGAGGCCGTCCATGGCGACCTCGGATGCATCCACGCCGAAGACGTGTTGCTCGCCCTGTCGAACAGCGGCGAGACGGAAGAACTTGTGCGGCTGGTTCCCATCGTGCAACGCATGGGCGTTCCCATCGTGGCCATCACGGCGACCGACTCCAGCACGCTCGGCCGCGAAGCCGACGTCACGCTGAAGCTCGGCCGCCTTCGTGAAGCGGGCCCGCTCGGCCTCGCCCCGACGACGACCACCACCGCCATGCTGGCCCTCGGCGATGCCCTGGCCATCGTCGTCAGCCGCCTCAAGGGATTCACGCCGCAGCAGTTCGCCGTCTACCACCCGGGGGGAAGCCTCGGCCAGAAGCTCAAGTCGGTCCGCGAGGTGATGCGGCGCGGCGATGAACTTCGCATCGCGGAAGAGACAGAAACCATCCGCAGCGTGTTCGTCGCCTTGCGTCGCCCCGGCCGACGAACGGGTGCGGTGATGCTGGTCGATGCCGACGGACAACTCTCCGGTCTCTTCACCGACAGCGACCTCGCCCGGCTGCTCGAAGGCCGCAAGGAACAACAACTCGATCGCCCCATCGCCGAAGTGATGACGGCGAAGCCGCTGACGGTGAATGTCGAAATGCCCCTGGAGGCGGCGGTCGAGATCCTGACGCGGCATCGCGTGAGCGAACTGCCGGTCGTCGATGGCGGACATCGCCCGGTCGGCCTCATCGACATCACCGACGTCATCGCCATGCTCCCCCGCGAGGAGGAAACCGGCAGTGCTCCGCCTGCCCCGCACATCGCCCTGAGTCGAGGAGCCACACCGGCCTGAGCCCTTGCGTCGAGCCCGACCGGCTTGTCCCGGTGATGAAATGCCTGGCCAGCGACGTCTCGTACCTTCAACCCTCAACCTTCAACCCTCAACCCACCCTGTCCCAGGCCGCCGCCACTCCTGCTCACGGGCCCATCGACGGCCCGCTCTCCCGCCGCTCAGTGCTCACTGCATGCACGGCCGCGGGGCTGACGGGATTGTGCGCGCTCTACTCGGCCACCGTCTCGCCGTTCATCCAGCCGGGCAAGTCCTCGGTCGTCGACATCAAGGCCACGGCCGCTCCCCCTCCTCCGCCCGAAAACGTGCGGATGGCGAAGCAGTACCTCCCGCAGCAACCGTGGGCCGAAACCGCCAAGTACCAGATCCGCACGCCCGAAGCATTCATCTTCGCCAACGAATGGCAGCCGGTCGAAAACGACCAGGCGGTGATGTTCCGCCCCTTCGCCATGATCCACTTCCGCGAGAACCAGCCGGAAGACCAGACGCCGATCACGGTCGTCGGCGAGTCGGCCTACCTGCGGTTCTCGAAGAAATTCGACATGGGAGACGCCGATCCCGGACGGATCATTGCGGGGGCCTTGCAGGGGAACTCGCGGATCACCGGCCCGGACAACCTGGTCATCGTCGGCCGCAACTTCACGTTCTCTGAAGAGTCGAAGCGACTCTGGAGCGAAAGCGAAGTCACGTTCCAGTGGGGTCAGCACCGCGGCAAGGGGTTCGGCCTGCAGGTCGAACTGATCTCGGATGAATCGGCGAAGAAGCGTTCGTCCATTGCCGTCACCGGCGTGCAGAGCCTCAAGCTGCGGCGCAGCGTGGCGGTCGACATGACGTTCGACGGGTCGGAGCGCAACCGTCTCCCGCTGGCCGGGGCCGATCCGACGACCGTCAGCGACGATCCGCGACGCGCCCGCACCGGCAAAGGCGAGGCGATCGAAGTCCGCGTCCGCTGCCGCGGGATGTTCGAGTTCGACGTCGAAGCGAACGTCGCGACGTTCCACGACAACGTCCGCGTCCACCGGCCTACCGGGACTGACAAAGCTCGCGCCACCGAGAGCTTCGACTCGCTCCAGTGCGACACCCTCGCCCTGATGCTTGAGCCGAAGCATGTCGTCGATGCCGTGGCAAGGGCCGCGTCCGAGACCAAGACGGAAGCCTTCGAGGGACAGCACGTCCCCAGCGAGCCGAAGGCCCCCGATCTCGCGGCGAACCGCGAACTCAAGGATGGCCAGCGCGAGGGAAACTTCGGCAACCTCGACACGCGGATGACGCTCCGCCAACTGCGGGCCCGCAGCAAACCGGGTGAACACGTCATTCTGATCTCGTCGGAGAACGATCTCACCGCCCGCATGACCGACCTGATCTACGACGTCCCGCTCCGCAAGGCGTCGATGTCGAATCCCGACCCCGAAGGGGTCCATGTCCTGCAGGGGCCAAGCGAAATCCGCTCGCCCGGCATGACGTTGATCCACGATGCCCAGGGACGGCTGACGTCCGTCTGGTGCCAGGGGCCAGGCTGGCTGAAGCACAAGAACCTCGATCGCAACACGCTCGAACTGAAGGCCGAGTGGGCCCAGCAGCTCCGCAAGTACGCCGACCCCGAAACGAAGCTCGACGTCATCGAGCTTGAGAAACAGGCCATCGTCCGCCAGCCCGAGCAGAAAACAGGCCTTGCCGCGAATTTCATCCGGTTGTGGGTCGACCCGCAGGATCTCCAGGCCCGCCGAAAAGGCGAAGGACGTCGCAGAGGGAGCAACCGCATCCGCATGCGGCAGATGCTCGCGCTGCACGAAGTCGCCCTCGTCAGCCCCGAGATGACCGGCTCGACCGACCGCCTCGAAGTGGCCTTCGAAGAACTGCCGCCGGGAACCGTCATCCCGGGCAGCAAGCCGGCCAAGGGAAATAGGGCGAAAGACGCCAGGGCGAACGAGGCGACGTCGCAGCGACGTCCCGCCCCGCTGGGGGATAGGGTCGCGCTGACGAACTATTCGATCTCAGATGACGAGCCAGCCTCCGAAACGTCCGCCGCTCGCGGCGTAGCGGGTCAAAAGCGCAGCGTGGGCACCGCCAAGGTGGAAGGTCCGGCCACGCTCTCGCGAACCCGCGCCGCGTCGCCAGACCCCGAAGCCGCCGCCGCGGAAGTGCCGGCGAAGGACGACGCCTCGCGGGAACGCGAGAAGACACCGATCGACGTCGAGGCCGACCTGATCCGCGTGCGGGTGCTGTTGGGCCCCGGCCAGCGCGACACCCACATCGCCGAAGTCTGGACCGAAGGAAACGTCGAAGTCACGCAGAAGCACGGCGAGTCCGAAGAGCCGCTCAAGGTGACCGGCGACTGGATGCACGTCGAGAATCCGACCCGCAATCAGAACGACCAGGTGCTGCACGTCCGCGGCGCGCCCGCCCACGTCCGCGATCGCGGCATGCACATTGAAGGCACCAACGTCCACATGGACCGCAGCCGCAACATGGCCTGGGTCGACGGCGCGGGACTGTTGCAGCTTCCGGTCGATCGCACGCTCGACGGTCAGAAGCTAGAAGACAAGCAGCTGCTCGACGTCTGGTGGAAAGAGCGGATGACGTTCAACGGGCTGATGGCCCAGTTCCACGGGAACGTCAAGTGCGTCCTCAAGGACAGCAACATCCTGTGCCAGTCGATGGACGTGACGCTCACCGAGGCCATCCGCTTCTCCGAGACACGCAACGCCCGCCCCGAAGTGAAGAGGGTCGATTGTCGCGACGGAGTCAAATTCGACGGCAAGGAATACGTCGAAAGTCGCGCCACGGAGCATCGCGAAGGGGAAGTCGCCGAGTTCAGCTACGACCGCACCACCGGCCGCACCACGGCCCACGGCCCCGGCTGGATGCGATTCTGGCGACGCGGCAACGCCCGCCGAACGATCGTCGGGCCCGGACTCGGCGGAGGTTCATCCCCCGCCCCGCGTCCCACGCAGGCCGATCCCAACGCCTGGGACTTCACCCGCGTCGACTTCGCTGGAGCTTCCGAAGGCAACGTCAACGAGCGTTATACGACGTTCAAGGACCGCGTCGAGATCGTGCATGGACGCGTGCAGCGGCCGCCGGAAGTCATCGATCCGGACAAGCTGCCGAAGGACGGCGGCTGGATGCGGTGCGATCAGTTGAGGCTGCAGCAGCACATCCTGGCGGCGAAACCGTCGGACAAGTCGGACGACAAAAAGAAGCGAGGCACGCAGGGGCACGTCGAAGTCCTCGGCTCGGGCAACGCCGAAGTCGAAGGACGAACGTTCCACGGCAGGGCCGACCAGATCAGCTACGACCAGTCCAAAGACCTCTACATCCTGAAGTCCTTCGGAAAGCACAAGTCGACCGTTTCGCGTCAGAGGTTTGAAGGAGACGAAGAAAGCTCGATGTCGGGCGCCGTCATTGAAATGGTCCCCAGCCGCAGACATTTCAAGGCCACCGAAGTGAGCGGTACTCAGGGGCAGCAGTAAGCCTCACCGCAGTTCCTCGCGCAGCGTCTTCGCCGCGAATCCCAGCAGCAGCGTGTCGACTCCCGCGACAATCAATCCGTAGCCGCGATCGATGTACGGCCGGACCGCCGCCGCCGTGACGCCGAAGACGCCGAGCGGCTTCTTCGCGGCCAGGCACGTCTTCGTGATGTGGTCGATCGCGTCGGTGACCGACTTGTCGTCGAGCTTCCCCGTCTTGCCGAGGCTGGCCGACAGGTCGTACGGCCCCAGCAGCACCGCATCGACTCCCTCGACTTTGACGATCGATTCGATGTTCTCCGCCGCCCGGATGTGCTCGGCCTGCACGACGACCGAAATCTGCTCGTTCGCCGATTGGACGTACTCCTTGAACCGCATCCCGTAGCCATGCGCGCGGGCCAGGCCGACGCCGCGAGCACCCGCCGGCGTGTAGCGGGCGAACCGCACCACATCGGCCGCCTGCTCCGCCGTGTTGACCTGCGGGACGATGATTCCCCCCGCTCCCAGGTCGAGCACTTTCTTGATGGGGACTTCCAGGGCCGCCGGCACCCGCACGAGACAGGTGGTGCGGGTGCCCACGGCCTGCAGAATCCCCAGCAGATCGGCCGTCTCGAGCGGGCCGTGCTCACCGTCGACGAACAGCCAGTCGAACCCCAGGTCGGCGAGAATCTCGGCCACGGCCGGCGTCGGCAGCGTGACCATCGTCCCCATGAGCTTTTCCCCGGCCAGCAGGCGAGCGCGAAACGCGGCAGACATGGCAGTCTCATCACATCGAAAGAGGAGAGCGAGTCGTGATCAGGGCCTGACTATGTCATTCGACGCCCGCCTCGGCAACCAGCGGCATCATGCCGTGGTATGGCTGACGATTCAGAGACCCGCTGGCTGGCAGGCAAGTCGGTGTTTGTCGGCAGCTCGGCCTGAAGAGCCGAAACTCGCATTGAGGGTGGTGTGCACGGCTCCCGTTGTTCTAAATGACTGACCGCGATTGTGAGGCGCGCGGCCGTGGGTGACTGTGTCTTTACGCCACCGGCGTTGTACACCAAAGCCCAGGGTCGCGAACGAAGTGAGCGCACCCTGGGTTGTAACGAACAGAAAACACCAACCCCAACGGGGTTGTACAAACCGTGGGCGAAGTGGAGCGGAATGTCGTACCCCGTTGGGGTACCAAATCATCATCGGGCGTAACCCAGGGTGCGCTCGCCAGGCCTCGCGACCCTGGGCTTTGGAGTACAACGCCTTCGGCGTAAAGAAAAGGAGAACCCATGTCGGTCCGCTGGTCCAACAGTGGAGCGATCCGCATCAGGAATTCGTCTTGCGACAGTGCCTCACGATTGTGGCCGTCGATTTAGGCTTTGTCTGAAAACTCGATTGGGACGTAGCACGGGCACTCATGCCCGTGCGAAACTCCCACAATCGTCTCACACGCGGGCATGAGTGCCCGTGCTGCGAATGAGTCGGCACTCTGTATCCGGAGTTTTCCGACAAAGCCTAATGAGAGCGAACACTCCAGAACTTTCCGTTGCTTTCGTGACGCCCACCCACGTGGCGACGCGAGGGACGAATTCTTTGACGTCCGTCGCGCGCATGGCTTAACCTCATGCGGCGCATGAGAGCTGCTTTCATTTCGAGAAGATCGATGACCGACATCCTCCGGTGGCAGAAAGAGCCCGGAGCCCGCGTGGGGGGCTCGCGTCCGCTCGACAGCCTCAAGGTCCAGGCGCCCTGCATCGTGCGTCGACCCGACGGGGGTTATCGGCTCTTCTATACGGCGGTCGGCCCGGCCAAGCCGTTCTCGTCGTGCCAGGGCTACATCCTGAGCGCGGTGTCCGACGACGGCCTCACGTTTCAGGTCGAGCCGGGGATCCGCGTGGCCCCGCAATCCAACCTTCCGCACGCCTCTCTCCGCGCGCTGGCTCCAAGTGTCGCTCGCCTCGCCGACGGCCGCTGGCGCATGTACTACGAATCGCGCGGAACCGCCGATCGTCCCACGGTCATCGCGAGCGCCCTCTCATCCGACCAGGTGAACTGGACGATCGAAGATGGCGTCCGATTGCAGAGCCCGGGCGGCGTGAGTGCTCCGCGAATCGTGCCGTTGCAAGAGGGTCGCAGTCGACTTTATTGCTGCCGGTCGGAATTCGGACCGGGAGGGCCGGGAAAGGGAGAGCGGCTCTCGCAGTGCGTGGTCAGCGCGGTGACTCACAACGGACTGGACTTTGAGTTCGAACCCGGCGTCCGCATCCGCGATCGCCAGGGAACACTCGATTCGGCCGGCATCACCGCGGGCGAAGCGATCCCTTCTCCGCAGGGGGAAGGGTGGATCATGCTCTATTCCGCATGGCAGGACATCCCCTCGGGGGGAAACGCTGTGCTGCATCCGAGTCACGATGCGAATGCCGTCGCAAAGGGGACGAGCGATGACTTCGCTGCGGCGTCGATAGCGTCGGACCTCTCGGGATACCGCTCGCGGATTCTCGTCGCGACATCGCCGGACGGTTTGTCGTGGTCCGAGGGTCAGTGCGTCATTGAAGGCGCAGGCTACGGCGCGAAGGGGATCGATGCCGTGCATGCGGAAGACATGTCGCTGATGCCGCTCGACGATGGCCGGCTCCGAATGTACTACGCCGCCTGCGACTGCGGGGGACGCTGGCAAATCGCCAGCGCGGTGACCATGGATTGAGGTCTGCGAGACACCGGACGAACTCACTCCGGCGTCCACCATCCATCGAGAGCCTTCTGCAATTCCCCGACCCGCGCCGCTTCCGCGGCAGCGAGGTTGCGTTGTTCGTCCGGATCATTCCGCAGATTGAAGAGTTCGGTCGAACTCTCCTTCATGCGCGGTGCGGGGACAATGAGCTTCCAGTCGCCGCGAATGATCCAGCGATAATGCAGGCTGGACGCCGGCTTTCCGATTTCGACCGCGTTGTGCTCGAAGATCTCTCCCGTGAGTGTTGTCCGCGCGGCGACGGCGGCATCGTCGAGCAGGTTGATCCCCGGCATCTCCTTCGTCGGATTCAGGCCTGCGGCCTTCAGAATAGTCGGCGCCAGGTCGAGCGACGTCGCCAGGTCGTCACGCATCTGCGGTTTGATGTGGCCGGGCCACCGCACAATGATTGGAGTCCGCAACCCGCCTTCGTAAGGCGAGCGTTTCGACCGCGGCGCATATCGATCGGCGTTGGGATCCTGGATCCAGCCGTTATCGCAGAGGTAAACGACCAGTGTGTTGTCGGTCAGCCGCTTCTCATCGAGATGTTTGAGCAGCGTGCCGATGGTCTCGTCGAACCACTCGCACATCGCCCAGTACTTTGCGACTTCGAGCGTCGGGGCCTTCGCGCGATTGCGTTCGAGTAACCGCTCGGGGGGATTGTGGGGCGAATGCGGGAGCATCGGCGCGTACCAGACGAAGAACGGTTTCGCATCGCGCGCGGAATCGTCGATGAAGTCAAGCACCGGCTGCATCGTCTCGCGGCCGATCTTGAGTCCCTCGTCGCCATGCCGGCCGCCGCGACTCACGTCTCCGTGCGTCATTCCCTTCGTGAACCCGCCGCGGCGAAAGTTCCCCTCCCACCACTTGCCCGACTGAAAGCTCACGTACCCCGTGTCGCCCAGCATCCGCGGTATCGTCGGAACGCGATCGATGAAGTCGATCATCTGCTGGCGCTGCTTCTGAAATGTTGCATCGGCTTCGGCAGCGCGACCTGTCTTGCCGGCAGGCAGCGGCGGATCGTTGCTCGTGATGAGGTGCTGATGGGCGTAGAGCCCCGTGATAATCGACGCGAGGCTGGGGCAGCAGAGGCTTGAAGGAACGTGCCCGCGCCGAAACGTCCGTCCCTCGCGGGCAAGACGATCGATGTGCGGCGTGCGGATGTGGGGATGACCGAGGAACGAATAGTCCGCGAAGCCTTGGTCGTCCGACAGGATCAGCAGGATGTTCGGTCGCTCGGCCGCCGGCGCGGCGGCGGAGCCGAGCGCCAGCACCGACGCCGCCAGGATCGCGCAACGAAATGCCATGGTGAAACCCCTCTGAAGTTCATGCGTGGGATGATTCGCGTCGGGGACGCGGCCAGTCAGCAAACTCCCGGAGGAACTCGACGACCCGGGCGGCGGCGGCCGCATACAGCTTTTCGCCTTTCTCCGCGGTGCCGAGATCCGGCCGGCCAATGGCCCCCGTCCCCGTCATCTGCTCGAACGGCAGGGCGAAATGCACCTTGTTGCCGCGCCGTGTCGTCATGTCGGGGAAGTAGAACTTCGATTCCAGCCGCATGGTTTCGCCGCGAGCGGCGGGGAGATCGACGAGGTCCTCGCGAATCGACAGGATCATGGAGGTCTCGTACTCGCAGGCATGCGTGGGACGAGCGGTCGTCATCTCGGGAATCTGCAGGGCGTCGTCGGCCACCGCCCAGTATCCGGCTGCCGCAATCCAGAAGTCGTCCCGATCGCGATGCCGGATGGCCATGCGGTGCAGGACTTCCTGACAGGGAACGTCGTTCCCTCCATGCGACAGGAGCAGGAAGATCCGCGGAAAGCCCGCTTTCAGAATGCACTCGCAAAGCGTGCAGACCACGTCGATATACATGTCGGTCGGCAGGCTGAGCGTGCCGGGAAACGTCATGTGATGATGGCTGGCTCCCAGCCACTGCGTGGGCGTCAGGAGAACCGTCTCCGGCAGCGCCTCTTCGACGCGCCGCGCGATTTCGGCGCCGATCAGGGTGTCGGTCAGCAGCGGCAGGTGATGGCCGTGCTGTTCCAGGCTCGCAAGCGGGAGCACGACCACCCGGCGCGACTTGTCCATGCGTTGGACTTCGGTCCACTTCAACTCGCCGTACTTCATGCGAACCTCATCCAGAGCGGTGGGCAGAAGGATATCAGGCGATTGTCGGCACTTCACGAAAACCCGCAACGCTGGAGTTCCTGATTCAGGCCCTGCGAACCGGCGTCGACAACAGGAACGCGGTGCCGTCCTGATTCGAAGTCGATTCCGGGTGCCACCCACCAGACGGGGACGCTACCAGGAACGCCCGCACCATTCGCTTCGCTGTCTGCCGAGGGGGCAACGCGCTATAACTGATGAAGGTTCAACGTGCTCTTTGGGACGCGCTGTCATGCATTGCCGTGGCTTTTACCTTTCCTCCGCCGCGTTCGGAATCGCGGTCTGGATGTCGTCGATTGCGGACGCGCAGGCGTTTCGCGTCTTGCCCTACGTCCAGAATCCAGCAACCGACGCCATGACCGTACGGTGGCTCTCGAATGCCGAAGCGCCGGGCACGTTGACCGTGCAGACCTCCGAGGGGCCGCGAACTTCGGAGTCGAAGCCGGAACGGGTGGATGCACTGGCCTACAATCGGACGGAGCCCGGCGGACCACATCCCGCACTGCCGTATCTGCATTCGGTGCGCGTGACCGGACTGAGGGCCGGGACGCGCTACAAATACACCGTGAAGCAGGGGGACGAGACGAAGTCAGGCGAGTTCAGGACGGCCCCTGGCCCCGATCAGCCCATCCGCTTCGTGGCCTACTCCGATCCGGAAACGGAGCCCGAGTCCTCGACAAGTCCGCCCGTCGACTGGCCGGCCCACAAAAGCTCGAACCGCCCGGCCGACATCAAGACGTATATCGCCGACCAGACGACGGGCTACCGCGAGAACCTCAAAGTCATCGCGTCGCGCGAGCCGGACTTCATTCTGATCGCGGGAGACCTGGTCGAAACCGGCGGCGAGCAGCGCGACTGGGACGAGTTCTGGCGGCACAACGCGGGAATGTACGGCGCGGTGGCGAGCCGCATTCCGATTCTCCCGTCGCTCGGCAATCACGAAAACTATGCGGGAGCGGCCGGCGGGTACACGGCCGAGGGAGCCGATTTCTCGACGGCGAAGTATCTCACGTACTTCGACATGCCCGCGAATGACGCGGCCGACCGGCGGCAGTCGAAGCGGTATTACCGCATCGACTACGGGCCGATCACTCTCATCACGCTCGACTCGAGCGACGGTCTGCCGGACAAGACGGCCTCCGACACCAATCACAACCTGACCGGCAGCCACGCCCCCGACTTCAACCCGGGAAGCGAGCAATACGTCTGGTTCGAAAAGCAACTCGCCGACGCCCAGAAGCGGTCACGCTTCACCTTCGTGCAATTCCATCACACGGCGTATGGCTCCGGACCGCACAGCATTCCGTTCGGCCAGCCGACATTCTCCGGTCAATCGGGCATCGCGATGCGTGTCCTCGAACCGCTCCTGTTCCGCTACGGAGTCGATGCGGTCATCTCGGGGCACGACGAAATGCTCGAGCGATCGCTGAAGCGGGGCATGGAGACGCTTCCCGACGGCACGACCCGCCCGCACGCCATTCACTTCTACGACGTGGGAATCGGCGGCGACGGCCTGCGGGGACCGTCCGTCGGCTTCGACAACCCCTACCGTCAGTTCCTCGCACACGACGACTTCCTCGAGGTCTGGAAGGGACGCCAGTTGATCTCCGGCGGCAAACACTACGGCCACCTCGAAGTGAACGTCGCTCCGAACGACCAAGGGGTATGGCAGGCCGAACTTGTCCCCGTGCAGGTCTTCCCTCTGATGGACGAGTCCGGCAAGGTGACCGGCTGGGAACGTCGAGAACTCAGCGACAAAGTGACGCTGACCTCCCGGTCCTTGAAACAGACGGCTGCCGTCGGCGTCCACGGGTCCGGCGACTCAGCGCTTGCCGCACTCGTCGTGATCGCTGTCCTGGCGGGGATTCCCTTCGCCGCCAACAGCCTGAGCCGATGCCGGCGACCGTTCCCCGCGTCGTGCCGCCGCTGCTGAGGAGCATTTTCACGAGGATGCCCACGCTTCCAGAAAAGTTCTCGGAAGCTGCGGGTGCGGACTCGCTGGGGGCTCTCTCCGGCCGACCCCCGCCACCCGGCCGCGGCAAAGGCTGCACCCTCCGCACAACCGGTCCCGAGAACCAGCCCGAAGGCGGGGTCGACGACACGCAATGCAAAGCCGAGCGAGGCGCTGCACCGGCTTCCCTTCTCAAGAAGCGGGCCATGCGCCCCTCGCCGCTGGTTCCTCCTTCAAGTGCTCCTGAAAGCGGCGCACGAGTCGGCTGAGGTAGCGGTACGGATTCGACACCATCACGACCGTTCGCGACGGCTTCTGTCCGGCCAGCGACCGGTAGACCCGCGACTTGCTCGTGTCCCGCTGACGGGCCATCGCCGGCACGAGGCTGATGCCGTGTCCCAGCGAGACGAGTTCCTGCACCATCGCCAGCTGGCTCGTCCGATCGACCGAGACCGGATGAAACGACTTCTGTCGGCAGAACGCGATGACGTTGTCGGACAGGCAATGCGCCTCGCCGAGCAGCACGAACGGATATTCCTCGATGTCCAACGCCCGGATCGTCTTCTTCCGCGCCAGCGGATGCTGCGCCCCGCACACCAGCAAAAGCTCTTCCTCGAATAGCGGCTCCACCTCCAGATACTTCGCGACGATCGGTAAGGCGGCAATCGCGATGTCGACCTCGCCGTCGGCCACCTTCTTCAGCAGATTCTCTGTCGTGTCCTCCTGGACGATGAGCTGCGACTGCGGGAATCGCTTCTGGAACGTCTGCAGGCACTCCGGAAGAAAGTACGGAGCGATCGTCGGGATGGCCGCGATGCGCACTCGCCCGGACTGACCGTCGTCGCCGATCTCGGTTCGAACATCATCGACCATCAGCAGGATCTTCCGCGCGCGGTCGACGAGCACCCGCCCCGCGTCGGTCAGGACGACCTTCCGCGTCTGCCGCTCGAAAAGCGGTTGCCCCAGTTCCCCCTCCAGCCGTGCGATGGAGCGGCTCAGAGCCGATTGCGACAAACCGATCTCACTCGCGGCTCGCGTGAAGCTTCCCTCTTCGGCCACCTTCAGAAAGCTGCGGAGCTGGTCGATTTCCATGGTGCGACGCTCGATGGACGAAACCTGAAAGCAATGCATTCCGTGCATTGATTGTATGTGATAATTGCATTGGACGCATCATTCCCGGAGGGCGATACTGATTCCAGTCCGGCGAGGGGTGGCGGCCTTCGAAGGCCGCACGGTGCCGCCCGCGTCAATCCCCAGTCCCTGGCAACGGAGAGACTCATGACCAGAACCAGTCACGCCGCTCGATGGGTGACGAGCCTTGCGGTGATCTGCACCGCCTCGTCGGTCTTCGCTCAGACCCCCGGCAAGGACGGCAGTCCGAAACCGGGCGGAAGCAAAGCCGCCGAGGCCGCGGGGAAGTGCCCCGTCACCGGCGTCCTCCAGTCGCTCACCAGCTTCGCCGGAATCGGCGACGGCGCCACGCCACACGAGCCGAAGATGATCCGCGGGCAATCGAATCGCGAATGGTGGCCCAACGAGTTGAACCTGAAGGTGCTGCATCAGAATTCGCCCCGGGGGAATCCCATGGGCGGCAACTTCAACTACGCCGAAGAGTTCAAGACGCTCGACCTCGATGCGGTGAAGAAGGACATCAAACAGTTGATGACCACGTCGCAGGACTGGTGGCCCGCCGACTACGGCCATTACGGCCCGTTCTTCATCCGCATGGCATGGCACAGTGCGGGGACGTACCGCGTCTCCGACGGCCGCGGCGGCGCCCGCTACGGCATGCAGCGGTTCGCCCCGCGTAACAGCTGGCCCGACAACGGGAACCTCGACAAGGCCCGCCGGCTGCTGTGGCCCATCAAGCAGAAGTACGGCCGCAAGATCTCCTGGGCCGACCTGATGATCCTCACGGGCAACGTGGCGCTCGAATCGATGGGCTTCAAGACCTTCGGCTTCGCCGGCGGACGCGAAGACGTGTGGGAGCCGCAAGAAGACATCTACTGGGGACCGGAAAGCAAGTGGCTCGACGACAAGCGGTACAGCGGCGACCGCAAGCTGCAGAACCCGCTCGCCGCCGTCCAGATGGGGCTGATCTACGTCAATCCCGAAGGTCCGAACGGCAAGCCCGATCCCCTCGCGGCCGCCCGCGATATCCGCGAGACCTTCGGCCGCATGGCGATGAACGACGAGGAAACCGTGGCCCTCATCGCGGGCGGGCACACCTTCGGCAAGGCCCACGGAGCGGCGACGCCGGAAGGGAACGTCGGGCCCGAACCCGAAGGAGCCCCCATCGAGCAGCAGGGACTCGGCTGGAAGAACAAGTTCGGCAAGGGAAAGGGGGGCGATACCATCACCAGCGGGCTCGAAGGGGCGTGGTCGTCCACTCCCACCCGGTGGTCGAACTGGTACTTCGAGAACCTTTTCGGCTACGAGTGGGAGGAGACCAAGAGTCCGGCCGGCGCGACGCAGTGGAAGCCGAAAGGCAAGAAGGGGCAGGCCACCGTCCCGGATGCCCATGATCCGAATAAGTCGCACGCCCCGATGATGTTCACGACCGATCTCGCCCTGCGGATGGATCCGGCGTACGCGAAGATCTCGAAGCGGTTCCACGAGAACCCGGACCAGTTCGCCGAAGCCTTCGCCAAGGCCTGGTACAAGCTGACGCACCGCGACATGGGCCCCGTGGCACGCTGCCTCGGGCCGATGGTGGCCGAAGCCCAGATCTGGCAGGATCCGATCCCCGCGGTCGACTACGAGATCGTCGGCGACAAGGAAATCGCCGACCTCAAAGAGCAGATCCTCGCCTCCGGCCTCTCCACCTCCCAGCTGGTGACAACCGCCTGGGCCTCGGCCTCCACGTTCCGCGGTTCGGACTTCCGCGGCGGCGCGAACGGGGCACGCATCCGTCTCGCTCCCCAGAAGGACTGGCAGGTCAATCAGCCGGAAGAGCTGGCGAAAGTCCTGGCGAAGCTGGAAGGGATCCAGAAGAAGTTCAACGAGTCGCAGACCGGCAAGAAGCGTGTCTCGCTCGCCGACGTCATCGTGCTGGGCGGGTGCGCCGCCGTCGAGGACGCCGCGAAGAAGGCCGGACAGGACGTCAAGGTCCCGTTCTCTCCCGGCCGTGCCGACACGACGCAGGAATTGACCGACGCCGAGTCGTTTGCCCCGCTCGAACCGACCGCCGATGGCTTCCGCAACTACCTTGGCGAAGGACACCGCCGGCCGCCGGAAGAACTCCTCGTGGACCGCGCCCAGCAGCTCACGCTGTCCGCTCCCGAGATGACGGTCCTTGTCGGCGGACTGCGAGTCCTCAACGCCAACGTCGGCGACTCGAAGCTCGGTGTCTTCACGAAGCGACCCGGCTCGCTGACCAACGACTTCTTCGTCAACCTGCTCAACATGAACACCGAGTGGCACAAGTCGGAGAAGACCGAAGGAGTTTACGAAGGGCACGACCGCAAGTCGGGTGAAGTCGTCTGGACCGGAAGCCGCGTCGATCTCGTGTTCGGCTCGAACTCGCAACTGCGGGCCATCGCCGAGGTCTATGCCAGCGACGACGCGAAGGAGAAGTTCGTCAACGATTTCGTGGCCGCTTGGAACAAGGTCATGAACCTCGACCGCTTCGACCTCGACCCGTCGCTGAGTCAGAAGTCGAAGCGGGTGGCGAACCGCTGATGTGCCCGCGAAAACTCAGATCTGAGGACACCCGCTTGAATCAGAGGACTCGGTGACCGCGAGATTTCGAAGTCCCCAGACCTCGCAAGAGCGCGCTCAGCCCCTGTGTCGGCACGGCCCCACAGGGGTTCTTGCTTTGTGTCAGCTCCCTTCCCGAACTGGAGGGTTTGCCGACGCTACTCCAGTCGAGCCTGCCCTGGGCTGCCGTTCGCTGCGCTCGCCGCGCGCAGCGTCCAGAGCGGCAAAGCCGCGAGAATCGCCATGTCGGCGAACAGCAGAGGAGCGAAAACCGGCGCACTGTAAAGGATTCGCGACCACAGCGATCCCATCGGGCTCTCGGGAATCGTGGCCAGATGGAAGCCCCATCCGGCCAGGGCGACCCCGATCTGAGCAACCATCAGCCACAGGCAGACGGTCAGGAATGCCCGATCTCGGAAATAGCCGACGGCCACGGCGAGCGCACCGACGGCAAGTGCTGCGGCCACAACCGGAATCCATTCGTTCCAGTCCAGCAGCCCGCCTTGTGCGTGGTCGGCGAGGGCCAGCAGGAAATTCCCCACAAACCCGCCCATCGCCAGCACGAGCACCCACCGCGTCCAATCCGTCTCCTCATCGGGTCGCAGACGGTCGAGCAGCAGCAGCAGCCCAATCCCTGTGTAGGAGAGAGGCGCCGCGAAGGGGGCCGTGTAAACGAGGCTGCGGAGCGTCTGATCCTGAAAGAACTGGCTCTCGAGGTGCCACAGCAATCCCGCAACACCCACCAACACCGAACCAGCGCCGACAAACAGTCCCACCGCCCGGGCGATCCAGGCCCGCCCTCTCATCCTCCCTCCCGGCAGAGGACGTGCGGGAACAATCCGGCCCTCGATCGCCATCGCGGCAAGCAGCAGGAAGGGAGCAATGAGCGAGAAGCCGAACGGAATCCATTCGGCCCAATGCGCGAAGCCGTTGACCGAATGGGCGACGTAGATGTCGACGGCCAGAAACGCAAGATTCGCGACGGCGAACAGTTCGGCCGGCCGCACCGGGTCCGACATCAGGCGGCCGGCCCAGAGCCTGAGGGGGGGCGCCCCCGCAGACGCAGACTTCGACGCCGCGAGTTCGCTCATTGCGACGCCTCCTCTTTATCCGCTCTCCGCTTCGTGCGAAGTTCGTCCGCCTGCCGCTTCAGCTCGGCGAGCTTCGCCTTGATCTCGTAGAAGCCGTGCCACTGGACGAAGTCCGCGCCCCCCATGAAGCCGCCGTGCTTGGCCGTCCGCCCGTAGTAATGCCACAGATCGAAGAACAGGTAGTCGATCGGCTCATCGAACGGCGCGGGCGTAAGCAGCTTCTCGTCCTGCAGCGACTTCATCAGCTGCTCGGCCTCGGTCACCAGCGAGTTGGTCGAGCGGACGACGTTCTCGGCCTCCTTGTAGAACTTCCGGATGCTCGGCTCGGTATGGCACTTGAGGCACGTCTCCTGCATCGCGACCTGTCCCTGCGCGTGGGCAGGCCGCTTCTCGCTGACGGGTTGAAACAGGAAATACGAAAGCCGCTCGGTCGTGTCGTGCGTGACTTTCTGACCTTCCAGCCCGCTCATGTGGCACGTGGCGCAGGTCGGAACGGGCATGTCGCGCGTGGTGAGCGACTTGGGATCCGCCGCCAGATTAAACTGGTGGTGCTGTGCATGAAACAGGACGCCGTGCTTCGACTCGTGATAGATCTCGATCTGCGAATGGTCGGGCCCCATGTGACATTGCCCGCACGTTTCCGGAGTCCGGGCCAGTTCGATCGACGACGAGTGCCGGGCGTGGCAGGCGGTGCAGGTTCCAATCGAGCCGTCGGCGTTGGGCTTTCCGACATCGTGGCACTTCTGGCAGCCCGAGCTGATGGCGGCCTCCCCTTCGAGAAGCGCCAGCGCGTTGGGGGCGCGGTTCACCGCTCCGGGATGGAACTGCTCCGCGAACGCGATCTGCTCGGACGTGAAGCTCTTCGGCCCGCTCACCGCCGCCCATGCGGGAGCGGCGTGCCGGCTCCGGGCGTACTGGGCGTACTCGGTCGCATGGCAGCTCTTGCAGTTGGCCGACGTCAGATGGCGGGAGATGACGAACCCGCGGTGGTCCATCGGATCCTGTCCCGATTGCGGCTGATGGCAATCGAGACAAGTCACCCCCTTCTCGGCATGCCGGCTCATCTCGTACTGATGCACGACGGCTGAGGTCTCGCGCCGGTGGCACTCCGCACACTTCCCCGTCGCGCGGACAAAGCTCGTCCCGGGTTGTCGAATTTCGATCTTCGGCCGAAAGCTGTTGATTACGACCGCGGAGACGACCAGCGCCGTCGCGATGACGACGGTCAGAAAGACCGGCTTGAACGACATTCCCTGCCTCCGTCAGCGCGAATCGGATGTGCGATGCTCAGACCTCCGTGACGGCCGTTGATCGTAGGAAGAGAAGGGAGAGAAAACCACCCGGCGCGGCATGCCTCGGCGCATCGCCATTCAAGAGCCCCTCACTCTCGAACGACGTCTTCCCAGCCGCACCGCTCGCATCGGTACAGGGACGTCTGCGGATCGACGCAGAAGCCCATTCCCCCGCAGGACGGGCACTCGCACGTCGTCTTCCAGTGGAAAGGATCTCCTGTAATTGAGAGGTTGATTGTCGTGATGAAAGCCTCGTAGAGAATCGTACTCACGACGAACGCCATCGCGGCAAGGACGACGATCGGGAACATTCGGTCCGACGTCAGAAAGGATCCGTTTCGCCGCATGATCGACTCTCTGAAAGGGATTGGAGGGGGCGAGCCGTCATCGTGCGGCGCAGCCTGCCCGCATGAGTGCCGTCCCGAACGATCTCTCCGGCTCCGTCATGGCGTTGGACGAACATCCGTCGTCGAAGGAAATCCATGAGCATTCCCGCTCGTCAGATGTTCGAGCTCCGCTTCCACCACCACGACCCGGCGGCGACGGCCAATCCCAGCGCGGCCAGCGCCTGCCACAGCCATCGACGAGATGACAGGGCGGGGGGCGGCTGATACCGCGGGCGATAAAGCTGCGCCGTCCTTGAAGACTCCGACGGGATGTGCGGCAGCTCCGCCGCTTCGATCCGGACGTTGTGCAGCACGACCACCGCAGACGACTGCGGGTCGCTTTGCGACACCCCGATCCGGAGCATCGTCACCTCGCCCTCGCCCATCGAAAGAGTCGCCAGCGGCCGTAGCGGCGCATTCCGCCCCTCCCCGGCCGAATACGTGATCTCCCCCTGGCTTCGCTTGAGCTGCAGCCGCCCGCTCATCACCTTGCTGTCCGCAACGTTGATCAGCCTCGCGGTGGGAACACGTTTCCCGTCATCAATCCGCGCGGCGAACAGCCCATGGATATCGCGGCCGTCCGGACGCAGCAGCCGCCCGATCGACGCCGCCGGATCCTGGGTCGACCCGGTCGACAGGTAAATGCTCGGACCCGTGCCATGGCCGCTCTTCGGAAGCGTCCGGCTGAGAATCGTGAACTCGACGGTCACCTCGAAATCCCCCCGCAACGTGAATCGCGGAGAGAATCCGAGCGCCTTGACGTCATATCCTGCCGGCAACGCCATCCGCAGCCCCTCGCGAGTCGGCACGAGCAGGGTCACCGCCCCGCTCCCCATCGGCACCAGCGAGAGGTTGTCAAAGTGACCATTGCGGAAGTCCCACTCATAGGTTGCCCCCGGCGCTGACGTCGCCGACACCGCGCACGCGACGACCGCGAACAGCGGCACGATGAGGTAGCGCAAGGGCGTCATCAGAACTCTCCGGTCGCATCGCCGCCGCGGATCGTTCCCAGCGCCCGCCACGTCGCCGGGTCGACCTGGTCGCTGACGAACTGCACGTGGCCATCTCCGAACAGCAGATTGACCCCGCTGCGATGCCGGCTCGACGCCGCCATCCCGACACCGTCCCACGTGAAGCCGTTCTTGCAGCTGACGTGGTTGGGCGGAACGAGATGGTTGTAGCGGGTCCAGTTGAAGTTTCCTTCGAGCCAGTTCTGTCCCGAATCGACGTTCTGGTGATACGCGGCGGCCTCTTCGGGCGAGAGGCTGAGGCAGTGCTCGCGGAACGTCTCTTCGTTCCAGATCCCGGCAAGGTCGTAGATGTCGGAGAGCGGGTCGAACTGCTGGTGGTTCCACGTCCCCTTGCATCGCTCGCTGAACATCGCCGTGTGAGAAAGCCCGTCGCCGACCATGCCGAACCGGACGCTGCTGTTCTGTCCGAACATGCCGTTCCCATTGCGCCCCTGCCAGCCCCCGCCGTTGCACGATCGATAATTGTTGTGCCCCCACACGCTCTCCAGCCGGTCGACGTCGGACGGGCAGAGGAACACCGGAATCACCGCAATCGCCGCTTCTCCGTTCGTCGCGCTCCGCCCGCCGCTGGCGATGCACTCCGGGTCGTACGCGCCCGAGTTGACGTAAGGGGCGAACGGCGCGACGTCGAAATGGATCCGGTCGTGAACGTTCTTCTGGTCAAGTTGCGGAAGAATCTGCGACTGCGCCGAGTAGCGACGGTCGCGCAGCGTTCCCAGCGACGAGACGATTCCGTCGTAATCGGTCCCGCACCCGAACGGCAGCACGCGGTGGCTGTCGTGATAGTTGTGCAGCGCCAGTCCGATCTGCGACAGGTTGTTCGAGCAGCTCATCCGGCGGGCGGCTTCCCGGACCACCTGCACCGCGGGGAGCAGCAGTGCGATCAGAATCCCGATCACGGCCGACACGACCAGGAGCTCTATCAGAGTAAAGGCCCTCCGACGGGAGTTACTCATGGCGGAGACTCCAGACGTAGACGGTCCCTTCCTCGGTCCCCGCAATGATGCGATGGCCGCGCGTCGCAACGTGCAGGTCCCCGATCGAACGCGTCGGGACATCGAATGCCAGCAACCGCTGCAATGTTCCCGGACGATCGACGAAAACGCCCGTGTTGAACCGCCGCATCACGAGGAACTCGCCGCCGATCAGTCCGGCATGCGACAGGCCGTGCGGGCGCGAGTCGTCCTGCAGCCATTCCCCCGTCGCCACCTTCCACCGGCACACCTGGCCGTCCGCCCCGCACGACGTCAGCTCGCTCCCGTCGGGACTGAAGACGGCCGCGTTGACCGCCGCACGGTGCCCGCGCAACTCGACAAGCAGTTTTCCGGTTTCCGCATTCCAGACCTGGAGCCGTGCGGGGAACTGCCAACCGCGCGGATCGAGCGTGCTTGTCGCCAGTCTCGCCCCTTCCGGGGAAAACCGGACGAAGCGGACCGGCGCGTCATGCTCAATCGTCCGGATCAGCCGCTGCGATGCGAAGTCCCAGACCTTCACCGTCTGATCGTCCGAGCCGGACGCGAACCGCGATCCATCCGGGGCGAAATCGAACCACCAGACCCGCTTCTTGTGCCCAAACCGTTTGCCGAGCGACTTCATCTCGGACAGATCCCAAAGCGTGATGCCGGAACCGTACCCGCCCGTGACGGCCCGCGTCCCATCGGTCGATAACGCCCCGGCGGTTATCGCTTCGCCGCCGCTGTCGAGCGATTGCACCAGCAGTCCCTGCTCGACGTCCCATACCCGCAGTTGCCGATCGACGCCGGCAGTCACCCCGCGCCGCCCTGTCGAATCCAGCGCCGCAAACCGCACACTTCCCTGGTGTCCCTCCAGCAGCCGGGGAGGATCCGGCGCACTCCACCAGCGCGTCGCCTCTCCCGACTGCGTCGCGACCAGAAGCGACGCGCCATCCTCGGCGAAGGCCAGGTCGATGACGGGCGAACGGTGAAACACGGGCGACAACTCGGCGCCGCGCTCCAGATCGAACGTCTGCGTGTAACCGCTCGATGTCCCGGCCGCTGCCACCTTCTGGTCGCGCCGAAACGCGAGGGCCGTGATTCCGCCAACCCGCGGGATGTTCGCGGCATCGTTCGCGGAACCTCCTGCCCCGGTTTCTTCGAGGACAGGGGAGCCGGATGTTCGGACGAGGCCGCGGCGGAACTCATACGACGCGATCTTCTTCCCGGTCGTCACATCCCATCGAACCAGTTCGCCCCGCGCATCGCCGCTGAGGAGCGATTGTCCATCCGGACTGAAGGCGACCGCCCCGACCCAAGACTCGTGGCCGCCCAGCGTCTGCTGCAACGTCTGACCGGCGATATCCCAGATCCTGACCGTCTGCTCATTGTCCACCGTCGCCGCCAGCCGACCATCGGGAGAGACCGCAATGGCGTGGATCGGCCCGCCCTGCTTCTTCTGTCCTTTCAACGACGCGCGGCTCCGCTCAATCCAGAAGAGCGAACCTTCCGCATCGCCCGCGAGAACGACTTCCCCTCGGGGGGGCATTGCGATGGCCTGGACCACCGTCTCGCCAAGAGAAACGATCTCGGCCGAAGCCGCCCCCGGCTTGTAGATCTCGACCGTCCCGGCACTGGTCCCGCAAGCCAACGTCTCTTCATTCGCACAAAGCGCGGTGACCGTCGAGGCCGGCGATCCCTCCGCGGCCGTTCGCACGATTCGACGGTGAACAACGCCGGTGGCCGTCGCCGACACAACGATCGTCTGAGGATTCTGGAGCGAAATCAGCTGTTCGCCCCTCTCAGCAAACCGAGAGCCCGCCAGAGACTGAACCGAGACCGTCGTTCCTCGGTCCAACCGCGTCGGCAACTCCGGCTGCTCTCGAGCGATGACCTCATGATGTCCGTTGTAATGCCCTGATCCAGCGAAAAACGCCGATGACGACGTTGATGACGAAGTCGGCGGCTTGCTTCGATAGTCCCCCTTCGGCGGAAGAGCGACGGGTGGCTTCGTCTGGCCCGCGGTCCCCGCAGGAACTCGCGGCGAACCATTTCCCGAAGTCGCGGCGGGAGCCGCCGCAGGGAGCGACGAGTCTGCGTGGGTTGGCGAAGTGCCGGACTTCTCCACTTGTGCTCCGCCCGCATCGGCGGCGCCGTCAGGCGTTGCCGACGGATTCGACCCCGCCCGCTCACACCCGGAAAACGCCCCGATCGACAGTAGGAATGCCAGTGCGGCCACTCGCATCGCGCGTGGTGATGACGGACTCATGGCGGGTTGCCTCCCGAAGTTTCATGCTCGCTGTCCGGCGGCAATTCGCTCCGGTCGACGCGAAGGCTGTCGATCTCGATTCCCGGAAGATCGCCCGGTCCGACGACGCTGAGGCCGATCGGAATTCGTCCGAGCGACGGCCGCTCCGGCTCGAAGCCGAGGGGACGAAAATCCGCCAGGGGAATGTGTACGGTCCGCCATTCGCCCGGCTGCGCCTGCCACAGTCGCGGATCGATGAGGCACCATGCGAAGGGAGATTCGTTCTGTGGATAGGTCCTGGTGACGAGGTAGATATGAAACCAGGCCGGCGGCTGCACTCGGAACGTGACGTGCAGGACGCTGTCGTCGTGCCAGGCGAATAACCCCTGCGGCCGGGTCGGCGATTCGGCGACCGTGTTCCGTCCGCGGGCATCGTTCACGGCGACCCCCTTCAACGCGCCCCGCGAGCCCTGCGGAAGCCCTTCGCGAACCAGCCGGCCGGTCCATCCCGCAGGAAGCTCTTCGAAGTCCTCGTCCCACACGTCCGGCGGCCGCGGCCAGTGAATGACAGACAACGGCCCGGAGTCCTTCACCGACACGAACTCCCCGGCCGCCACCTCCGCCTCTGCACGGTCCGTCGTCCGCACAACGCGAACCCGCCCCTCCGTCACAGCCACTTCCGTCCTTGTCCCGTAAGCCAGCAACTCCAGCTCTGTCCCCAGCACCCGGACGTCGGCGTGCGGCGTCGTGAAGGTCATCGGACGTCGTGCCGATTGAGGGGCGACCGACGCCCGGAGCGTTCCCTTCCACAGCGTGACCCGCGCGGCCGATCGATGGGAGAGAACCACCTCGGCGTCCGATCCCACACGCACTTCGGTGCCGTCGGCGAGCCGCAACATTGCCGTACCGCTCCCATCCGTCCGGATCGCATCGTCCGCTTTCAACGGCCACGGTCCGTGCTCAATGTCATCCGCCCCCAGAACGATGGCAGGCTGGTCCCCGCGCACCACTTCGACACGCCCCGCAATCCCGGAGATCGTCCCGAGTGACGACGCCTCCCATCGCATCACGCCATACCAGGCCACCACGAGGACAACCGCCATCACCGAAGCTGCCAGCGCTGCAATTCGCCCCCGCGAAGGACGGTGCGCCGAAGTGGCCGGCGGCGCCGTCGGCGGCTTTGGACCGCCGAGGTCCGCGCCGTCATTCCTCGGTGCGACCGCACCCACCCGCACCGCCGCGGTCTCCCACGACAGCTGTGCCAGCAGCTCGCAGAACAGGACATATTCGCGACGGAATCCGGCGTCCGTGCGGAGAAGATCGTTCAGCCGACGTTCCTGATCGGCCGTCAGCGACTCCTCCGCCATCGCGTTGAGCAGCACCGACCGTTCATCAGCGTCACGAGGCGCGGTTCCACTCATCACGTGCCCTCCGTGGCCAGCGTGCGCTCGATGCACTGCCGCAAGGTCTCACGAATCCGCCGCAGCGACTCCGACACCGCCTTCGCCGACTTTCCCAGTTCCTCCGCAAGAGAATTGACCGCGGCCTGAGGCTGATACCGCCGCAGAATCAGTTGCCGTTGCGGGGCCGGCAGCTTCTGGAGACAGTCGCGCAGCGCCGCTTCGCGCCGGCCGTACTGTTCCGACTCGACGGCCGCGACCTCCGCGATCTCGCACAGCAGCGCGGCATCCAGCGGACTTCCCTGACGATTCTGCCGGCTTCGCCAGGCCAGAAACTGCCACCGCGCAATCTCGAACGCCCAGGCGTAGAAATCGCTTCCCGGCCGGAACGTCTCACGTTTCCGCCACAAAACGACGTTCGTCTCCTGCAGAATGTCTTCCGCATCCCCCGCACGCCGGACCAATGTCAGGATGAAAGCGAAAAGCCGCCGCTGAGCCTGGGCGATCGAACGGACCACCTCTTCGGCAGGGTCGGCAGTTTCAGTTTCATCCGGGTTTGTCATTTCGCCAGGCTCCCCAAGTGAATAGCGCTCGACGCAGGAATCCCACGGCCAATTCGACCGACCTCGGCCGGCAGGCCGGAGTTGACAGGATCTTCCGTTGACGAGCCCAGAGCGTCAGATGTCCGGCCGTTCTCCACGAGTGGAAAGACCTTCAGAGGAAGTTTGGGCGGGGGTTGCGCGTCTGCATCTCCCGGTGAGTGTTCCGAAGTCGGCGTCACGTCCGCAAGCCACGAAGACGCGACTCCATTTCATCATCGAGAGCGCGGCCAGGCACCGCATTCGCGACTTCGTGGCGAAGGTCTGCATTCTGCCGCAATGGAATGAGAGCAAGCATTCTTCCCCAAAGATGGGAAAGATGCGAAGGGGCTGCGGGACGGAGCGGTCGAAGCGCAGGGTGCAGGACGTTTCGATTGCAACGCTCTGCTCAGCGCGGTCGAAGGAATGACAGAGGTCCCGTCCCGGAACGTCGAGCGATTGCATGCGCCGCGCGCGAAGCAACTCGATTCGGATGCTCGCAGCGCTTTTCGTGCTGTCGAGTCTGCCGGGGTGCGTCTTTGTCGGTCCGCGCTCGGTCTGCCGGACGTGGGCGAATTGGAACACCTACGGCCAATGCGCCTTCGCCGTCGACCGGCTCGACCACCTGCCGCTCCGGCAGCCGCGGGTCGATGCCATCCGCTGGTCGTACGGCCTCGGACCGGTTCCGTCGCCGGTCGGACCGATGCCTGGGGACTGCGACAGCGGTCCACTCCTGGAATCCGCCGGTGTGCCGGCCCCGAGGGCGTTGGCGGCTCCGGCCGTCCTTCCGAGCCCCGCGCTTCAGCCGCCACCCGACGCGTCCGCTCCGGTGCTCTCCGATCCACCCTTGCCTCCGGCACCGGGACCGGCCCCGGCGCCTCCCATGGCTGGTGCAAACCATCCGAGATCGGTCGAATCGGTCACGAAGCCCGCCCCGATTCAGAGCGCCTCGGCATCGGTGGTCGCGAGGCCGCCCGTCCAAACGTCGGCTCCCGCGAAGCCGGACGTCAACGCGTCACTTCCCCAAGGGGCCTGGCTGTTCCGCAGACGCTGAGCGTCGAGCACATCGACGATCGTCTGCACAACGTCCTTTGGAACAGGTGCCGTCGCCACCGACTTCACGGTGTCGAGGGCGTTGTTGACGAGGCTGGTCGCGGTTCCGTTGAGGATGGGGTGGGTCCACGTCAGGTCGAACGCATGCGTGGCAGGTCCAAATCCTGCCGGTGCCGCGAGCCATGCGGACGAGCGAGCGTCCGTCCCTTGTTGAAGGCCGGCCTTGCCGCTTCCAGAGCCCGTTCCGCCGGCGACGGATCCCGCGATCCCTGCCGGCAGGTAAAAGTCGGCCGCATCGAGGTTGACGCGGTAGCCGATGTCGGCCATCGACGCGACCGACACGCGACTGATGGGGCGCACCGACCCGGTGAGGTACGGCGTCGACACCTCGTTGGTGAAGACCGCTTCGCTCCAGTGCGAGTCGCGCGATCCCACCGGAGACTTGTTCCCCTCGACGGGCACACCCGTCGCATTCGTCCCGAAGATTTCGTTGTAGGCGGCGACGGCCTGCTTGCCGGTAAACAGCGGCGCCGCACCGCCGGCTCCGGTCAGCAGCCCCTTCTGCTTCCAGATCGATCCCAGTCCAAGGGCGTGCGCGATCTCGTGGATCATCACGTCGTAGAGCGTCCCGGCCCGCTCCATGGCCGCCAGGTCCGCCGTGTCGAATTCCATCACGCTGATCAACGGAAGGGAGGTCCCGTACCGGAATCGCTGCGGCCCCGACTGTCCCAGGACTTTTCCCGCTCCGTCGATCGCTTTCGCCGAGACGTTGATCTGCACGTCGTCGATGAAGACGCCGTAATAAGTCTGGTCCGGGATGTCTCCGACGATGATCTCCGACCAGCGGTCCGCCGCCTGGCGGAAGATCTCCTGCTGCGATTCGGTCAGTCCGCGAAAATTGAACGCGATGTTGAACTGTCCCGCTTTGTCCGGAATCCGGACGACGAACGGGAGGCCCGTCCCGCCCACGTTGTTCCCCTCGACGGTTTCCAGGATGGCGTTCGCCGGGTCGACAATGACGCCGAGCCGATACGTCCCGCTTGCGAGGTTGGCGGGAAGAGCGATCTGCTCGGTCCACGTCTGGCTCGCGCCGCCCGCCAGCGATGCGCGAGTCACCGACTTCAGCAGAAAGTCCGACGTGCTGATCGTGTCGTCGGTGCTGAGATAGTAGTTGAGCTTATAAGTCCCGCTTGGCGACGCCTCACTGTTAGAGACGCGGGTCTGGATGAACGCATTCTGTCCCGGCAGCACTTCGGCGGGGGCATTCTCGATGATCGCCTGCAGATCGATCTTCGGCGGAGCGGTGATCCTGAAGGCGGACGTGACAAACGTGTTGTTGTTTTCCAGCGGCTCGAGAATGGAATCGAGCGGGTCGACGACGATGGCGATCCGGTAGTTGCCGGTCGCCGTCTCGAAGGGGAGCGTGATCGATTCGTACCACCACCGCTGGCTCCGGGCGGCGATCGACGTCGCCGCCACGGACTTCAACAGCACGTCGCTGTCATCGATCGTGCCGTCGGTGGTGAGATAATACGAGATCTGGAAAGCGCCGCTGGCGCCCGTTCCCTGGTTGGCGACGATCGTCGCCACGTTGTAAGTCTTCCCCCCCATGGCCAGGTAGGGTATTCCGACCGAAGCCGCCCGCAGGTCAACCGGCGGCGGAATCGAGACCGTCGTCGTGGCCGCCACCAGGGCGTTGTTCGTCTCGTCCGACTCGCGAACAAAGTTGAAAGGATCGACCTGATAGCCGATGTGCCATTCGCCCGCCGCCAGGTTGGCCGGCAGCGTGACCGATTCGGTCCAGTCCGACCTCCCACCGGCGGCGACGCTCGGCCGATAGACCGTCTTCAACAGCGTGTCGCCCGTGCCGATCGTGGTGTCGAGGCTGGCGAAATATCTCACATAGAATCCGCCGCTGGCCGTATTTCCGTCGTTGACGACCTGCGTCGTCACGGGGACCGCATAGCCTTTGTAGGCAATGTTCGGAGCATCGGCGACCTCCGCCCGCAGGTCGGCGGTCAGGAGTTTGCGGATTTCCAGCGCTTCCACCGCCGCGGCCTGGCACGGTCGCTTCCGGTGGCGTCGCGCGGGCTTCTTCGTGCCGAACAACAGCGAGGAAAGGCATCGCCAGTTCATATCGGTCCGGGGGGAATGCGGGTGCGGGAATCGAAATCGGCACTCCCTGCCACGGAGCGGTTGCTCCCTCCTTCACCGGCGACCGCGACTAAGCGCGGGGGCGATGCGTCCGATGCACGGACGACCCTCGTGTCCGATCACCTCATGGAACGAGTTCCGGGCAGCGTCCCGAGAGTGACCATTAATCTTCAAGAGCGCCATCGATGCTACTGAGCGGCTTCGACCGAGCGCGAATGGTCAAAGCGCGACACCTGGACGAAAGACGTGGAGCGACGCGCAGAAGGGCAGTCGTGCGGGTTGTTCGACCGTGTCGTCGCCGCTCAACGCGGTCCCGAGCCCGCGTCAGAAAGTGGCGAACTTGCCGGAGTTGCGTGCGGTCTTTACGACTCGCGCACTCCATAGGGAAACTGTTCATCGACGGGTGCGGCGGCCAGTTCGACCAGGAAGGACGACAACCTCTCGACGAGTCTCTCCATCAGTCGGCGGCCCTGCTCGGCCGTCGCTTCGTGCGGGTTGCCCGCCCCGGTATTCGTCGTGAGCAGATGCCACGGCCGCGTGATGGAAACCCAGCCCCGATTGACCGCCTCGAACCGCGTCTCCCGCGTGGCTCCCTCATCGGCCAGCAGAGCGCCGGTTCGCGGATCCCGTGCGACGAACTCGGGAAAGAATGCAAGGCCGAGGGCCGTCTCCATCGCCCCCGCATGATCGCCCGGCTCGCGGAACAGTTCCTTCTGCAGGTCGGCGCTCGCCCCGCGAAACCAGTCACAGAGGAAGAGCTGCACCGGCGTCTTGCCTGTCAGCTCGCGGAGCAACGGCTTGAAATCGTTCCCGCCATGGCTGTTGAGAATGACCAGCTTGAGAATGCGGTGCTTGGCCAGCGAATCGACCAGGTTGCGGATGAGTCGCCCGAGCGTCGACGGGTCGACGTTCATCGCGAGGGGGAACTCCATCTGGTTCGTCTCGGTGCCGTAGGGAATCGGCGGCAGCATGACGACGCGGGCGCCGCGCTGGAACGCCGCCTCGCAGACGCGGCTAGAGATCGCCTCGGCCTCGAAGGTGTCGGTGCCGTAGGGGAGGTGGAGGTTGTGCGGCTCCGTCGCGCCCATCGGAAGCACGGCCACTTCGTAGGGATGCTCCTTGACGTAGGCGTAGTTGATTTCTGACAGGATCCAGGGACGCATTGGGCCGGCTCGCGAAGAGAGAACGACGACAGATCGGATTCGCCCTCAGAAGGTAGCCCGGTCGCCCCGTGATCGGAAGTCCGCGCCAGGATCGTCCTCGCTCGGGCGTCGGAGCGGCTCTCTGCATTGCCTGTCGTGGTGGACTTGAGAGACGCGGCGAGCCTCACTACGCCGAAGGCGTTTCATCAGATAGCCCAGCGTCGCGAGGCCTGGCGAGCGCACGCTGGGTGGGGCATCGATTTCATCAGGTACCCCAACGGGGTTCCATAACGAGCATCTGGCCCGTGCGGATGGAACCCCGTTGGGGTACCTGAG
>JADZEF010000012.1 GCA_020850695.1 Planctomycetaceae bacterium | reverse complement strand
TCTTCACCATCGCCGCGATCCTCGGACACGGAGGGCAGACGTCGGTCGGCTATCTCATCGCTCTTGACGTGTGGCTCTTCCTGACCGTGATCTTCGCCAACTTCGCGACGGCCCTGGCAGAAGCCCGCGGCAAGGCCCAGGCCGATGCGCTCCGCAAGACCCGCCGCGAAACACTGGCCTACCGGTTCTACCGCTATGAAGCGGGAAAGCCACGTCTCGTTCCAGGGATCAGGCTGGAGCGCAAGGAACTCGATGAGGTCGTCTCGACCGATCTCAGCGTGGGAGAAGTCGTTCTCGTTGAAGCCGGCCAGGTGATTCCCGGCGACGGAGAGATCATCGAAGGGGTCGCGTCGGTCGACGAGTCGGCGATCACGGGCGAGTCGGCCCCCGTTGTCCGCGAGGCGGGGGGCGACCGGTCGGGCGTCACCGGCGGGACGCGCGTCCTCTCCGATCGCATCGTCGTCCGAATCACGGCCGGCGCGGGGAAATCGTTCCTCGACCGGATGATCGGGCTTGTGGAAGGGGCCATCCGCCAGCGGACGCCGAACGAGATCGCCCTCTCTCTCGTCCTCTCGGCCTTCACCCTCATCTTCCTGATCGTCACGGCCGCCCTCTGGCCGATGGCGCTTTACGCCGAAACATATATGCAGTCCTATCTCGGGCTGGCCAAGCCGCTGAAGAGTCTCGGCACCGATGTGCCGACCCTCGTGGCGCTGCTCGTCTGCCTCATCCCGACGACGATCGGCGCGCTGCTGGCAGCCATCGGCATCGCCGGCATGGACCGCGCGCTACGAGCCAACGTGCTCGCCAAGAGCGGCAAAGCGGTCGAAGTCGCCGGCGACATCGACACGCTGCTCCTCGACAAGACAGGGACCATCACCGTCGGCAACCGGAAGGCGACTCAGTTTGTTCCCCTCGACGGATACACCGCGGTCGACCTGGGGCACCTCGCCGCCCTCGCATCGGTCGCAGACCAGACGCCGGAAGGGAAGAGCATCGTCGACCTCTACCGTCAGATGCCCGGCAATGGCGCGCCGCGCGGCGGGAATGGACAGGCCGATGTGTCGGCTCCGGCCGGAGCGAGGTTCATCGAGTTTACGGCCCAGACCCGCATGAGCGGGATCGACCTGCCCGATGGTCGCAAGATCCGCAAGGGAGCGCCCGACTCTGTCGTCCGGCACGTCCAGCAGAACAAGGGACATCTCCCGCCGCGTCTGCAGCAGCAGGTGGACGAAGTCGCGTCGCGCGGAGCGACGCCGCTCCTTGTCTGCGACGGAACGAAGCTTGCCGGCATGGTCGTGCTCGAAGACATCCTCAAGCCCGGCATGCGCGACCGCTTCGAGCGGCTCCGCCGGATGGGGCTGCGGACGGTGATGGTGACGGGCGACAACCCTCTCACCGCGAAGGCCATCGCCGAGCAGGCGGGCGTCGATGACTACGTCGCCCAGGCAACGCCCGAAGCAAAGCTGGAATACATCCGCCGCGAACAGGCGGGGGGCAAGCTCGTCGCCATGATGGGCGACGGTACGAACGACGCTCCGGCCCTGGCCCAGGCAGACGTCGGCGTCGCGATGAACTCGGGGACGCAGGCGGCGAAAGAGGCCGGCAACATGGTCGACCTCGACAGCGACCCCACCAAGCTTCTGGAAGTCGTCGAGATCGGAAAGCAGCTGCTGATGACGCGCGGCGCGCTGACGACGTTCTCGATCGCGAACGACCTCGCCAAGTATTTCGCCATTGTTCCGGCACTGTTCGCCGGAACGCTGCCGTGGCTGAAGACGTTCGACGTCATGCACCTCCACTCGGCGACGTCGGCCATCCTCTCGGCGGTGATCTTCAACGCGATCATCATTCCGCTTTTGATCCCGATTGCTCTCCGGGGAGTCACTTACCGACCGGTCGGTGCCGATGCGCTGCTTCGGCGGAACCTGCTGGTGTGGGGGCTGGGCGGCGTCATCGTCCCGTTCCTCGGAATCAAGTTGATCGACATGGTGCTTGTCGGACTGCACTTGATTGCGTGACGTGAACCCCATCGACCATCACTTCCACACACATCGGCCACTCCGACAACTCGTCCCTCGATTCGCGTTTCACTGATTGATAGAGAAAACTGCCATGAACCATCTTCGGTCCAATCTCTGGCTGCTCGGCCTGACGCTTCTTCTGTGCTGTGTCGTCTATCCCGGGTTCCTGCTTGCCGTGGGGAAAGTCGCCCTCTCCGACAAGTCGGAGGGGAGTCTGATCCGTGACGCCGGCGGAACCCCGATCGGCTCTCGCCTGATCGCTCAACCATTTACAGGGGACCAGTACTTCCAACCCCGTCCCTCGGCGGTCGGCTACAACGCGGTCGCGACTGGCGGCACGAACTGGGGCTCTGCCAATCCGATGCTGCGTGACCGCGTCGCGCGGCAGCTTGGACCGATCGTGAAGTATGGCGCTGGTCCAAGGAAGGGACAGCTGGTCGGCCCGGATATCGAAAAGTGGTTTCAGGAGGATCGCTACGGCGGAAAGAGTGGCATCGTCGCCCAGTGGGCGGAGATGCATTCCGGCTTCGCCGCCAACTGGGCCAAGGCCGACCCCCTCAACGGCGCCTATATCGCGACCTGGCAGGAAGCGCATCCGGATGCCGTCGCCGAGTGGAAGAAGGCCAATCCCGAGGCGGGCGACCCCAAGCCCGAAGATCTGGCCGGTTCCTTCTTCACCGGTTTCTCAAAGGAGAATCCGGGTAAGTTTCCCAGCGCGGTGGAACGTCCGTCGGCCGACGGCAAGACCGAGAAGGTGATCGAGCCCGTCGCCGAAGGGACCGACATTCAGGGGATCTTCTTCGACATGTGGCGTCTGGAACACGTCGACGCGAATCTGCTCCCGGTCCCTGCGGACATGGTGATGGCCTCCGGGTCGGGAATGGACCCGCACATCACTCTGAAGAACGCGGAGTATCAGCTCGACCGCATCGCCGCGAAGTGGGCGGAGACGACGAAGCGCGAAAACGCGCAGGTGCGTGGCGAGGTCGAAGCGATGTTGAAGGCCGGGAGCGAATCGCCACTCGGAGGAATCGTCGGAGTGCCGCTGGTCAATGTTCTCGAAATCAACTTAGCTCTTCGTGAAAAGTATGGCGAGAAATAGGCAAAGACTTCACCGCGGAATCTGGCTTCTGAATGGCTCGGTGGCGTCTTTGAGGCAGCAAAGCACCCCGTCCATATCGCAGCCGGGGTTCTCCTTTTACGCTCGGATGACAAGCCACTTCGTCTGGCTCCTGATTCTCCATCCCGTTGGGTCCACACCCGACTGAACAACGAACGGTGGAACGATTACGATTCAATGTGTTCGAAGGGACCGGGAGTCGAGACCCACCATATGACAATCTGGAATTTGTCGTCCGATCTGTCGCTACCCGCCGTCAATGCGACCGGCGCGAAACTGCTGAACGCCATCAGGCATCTTACGGCGGCCCAAGGGACCGTTGATTTCCGGCATGAGCGGAAGACGTATGCAGCAGTATACGAGTCAGCTCGCTGTGCAACGCCTGGCGCTGCAGGACGTCAGCCATCGCGCCGGTCAGGTCAAATCGAATGCATCGACAAAGCCCCCAGTCATTCGGCGCGTCGGTGTTCACGACCGGAGCGGCGAAGATGACCGGCCAAGTTGCGTCGACCACATCCAATTGGGATGACTTTCGTGGTTGATTTGGAGTTGGGAATTGCTGCCGGTGGCTGGGTTCGGACATCCTCACTTGTCGTCGACAAAACGCCCCCGCCCGACTGGGTCAGTGAAGTATGAGGAGGGTCGCGTGCCGACTGGCACGCGTCATTGTTCACACTTCGTTGACCCGCGACCCAAAGTTCTCATAAGTCTTGTTGCGTCTGCACCTTTCGGCACATCCAACAATCCGGGCAACTCGGCCTACTCAGGCTCTCCGGAACCGATTCGGTCGCCGATCCACCTCAAGTGACCGACTTGGAGTGTCAGTGGGCGCGTAAAACCAGCCAGTGATGGGCGCGTGAAAACCAGCCAAAAAGAGAGGGATTTGCCCGCCAGTGTTCAGCAGGTTTCCTGCTGGAGGAACACTGGCGATGGCGAATCGACT
>JADZEF010000011.1 GCA_020850695.1 Planctomycetaceae bacterium | reverse complement strand
CGCCGCTGGTCTTCGTCGCGGGGGAGCTGCTGCCGAAGAGCGTCTACTACCGCATCCCGCTGCAGCGGCTGCGGAGCGAGTCGGCGTGGTTCGTCGGGTTCTTCCGCCTGTTCTTTCCGTTGGTGGTCCCGCTGATCGGGCTCACAAGATTGCTTCAGCGGTTGCGGGGCGGGGGCGAGAAACCCTCGGACCTGGTCTTGGGGCGCACGCAGCTGGTGCAGCTGCTCACGCGCGGCCACCAGGCCGGGCTCCTGACCGACGTTCAGAATCGCCTAATTCACGGGCTGATGCACACGGTCTCTCAGGGGGTGCTGCAAGCGGTGACGCCGACGCCGCGGATCTTCGGACTGCCGGACACAGCCTCGTTGGCCGAATTGCTCGAGTTCGCGCGGAGATACGGTTTGACCACCGTGCCGATTCGAAGAGCGTCAGGGGATGGGGACTGGTTCGGGTATGTGAGGGTGTCGGATGCGGCTCTCGCTCGTCGGCCGTTGCCCTCGCTGGTTCGGACGCTGCCTCGGATCGACGCCGCGCAGTCAAAGCTCGAGGCACTGCTGACGCTGCAATCGAGCGGGGCGCTGCTGGGGGCGGTCTATGACAGCGGCCGATTGGTTGGCATCGCCAATACGCACGGCCTTGCGGAGCAGCTCTTTCGCCCGCCGCAACCGGCGTGAGGCGCCGCCTCATACAGAGGGACGCGGCCAGACGCCGATCAACCCGGCCGTTTCTTCGAGATCTCCATCAACCGCTCGCCGAATTCCCGCGCGCTCCAGAGCGAACGGCCGACGCCCCAGCCGCGATCGACGACCGTCGTGTCGATGTCGGTGAAAATGAAATCCTCGCGGTGGCGGCGGCTGCGGACGACGATCTCGCCCCACGGGTCGATGATGTAGCTGTCGCCGTAGCCCACGCCGTCATACCCCGTGATGCACTCTTCCTTCCCCATCGAGACATTGTTCCCGCGGACGAAGTAGACCATGTTCTCGACGGCCCGCGCCGTGTGGTCGGCCCGCACATGCATGAAGTGGCCGATCAGCCCGTCCTTGCCGATGTAGTTGAAGTGCGGGGCGAAGACGACTTTGGCCCCCTGGAGGGCCAGCAGGCGGGTCGGTTCGATGTAGCCGCCGTCCGAGCAGATGACGACGCCGAAGGTCAGCCCCTTGTGCTCGAAGACGGGGAACTCCCGCCCCTGCTTGTGGAACTTCATGTAGGCCGAGCATTTGCTGTACTTCCCCAGCAGGTGCCCTTTGTGGATGACGGCGGCGGTGTTGTAGAGGTCATTGCCGCGCAGTTCGTTGAAGCCGACGATGAACGCCGCTTCGAACCGCGAGGTCTGGTCGAGCACCTGCATCATCTGCGGGGAGTCGACGGCGAAAGCTCCCTTCCGCGCCTTGTCGGCCACGTCGGGATAGCCGGTCAGGAAGCATTCGGGAAAACAAACGATGTCGACACGGTCCTGGTCGGCCCGCTCGAGGCCTTTCACAACCTTCTGGAGGTTGCCGTTGAAATCGCCGAGTTGCGAGTCGAGCTGGCAGTGTCCGATGCGCATGGAAGGCTCGCTGGATGGCAGTCGCTGATCAGTCATCTCATCGCCGGCACGAGTCCGGTGGAGATCGGCTCAAGCGGAGTGCGACTCTGGAAACCGTCATCCAGGAAATGAGAAAACGCCGGTGGGGAAATGCTCCCCGCCGGCGTCCTCGATTTCAAGCCCCCGCTTCGGCAGATGTCGAAGCGGGGGTTTTGGGTCTCGCAGTGGCACTACTTCTGAGCGGAGGCACCCATGTCGGCCTTGGCAGAGGTCGTCGAAGCGGACACCGGCATGACGACCATCGGGCTCGCCTCCATCGGACGGTTCGCGAGAGTCTGGGTCGGCGAGGCCGGCTCGGGATTGATTGGCCGCGGCTTCACGTACGAATAAAGCGGAGCGCTGATCGCGATCGGTTCCACGTCGAGACGGACGTTCGACACCGTGTAGGAGTCGTACCCTTCATCGTCCGTGTGCCACCCGCACGTGTCCTTGCCGCGGTAGAGCCGGAATTCGAATCCTTCCGACTCCTGGCCCGTCCGAGCGGCGTTGCCGTCATAGGCGAGGCCGGTCGCCTCTCCCTTCTCGTGGGTGAGGACCTGCGACATGATGCTCGTGACGACGCAGTTGCCCAGCATGTCGTTCGTGAAGATCGGACGGCGACTCCACGGACGGAAACCTTCCGCCTGCGGGTCGATCTTCGGGTTCGACTTCTTGAGCTCGCTCGGCGTGACTTCCAGCGTCTTCAGGTTGATCGAGTCGCCTCGATCGAGGTACGACATCTTGACGTTCTGCAGGTTGAAGCCGTTGACCTCGGCGTCCCGCTTCGCTTCCGAAACGTCGAACACCAGGCAACCCTTGTAGCCGCAGACCGAAAGGTCGGTCCCGTTCTTCACGACGACGGCGGTGTCTTCCTCAATACCGATGCCGTACTTGATGCCGGCGGTGTGCATCGCCACGATGGCCCGCGCGAAGCGGCCCCGTGCCAGGCAGTGCTGTTCGACGAACCACGAGCCGTCCAGGAAGCCAAGACCGCGATCGATCTCGACGCCCATACGGACGCCCTTCTGCATCGTTCCCAGAACCGACTGCGGGTTCGAGAACATCGTCTTGCTCATCATGGCGGCTCCGGCGCTGGTGCCGGCCACCACGCCGCCGCGATTGTAGACGTCCCAGATGGCTTGAAGCACCGGGGTCTGCGTACCGTCCTTGCCCAGCAGGGCCTGCGTGATGCGGGCCTGGCTGCCGCCGGTGAAGAAGACGCCGGTCGCCGACTTCACGCGGGAAACCCACTCGGCATCGTGGACCACCTTCTGGTAGTCCTGCTCGATGTTCATGACTCCGACCGGAACCACGAACGCTTCGGCCCCGAGCGACTTGAGCAGCTGGACGATCCGTTCGCCGCTGGCCATCGGCTGAGAACTGGCGGTCGGAAAGACGGCAATTTTCGCGTCCTTGCCACCGGCCAGATCGACGATGGTCGACCAGACCGACGTCTCGGTGAAGCGAAGCGCTCCACCGATGATCACAAGGCTCCCCTGCCCCTTCGCAACCGGAGTGTTTCCGGCCGGCTGGGTGTCGGCCGCCTGCATCATCGCAGGACAACCTGCCGCCACCGCCAAGGCTACGATCCAGCTTCGCATCATGCGAACATCTCCCTGGAAAAGAGTCCAAAAAGAGACCCGGAAACGCTTCGGAAAAGCTTCCGGCATCACTCCTCGTACAGCATCACGGAAATCTGGCCATCCCGGGTCACATAACCGCGATACAGTCCTTCCTTCGTGCTCCACGCGGCGGTGAATTCGCCGCGAGAGTTCAGTCCAATGACGGCCCCGCGGCCGCCCGCTTTTTCCATGTCTCCGTGGATCACGTCATTCGCCGCCTGGGAAAGCGACTGCCCCGCGTACTTGATGCGGGCCGCAATGTCGTGAGCCACCGTCCATCGAATAAAGAATTCTCCGTGTCCTGTGGCCGAGACCGCACAGCTTGCGTTTTCGGCGTATGTTCCTGCACCAATCACCGGCGAGTCTCCGACCCGCCCCGAACGTTTGCCATTCATGCCGCCCGTTGACGTTGCGGCGGCCAGATTTCCTGCTCGATCCCGTGCGACGGCCCCTACAGTTCCGTGAGGCGATGAGCCCGTCGATCCTGATTTCTTCGATTCGGTCTTTTCGCCCTGCTTTTCCAGCCCTGCCGGGCGATCGCCGGATTGCAATTCCCGTTCCAAGTATCTCTTCAAGGCGTCCCGCTGACGGGGGGTCTGAAAGTATTCCGAGTCGACAACATCCAGCTTCTGATCGGCTGCAAACTTCTCTGCTCCGGCTCCCACGAACAACACATGGCGACTTCGTTCCATCACCGTCCGGGCCGCAGTGACCGGGTTGCGGATCGTCGTGACCGACGCCACCGCCCCCGCACGTTTGTCCTTCCCATCCATGATCGAAGCGTCGAGCTCGATCGTTCCTTCCCGGGTGAAAACCGCTCCGCGCCCGGCATTGAACGCCGGATCGTCTTCCAACTCACGAACAGCCGCTTCCACTCCATCCAGACTGGTGGCCCCTTCTTTCTGAAGAGCCTCGTAACCTTTTCTCAAAGCGTGCTCGAGTCCCTGGCGCAACAACTTTTCAAATTCAGGAGTGACATCCGCCCTCGCGTAGGCTGTCCCTCCGTGAACTGCGAGCACGACATCCTTGACCAAACGCTCCTCCGCAAAAACACTCACATCGAACAAGAATAGAACACCCATTGCTGTGACGACGCCGCAAAATGCGGCATGAATGCATCGGAGTCGAGCAGCGGGAGGCAAAGCTCTGTAGTCATTATGGGGGGATAGGGAGAGTCGCATCGGCACCCTTCCATCAATCATCAAGCGGTTATACATGGTGAAAAGCGACGTTTCTAGCCGTATTCCGCTAAAACGTGCTTATGCGTCCAATGGATGAGAGGGTGAAATTCCGGTCCTGACTGACACGACAGATTTGTCGCAACTCCAAGTCGTATTGCGAGATTCGTGCCGCCAGCGGCTTGACTTTTCAGATTTTTCGAGCGAACGACCTCAGAAAAGGGGGCATGGCACGGAAGTTTTTTGCCCCGAGCCGGAGTAACCGATTGAGGAGAGAGTCAAACCCGTCTTTCCTCTTCAGGCAGGAAGTCAGGTACGGCTGACGTGGTCCGACAAGGGCAACCTGGAATCAGAACTTTGTCGGGGATGGATCCCTCTGCATCTGCTGCTGATTTCTCATGCGATGATTGGGGAGCACAGTCGCGGATCTAGCCCTCCGGCCGTTCAAGGGACCGATCGATGATGCTTCGCACTCTGATCGTGGCGGCCGCCCTCACGACGGGTATGAGGTCGGCCGTCGCCGAGTTCAACCCATGGCCAGCCATCGCAGGCAAGACGCCTGACTTGCCGGCCGCCGCCGAAATTCCGCTCCCTGTCGCTTCGATTCTGGAACCGATCCGGAAGCGGCACGATCTTCCGGCGATGGGGGCGGCGACCGTCACCAGTCGCGGAGTTCGCTGGTCCGGAGTGTGCGGGGTGCGGAAGCGGGGGACCGACGCTGTGGTGACACTCGCCGATCACTGGCACCTGGGATCAGACACCAAGGCGATGACCGCGTGGCTCGCGGCCCGGCTGGCCGAGGAAAGCAAGATTTCGTGGGGAACGACTCTCGAATCGCACTTTCCGGACCTGGCGAAGTCGATGCGTCCTGAGTTTCGGACGGTTACGCTCGAAGAACTCTTCTCCCATCAGGCGGGATTCGCCGCTCAGTTCAATCTTCCTCAATTGGAAGGAAACGCGCGCATCCTGGCGGCGGGGACGATTCGCCAGCAGCGGGCGGAAGCGGCTCGCCAGCTGCTCGTCCGGCCGGTCGACCATCCACCGCGGACTCGGTTTGCCTACACGAATGTGGGTTACATCCTGGCGGGCGCGATTCTGGAGAAGTCGGCCGATGCCGAGTGGGAAGCGTTGATGCGGAGGAAGGTTTTTGGGCCGCTCCAGATGCGGGCCGCGGGTTTCGGAGGGACGGGGACCGCGGGAGAACTGGACCAGCCCTGGCCTCACGCGGCGGATGGTCGACCTCTGCAGAACGGTCCGGCAACCGACAATCCGCCGGTTCTGGGACCGGCGGGGACTGTCCATGCCTCGCTGGAGTCGTGGGGGGCGTTCGTGGCGGATGTGCTCCGGGGCTTTCGAGGAGAGAAAGGCGCGCTCTCCAGGGCGTCGTACGACCGGCTTCGATCCACGCCATTCGGCGGAACCTATACAGTGGGCGGGTGGGGGCGCGGAGAAATCAACGGCCATTCCGTTTACATGCATGATGGAAGCAATACGCTGAATTACTGCACGGCGATCGTCATTCCCCAGGCCGATCTGGCCGTGCTGGTGTGCACGAATCAGGGGGGAGACGCCGGACGCGACGCGTGCCACGCCGCACGGCGCGAATTGGTCGATCGATCCATGGCGGAAACGCGCTGAATGCCGCGCGGTTGCGGGGCCGTATCGCCTCTCTGCATTGCACCGAGGTGCGACGATGTCGAAAGCCTGTGCAGCAATGGTGCTGATGGCCGCTGTCGCTGGAGGTTGCGGCGGACCGACGGCCGCGCTCGAGACTCAGTTGGCGAAGGGAACTCCCGCGGAGCGGGCGGCGGCGGCCCGATCGCTGGCGGAGATGGGTTCGAAGGCCGCACCCGCGGTCAGTTCCCTGTCGAAAGCGCTCGAGGATTCCGAGGCCGACGTTCGCAAGCAGGCGGCCCATGCGCTGGGGCGTATCGGCCCGGCGTCCGCCGCAGCCATTTCGTCCATGAAAGGCTGTCTGGAGGATGGAGATCGGTCGGTGCGACTTGCGACGGCGTATGCCATCATCGCGATTGACCCAGGGGAAAAGGCGACGCTTCCCGTGCTGGGCGAGGCGGCGCGCGGGGGTGATCCGCGGGCTTGCATCGCCCTGGGGCAGATGGGGGCTGCGGCCGAGGGTGCGGTGCCTGACCTGGTCATCGCCGCATCGAGCGCGCAGGCGCTCGTGCGAGCCAAGGCCGTGCAAGCTCTGCGGAACGTCGGCTCGACGAACAAGAGCGCGGTCGCGGCACTCGAACGGGCGCGGCAGGACCCCAGCGAGGAAGTGCGAAACGCGGCCTCGAAATAGATGCATCGCTGGCCTGCGGGCCGTCCCGCGCGATTCCGGTCCAGCGGCTTCAGGCATCAAGCGCGCTCGCTCATGCCAGGAGATTTCGACCGGGAGCGATGTGAGCCGGCCTCATTCCTTCGGTTTGTCGAGTTTCCTGAGCCGGATGTTCTTCAGTTCGCCGGTCGTCCGCCAGGTCGAGAAGCCCAGCGGGCGGCTGAGGTCGACTTCGGACCGGATCGAAATCCGCCGTCCATCCAGTTCCTGCTCGATGATTTTCTCCGCATCGATCCACGCGCAGATCTTGTCGTCGGTCACCTGGAGGCGGACGGTATACCACTTCCCCTTCTCGAATTCGCGGCCCGACGATGTCGAATTCTCGGAGGCGTCCATTCCGTCGATGCTTGACAGCCCGCACACTCCGCCTCCCCATCCACCGAGGATCAGCGAGCACGGATCCTTCTTCACCGGAAACGTCATTCCACAGAAGAAGTCATTCCCCTGCACGCGGCGTGCGTCGCAACGGATTTCGTAGTTGCATGTCGGCAGGTCCTTCCGGGTCGTGGTGACGCCCGTCATGTCGTTTCCCTGCGTCAGGACAATCGCTCCGTCCTTGAGCAGGACATCCCCTTCGCCGCCAAACTTCGTTTCGGTCCAGCCCGCCAGCGTTTTTCCATCGAACAGCGAAATCCAGCCGTCCTTGTCGGCCTTCGGAAGGGCGGCGGACTTTTCGCCTCCCAGGAGCTTGTCGATGAGGAAGGCGTTGGCATTCGGATACTTCTCGGACTTCGAATGGCCGGGAATGAGCAGATGGCATTCAACGCCCACCTGGTCGGCCTTCTCCTTCATCTTGACGCCGTACACCGGATGGTGGATGCCGTGCCCGGCATCCTTCGAGGGGAGCGTCATGTCGCCGCCATAGGTCATCAGCAGCGGCGGGTCGCCGGCCGACATGTGGTTGTAGGGCGAAAATTCGACGAAGAGGGTCTTGTGCTTCTCATAGTTTTCGAGAGCGCCTTCGATGGTCTTCTCGCCGACCGCCATGTTGATCATGCGGTGCTTGAGGACGTTCGGTCCGAGCCACGGCTCGATCACTTTGGGGTCGATGGACGTCTGCCCTCCGGCGACGGCGGCCGCGGTCACGCGGGTCGATTCGCGGGCGATCGGATCGTCCGACTTCGGATCGGCGAGGTCGTCGTGCAGCAGGAGCCACATCGACGTGCAGGCCCCTGCGCTGCCCCCGGTGAGGGCAACGCGCGTCTTATCGATGCTCCACTCCTTGGCCTTGCTTCGAACGAACTGCAGGGCTCGGGCCGCATCATGCACGGGAGCGGGGAGCGGATGCTTCCCCGTCAGGCGGTAGTTGATCGACGCGTAGGAAATCCCCTTCTGGAGAAAGGGCTTCACGGCTTCGGGCTTCATCGCCTTATCGCCGCCGGTCCAGCCGCCGCCGTGAATGTGAATGAGAATCGGCCGCGGGCCTTCGCCCTCGGCCTTCCAGAAGTCGATGACGTTGAGCTCATCCGGGCCGTAGGAAACGTTGGCCATGGTCGGCTTGAGTTCCGGCTCTTCGTCGGCCGCGAGGGCCGCCTGACTGCCCAGCAGCGCCACCGCCGCGCACAACCCGGAAATCGCCAGCGTGAACTTCATGGAGGGCCTCAGCGAAAAGTCGAATGGTCTTTCGTTCTCATCAGCGGCATCGACTGCCGCTCGTCAGTTTGCCCCAACGGCGCATTGACGACAACCCACCGACGGGGTGGCGACGCGATCCCATCGCCCCATCGATACGGTAGAATCATGTTCTCACCCAGAGAAACTCGTCGGAGCGCCGGATGACTCTCTCGCGAACTCGCTGCCTGTCAACGGTGCTGACTTGTCTTGTCGGCGCCTGTTCCGTCATGGCCGCCGCACCGGCCTCGGGGCAACCTGCGAGTGCCGGGCGAAACGACAAGGGGAGCGGCGCGAGCGCTCCTCTCCCGGAGTTCCGCCCGTCCGATGTCCGCCCCCGGCACGATGACAAGAAACTCGCCGAGAGGGGCATCCGTGTCTTCGAGTCGCGGCGGCTGAAGCTCTACACCGACATCGAGGCAAGGCAGGCGGAGGCACTGCCGCGCGTGATTGACGCCGCCTACGACGACTGGACGACCTACTTCGGCCCGCTCCCTCCCAACCGGGAGCGAACGGACTTCCAGGTCACAGGATACCTGATGGCGGACAAGACCCTGTTCCGCGAAGCCGGGCTGCTGCCCGAGGATCTGCCGGAGTTCCTCAATGGCCGCCATCGCGGGGCCGAGTTCTGGATGAACCAGCAGAAGCACGACTATTACCGCCGCCATCTGCTGATCCACGAGGCGACGCACTGCTACATGACCATCCTCGGGGGTCGCCTGCCGCCGCTGTGGTATGTCGAGGGCATGGCCGAACTCTTCGGCACGCACCATGTCGCGTCCGACGGGAAGATCACCTTCCGCACGTTCCCGCAGCGCGCGGCGGACTACGCGGGACACGGCCGAATCACCATCATCCGCGACGAGATCGCCGCAGGTCGCGGCCTGACGCTCGACGCCGTCGAAGCACTCGACGGAAATGAATTCCTCAAGAACGAATCGTATGGCTGGTCGTGGGGGCTTTGCGAATTCCTCGAGCATCATCCGCGGTGGCGCGAGCCGTTCCGCTCGCTCGCCCGCAACTTCAACTACCGCGACTTCGACCGTGCTTACCGGGCCGCTTTCGACGAGTCCCGCAACGACCTGCGCGCCGAGTGGACGCTGTTCGCCTCGACGATTCATGAAGGGATCGACTTCGAACGGGCAGCCGTTCGTTTCGCCGACGCTCGGCCCATCGCGGCCGGAACATCCCGGAAGACCGAAGTGAGGTCGGACCGCGGCTGTCAATCGACGGGCCTCATGCTCGAAGCGGGCGTTGATTACGAAGTGACTGCGACGGGGCGCGTTACCCTCGCGACGACTCCGAAGCCGTGGATCAGCGAGCCGCAGGGAGTGACGATTCGCTATGTCGAGGGCCATCCGACGGGGCAACTCCTCGGATGGATTTCGTCAGCTTCCTCTGGGGCGGATCGATCCGGTCCCGACACGGAAACCCGGCTGCGGCGAAAGCTCGCGGGCATTCCGTTCGGTCCGCGCACGGCGTTTCGTGCGGACCAGTCAGGAGCTCTGCTCCTGCGAGTGAATGACCGCGATTCCGAACTGGGCGATAACAAAGGCGACTACCAGGTCCAGGTGAAGCGGTCTTCGAAGTGATCGCGGGGTAGGACGGGACAGGCCGGGCGGTTAGAGCGCGTTACCGCTGCGTTTTCCGTAGTCCGGCCTTCCAAGGCCGGACGAAACCTCGCGCCCGGTCTTGGGAGACCAAGCTACGAAGCAGAACACCCGACGGTAATGCGCCATAAGGCGGCGGCATCAAGTTCGGGTTGCGAACCTGTTGGGCGCGGCCAATGTCGATGTTAGAATGCTCCGACGCGAGATGTCGCGTTCCGGCCGCTTGGTGAAATTGGCAGACACGCAAGACTTAGGATCTTGTGCCGAAAGGCGTGTGGGTTCAAGTCCCTCAGCGGCCAATCAGTTGATATCAAAGGAGTTGCGGGCGAGCGGCAAGCATCGGCCCGCCCCGCCGGAGGCCCTTTGGTGGCCCATTGGTGGCGCTTCCCCTTCAGAACCCCGTCGAGCTTGTTCGCGGCCTTTGGTTCTTCCGTCGTGAACGGCCCCGCTTCTGACGCAGGGTGCGACGCACGGAGAGCGTGCCGGCTCTCGATTTTCTCCGAGCGCAGACCGAAGGGAACAACCAGTGCTCGACCGGGGCCGCCTCAGCCGAGGTCGACGAATTCAATTGGCGACAGTGATCTTCAATACCGTCGAGAGTTCCGTGACCTTTCCAAGGTCCGGTCTTTTGGACATGAGATCAGATCGCTTTCTTGCTGCTTCAATCCCGGTCTGGCATGTTGCACTCGTTCTGCCGCCGGTGGGGCGTTGAGCGGTGGAGGCATGGCCTGCTGACAGTCGTTACTCCGGAACCCTCTGAGTTTCATGACTTCGATCTGGATTGCTCTCGCGTCCTCGGTGCTGACGCTTCTGACGTTCATCATCCTGCAGAATCTAGCTTCAGGAGAACAGAAACTCGCGTTCCGCATCGACGGGGCTCCTCGTGTCGATGAACCCCGCTTTTTCCGATTGGTGAGCCACCTTCTCGGACCGCCGCTCGCGACGGAAAACCGGATTCGCACGCTGCGGAACGGCGATGAAATCTTTCCCGCGATGCTCGCGGCGATCAGGCAAGCCAGCCGCACCATCACTTTCGAGACGTACATCTACTGGTCCGGCGAGATCGGACGAGAGTTTGCGGCGGCCCTCTCGGAACGAGCCCGGTCCGGTGTGAAGGTTCACGTGCTGCTCGACTGGGTCGGGAGCGCCAAGCTCGATCAGACGTCGCTCGACGAAATGGTTGAGAGTGGGGTCGAAGTCGAGCGATATCGGCCCTTGCGCTGGTATCACCTCAATCGAATGAATTGCCGAACCCACCGGAAAATCCTGGTCGTGGATGGCCGGATCGGCTTCATTGGCGGGGTGGGGATCGCTGATCAGTGGCGCGGCGATGCTCAATCATCGGACCAATGGCGCGACACGCATTTCTTGCTCGAAGGGCCAGTGGTCGCTCAACTCCAGTCCGCATTCACCGACAACTGGAACAAGACACATCCCGGTGTGCTGCACCAGGAGGACTATTTTCCCGAACTCGACCCGATCGGGCGGGTGACGGCACAAGTTTTCAAGAGCTCGCCTCGGGAAGGGGCGAGCAGCGCGCGGTTGCTGTATCTCCTGTCGATTGCCTCCGCGCGGACCCGGATTCTGATCGCGAACTCTTACTTCGTTCCCGATGAAGACTGTATTGAAGCACTCGTGCAGGCCCGCCATCGGGGAGTCCAGGTCGAGATCATTGTTCCCGGTCGCCACATCGACACCGCGGTCACTCGACGTGCATCGCGCGCCCTCTGGGGCAAGTTGCTCGAGGCTGGCGTCTCCATCCACGAATTTCAACCCACCATGTTTCACTGCAAGATTCTGGTGGTGGACGATCGATGGACCTCGGTGGGTTCCACAAACTTCGATAACCGTTCTTTCCGCTTGAACGATGAAGCGAATCTGAACGTGCTCGACGTCGACTTTGCCGAAGAGCAGGCGCGACACTTCGCTGCCGACAAGGCACGATCAAGACGAATTACGTGGGACGAATGGAAACACCGGCCCCTTCTGACGAAGTTCACCGAGCGGTGCGCGAGTCTGCTGCGATCACAGATCTGAATGACCGGCCGCGAATGTGAGATACTCTCGCAATGCGAGCGTTTGACAGCCGCTGATCGACAGTGAGTCGAGCAGAAAGTGTCGGTACTTTCTCTTTGCGCCAACGGTGTTGCACGCAGTAGCCCAGGAGTGCGGACGAAGTGCGCGCTCCCGGGGTGCAGGGCGGAAAGCGATCCGAACTCCAACGGAGTTCGACAATGCGTGCGGGCAGGCTCGGAGGATTCTATTTCCTGGACGCCGCAGCGGAGCGCGACCAACTAATGACGAACGATCCATTTGATCTCTCATGGGTCGTCGGTCATTGGTCGGTGGCGATTGGTTTCCATTCCCGAAGATCGTCCGCGGGGAAGTAGGGGCGTTGCACATTGCGGTAACAGACATTCTTCAGCGTCGGCGGCGTCGGTCCCGGCGTGTCGAGCAGGAAGCACGCTTTAGCGATTGGAGCGAACGCCATGCGGTAGTTCATGGGGTTCTTCACGACGATGAATCGGGCGGTGTGCGGGTCCATACCGAGCAGATCGTACTGCTCGCCAAGCCATTCGTACGTCGCGTGCGAGGCGATCGCAATTTGAATCCCTCCGACGGCGAACCGCGCGGAGGGCCCCATGCGTCCCGGCTGCCCGTCCCAGATTCCCCCGCGATACGTGAACTGCCCATCGCTCAGATGCTCGACAGTCCCCGTCAAAGTGATTGGATCGCCCCACTTCGGGTCGACGTGATGGCCGAGCGAGAGGGTGATGACGGCGCCCGTTCCCGCGGTGTGGCAGGCCTGGGCGGCCGCGGGGTCGACCACGGGAACGAGACAACGGTCGGTCACGCCGGCGTCGAGGAGCGCCTTCAGGCTGGCGACGCTGTCACCGGCCGCCCCTCCGCCGCAGCAGTCTGACGTCTCGATCAGCACGATCGGGCCTTGCCCCAGCGTGAGTCCGCGAGCCACCGCTTCGCGCGGAGTGAATGTCTCCGGCTCGAGGTCGTATCGCCGCTCCCAATACAGTCGGGCAATCTCGTTGGCCAGCCGACGCGCCAATTCGGCATCATTATTGGTGACAACCAGTCCGCCCCCACCCATGTCGGGAAGATCAAGGTAGGGATGCACGAGATACGCGCTCGTCGAATAGACGCCCGGCCGCTGCTCGAACGATTTCGCGAGCCGCATCACGTCGGCGAAGGGGCCCTCCCCCTCGGTATGGCCCATGAAGCCGCTGACGAGGACCGGCACCTTCGAAAGAGCCATCGTCGGCTTCAAACGACCGGCGAGGAGATCCAGCACGGCCCGCGCCGCACGGACTCCCGTCTCGAAGGCATCCCGGTGCGGGTAGGTTTCCCACGCGACCAGGACATCGGCCGCGTCGACCATCGCCTGCGTGACGTGCGCGTGAAGGTCGAGCGATCCGACGACGGGTACGCCCGGCCCCACCTGGGCCCGCACCGCCGCCAGCAGATCGCCTTCGAGGTCCCCCGCATTCTCAGCCGCGGCCGAACCATGCAACGCCAGCAGCACGCCGTCGACGGGTCCGGCCTCATGCAGCCGTCGCAACATCTCCGCCTTGAGATACGAATAACACGCACTCGTCACCGGCCCGCTGGGACACGCGCTGGCGACGAGCAGCGGGACGATGCGGACCGGCTCGCTCGATTCGCGGAGCGTCTGCAGCATTCCGCCGACGGTGCCCGCGGTCCGCGTCAGCAGGGCGTCTCCGAAGTCGAGTTCTGAACGGCGAAAGCTGTCGAGGTCAGCGGGTGCTCCGCCGAGGTGGTTGCATTCAATGAAGAGCGAGCCGACGGCGACGGTGCGAGTCATGGAGGCAGGCTTGCGAAGCAGCAGATGACGGAGAAGTCGTCCGAGAGGATTCGCAGTCTACCATGCCTCGGGCTGAACGGCGCGGCTTCGCGTTGGACCGCAGGGTTCGGCAGTGATGCCCTTTGAAATTCCGGCCCGGTTGGAACGGCGCGGGAGTTGGTGGGCGGTCAGGGAAGCGGCGTCTCTCGCATGCGGAGAAATACGGAACGGATGATAATGCCGGTTCCCAGTCCGACCGAGATGATGAACATTGCCCACGCATCCAGTGCGGGGCCTCGCTCGCTTGCATCCCATTGGCCGAGCCACCCGACCACGAATGCGATGCTGGCAGCACTCATGAGAAGCAGGAATCTACTCAGGTATCGCATCGGTTGTCCTCCGTCTCTCGATTCTACCCCACCGCGCAAAAAGAAGCCCCGCGTTCTCGGGACTTGGCGGGCTGGAGTCCCTCAAAGCCTTCTGTCTGCGGGCGCTGCGACGGACTGTCGTCTCGTCGGCCGTCCGCGCGCGGGGCATTCTGCTCCTGGGCATTCCCGGGACAGGCACGTCGGCCTTCGCCAAAGCCCTCGGACAGGAGTCGGGGCGGCCGACGCTCATCCTCGACGTGGGGGCCCTGATGGGCTCCCTGGTGGGACAGACGGAAGAGCGAACGCGTCAGGCCTTGCGGACCGTGGATGCGATGGCCCCGGCCATTCTCGTCATCGATGAGGTCGAGAGGGCGCTGGGAGCGGCCTCGGGGTCGAACGACTCCGGCGTCTCGACGCGGCTGCTGGGCACGCTCCTCACCTGGCTCAACGACCATGAGTCCGATGTGTTTGTCGTCTGCACGGCGAACGATGTCTCCCGGCTGCCGCCGGAGTTCCCGTCAGCGGCTGCAACTCCGAGTACGACCAGGGCTATCGCCAAGGCGCTAAGGATGTGCGCGACGTCCGGCGAGATCCTGGACGATCTGGCGGTCCTCGAGACGGAGCTGGCAGGCCGACTACCGCCGCTGTGTGCGGACCGTTCCCGACCTTCTCTGGCAGGGAATGGATTCCCGTGTTCGACATCCCCGCTGGCGGACTCCGGAATTCCGTCTGCTGCCGGAGCTCGACTGGCCCTTTTTTCCCCACGAGGAGCTGACGTCCGATGACCGACCGCTTTGTGAGGCAGGCGGACCTGGTGCCGCGAGAACGACTCCATGACCTGACGGCAACCGTCCTTGGTGTGGGAGCCATCGGGCGGCAGGTCGCCCTCCAGCTGGCGTCGGTCGGTCTCCCGAGGGCTCAGCTCATCGACTTCGATGTCGTTGATGAGACCAACATCACCACGCAGGGCTACGGCCAGCACGACCTGCTTCAACCGAAGGTCGAAGCCTGCCGAATCACGATGGCCAACATCGATCCCGACGTCGAAGTGTTGACCATTCCGGACCGTTACCGCCCGACTCACGCCGTCGGCGAGGCAACTGTCCTTGCTCAGACCTTCGTTCACAGGCCATCGGACGCAGTGCTCAGGTCCTATTCGCCGTGCGAAAGTTCGAAACAGAGCGGACGGAATCTCAATAGACAACCCGGTAACGCGGACTTCTGGGCACGACGGTTCCTCGGCTGGGCTCAGGAGCAGCATTCGCTCCTGAGCGGCTCGTGAGGGGTAGCGTCCCTTCTAAATCTCCATCGAATGGTGGCGGATTTGAAATCGGTCCTCCCTTCGGGCGATTTCACCGACGCGTCGAAAAGGCCATCCGAGGAAGCGATCAAAAATGCGGACGGATGAGAGCAATCCATGTCCTCGAGCAACGCCAGCGGTTCGCCGCGGCAGACTCCGGTTGCTCGTCCGACCGCCGCCAGCTCTTCTGTCGAGTCGACGCAGGAAGCACTTGAAACAGGGAGTGCTCATTCAACCCCCCTTGGCCTTCTCGAAAGCCAGTCCCGGATCATTCGGCGGCCCCCCCATGAGCATCAGGCGAAAGCCGGTCTTCTCGGGAGTGATGCGGCCGATCAACAGGTTGTCGCTGGACGCTTCGAGCACGAGGGTGCTCCCCCCCAGCGTGTATTTCCCGTCGAACGTTTTCGCCGGACCATCCTTCTTCGCGTAGTTCCAGCTGAACTTCGAGTCGGACCCAAAGGTCAGGGTGAAGGTGCTTCCGTCCGGACGAGTCGCACGCCACGTGCCTGCCAGTTCGGGCAGCATCGCCGGCTCCTCGGGAATGGTCTTCGCCGCCTCGGGTGGGGCCGCGGCGACCTTCTCTGCATCTTTCGGTGAGAGAGTCTGCATGAGCTGCGTCGCGACGCTGTCGCCCGGCAGGATCTTCAGCATCGCTTCCAGTTGCTTGCGGGCCGCGTCATTGTGCCCCATCGTCATGTAGTGGTAGGCAAGCAGGAACCTTCCATCCGCCGAGCCGGGATTCGCCTTACTGAAGGCTTCGAGCGCACGAAGCTGTTCCGTGTAGACCGACACGTTCGGATACAGCCCGACCAGCGTGGTCCAGTCCCATCCCGGACCGACTGCGAGCACCGCATAGATCGTCCCGGCTGACTCCTTGAACTGCTTCTGCGCGAACAGCACCAGCGCTCGGAATTCGTGGAGCGCCGGATCGTTGGGCATCTTGCCGAGCGCCTTGTCGACGTACTCCATCGCCTGCGGATAGTCGCCGTTGAAGAACGCCGCCCGCGCGCCCTCGAAATTCCTCACAGCATCGTCGGAAACTGTCGGCGCGGCCGCTTCGGTGGCTGCGGGCGCTGCCGCTCCCTGCTCGACATATTGAACGACCTGCACCGGCTGCGAGTAATCGATAGGGGCTCCCCCATCGATCACGATCGGCTCCGTATAGAACGGATTCGAGTAAGGGACGTAGCCCCAGTTGTAGATCGCCGAGCCGACCCCCCAGGCGGCCGCTCCCCAGACAAGGGGACGCTCCCACCAGTCGCGCGACGCCCAGTTGTCCCAGTAGTCGCCATCGAATGCTCCCCAGTTCCCATGCCAGCATCCGTGATGCCAGCCATCGTGCCACGGATGGTTGTGCCAGTTGTTCCAGTGGAAGTTGTTGAACGACCGGTCGCCCAGATTAATGCCAGCCAGGTTGCCGATGCCGCCGACGCCACCGACTCCACCGGGGCGTCCGACACCGCCGACTCCTCCAACGCCGCCGATCCCGCCAATGCCTCCGGGCCGTCCGACCCCGCCAATGCCTCCGGGGCGTCCGACACCGCCGACGCCTCCAATGCCTCCGACACCGCCAATACCACCAACACCGCCAGGCCGTCCGATTCCTCCAACGCCCCCAACGCCTCCGGGGCGTCCGACTCCTCCGACCCCACCGACGCCGCCAGGCCGTCCGACGCCACCAACGCCACCAACACCTCCGACTCCTCCGGGTCGTCCAACGCCTCCGGGTCGTCCAACTCCTCCAACGCCTCCAACCCCTCCGGGCCGTCCAGCACCGCCAACGCCTCCAGGGCGTCCAACGCCGCCGACACCTCCGACGCCACCAACCCCTCCGGGCCGTCCAGCACCGCCGACTCCGCCAACGCCTCCAGGTCGTCCGACGCCACCAACACCTCCAACGCCGCCCGGCCGACTGCCGGCACCGCCGAACCCAGGATGTCCGATCGAATTACCGATCGAAGGGCGCGACCCTCCACTGATTCCTCCGGGCCGATTGCTGCCGATATTGGGGCGAGATCCACCCCCGATTGATCCGCCGCCCGGTCGCACCCCTCCGCCGCCAGGTCGAGACCCGCCGAAGGAACCTCCTCCAACACGCCCTCCCCCTCCACCCACTCGGCCGCCGCCACCGCCGCGGAATCCCCCGCCGCCCCCGCCGCCACGGAAGCCTCCCCCTCCGCCACGGCCTCCGCCCCCACCACGACCGCCCCCTCCGCCGCGACCGCGACCGAAGGACTCCTCCATGCCGGGGCCGCCGAGCACCATCGTCAGACTGAGCAGGACACAGAGAAAACGACGCATGGCATGTATTTCCAGGTTGCGGGGAAGCGGGGTTCAGACCGACGAATCACGGCAGACGCAGCACGAAAAAGTCAGCGTTCGTGCTGGCCTCCTACTTCTTCTGCGGCGGACTCGAATTGTCCTTTCCGTCTTCTTCCTCTTTGATGGCGGGGGGCCGGCGAACGACCACAACGTGGACATCGGGCTCGACGTCATCGCCGACGACCCGGTTCGTCGAATCGAAAAAGTACGAGTCCTCCGTGCGCGGCGTATAGATGTTGGTCCCGGTTCCCACGGTCCCATCCGGACGGACGCCCTGGGCTTTGACCACCCAGCGCCCATCGATCTCAGTCCAGAGCCCCTCGCTGTACCCTCCCTGCGAATCGAAGACCCACGACTTCACATGCCTGGTCAGCGGGTCCCAGCCGATCCGCTGCTGCCCGGTGACCGCTCGATGCCCCGCCACGATCAACTCGAAGTCCTGAAGCAGGTAGTTCTCGTCTTCCGTCCAGCGGCACGACGTCTTGACGACTCCGGAATCTGATTCGTCCATCCATTCCCCGACCAGCCATCCGAGCGGTTTGAGATGGTCGTGCGGGGTCAACGGCTCTTCGCCATCGTCGTCGGTCGTCTCGCGGACGCTGGCGAGCTGCCAGTCTCCGTCGGTGAGGATGTCGACCGCGACGTACGTCTGTCGGATCGGCTCGTTTCCCGGCTCGCGCGTGACGGCGGTCCGACCTTCCTCGATGGCCACCCGCGGTCCGATGAAGCGGATCGACTCGATTTCGAGTTCGATCTGCGCCTTCGGATACTCCTTGAAGAACTCTTCGAGGTCCTTCTCGATCGCCTCGCGCCCTTCAAACGCTTCTCCATCCGAGTTCAGATACTCGGCCTGGAGCAGGAACTGCACCGCCGCCCCTTTCGCGTCGGCCTTGTTGAAGGCCATTACGAAGCGCTCGGCCGACGCGCGAATCGCCTTCTCGTCCGCGGAACGGTCGGCCGGTTTGGCATCCCCCTTTTTCTCGGCTTCATCCTTCGACTGGGCCGCGCCAGGTCCGAGAGTGAAGACAATCAGGGCTGCAGCGCCCAGGCAGGCCGACAGTTGCAGGAGTTTTCTGGTCATGATGATCGCCCCCAAGGTCATTCCGGCGCGTTGAGTCAACGCCGCGGAACCTTCGCCGGCGCTCGCGGCCTGATGGTCGGCTCATTCTACCGGAGGATGAGTCGCGTAGAAGCATATTCGAGGACGGACGGAAACCCTTCGCGAAGAATCGCCGCATTCCGCTTGAGCAATTGAAGACGCGTCTCTCACGGCATCTGTCCGACTCCCGCACAGAGCACGATCGCTTTGCTGCCGGCGAGATCGCGATAGTCGCCGCTCCGCACCTTCCGTGGATTTGTGAAGGGAACCGAGCCCCGCAGGTTCATGGAGGAACTCCGTAGATCAGTGCGGGCCGGAGCATGAGGATGCAGAGAAAGCGGCGGGGTCAGCCGGTTGTCGAGTCGGCGAGGCGCGAGATCGTCGAGCGTTCGTCGGTCCGGTCGATGCGATGGCTTTCGGTGAAGCCGGGATCCTCGCGATGCCAATGGCAGAAGACGTTGTGATAGCGGCAAGCCCAGCCGAATTTGGGAAGCACGTCGTGCTGGGTGGTGCCGGCGAGCGAAGCCAGCACGCTCGTCTTGTGGCGGGTGATCAGGTCCCAGTCGATACCGGTCGGGGTTCGCGCCGCGTCGAGATAGTTAATGAACCACCAGCCGTCGATGTCGCGGCAGATCGCCTGCCTCGCGTTCGCCGCACGGGCCTGAGGCGAATCGAGCGCGTCGTGCAGCAATGCCCGAAGCGGTTCGGTCAGCACGACCCGCGGCACGATCGATGCCTTCGTTTCGAGGCGATAGCATTCTATCAAGGCCGGCCCGAAGATGATTTCGTCCGTCAGGCAGACATCGCCCGCCGACGCGGCCCCGCGCACGAAGTATCCCCCCAGCGCCATCCGCAGTTGATAGCGCTGCACGCAGCGGACGGCGAACCAGGCGATCTCGCCCGGAGACGAACCGGCGGCGTCAATCGGGAATCCGAAGACGAGGTTGTCGCTGAAGAACTTCAGGCTCCATCGCGACGGGTCGGCCAGCGGGCTGTCGCCGAGGGTGTCCCTCGCGAAGGCGCGGGCGTCGCGAATGGCGGTCGCGATCATTTCGAGGGTGCGCTGCGTCTCCGCGCGATCGGTCGATCGGGTCGACAGGTGCGAGAACCCGAGGACGTCCAGAAACCCCGTGACGGAATGCCGCAGACGCGGGTTGCCATCGTCATCGGTGTATGCCGAATGTGTGTCGTTCATTGCGAATCCCTGTTCGCCGTCTGAGAGGCCACATCAAACTCAGCGATCGCCTGATCGATCGACAGATGTCGGCCAAAGTATCCGACATGCTCCTCGAGCCCTTCCGCCCGCAGGAGGTCTCGAACCTGGGCGTGTGGCAGGACGAGCCGGAGTGTGATCTTTCGGGCGGCGAGTTCCCGATCGAGCGTCGACAGAAACCGCGCCCCCGCGACATCCACGCGGGGGGCATTGGACAGGTCGCAGATGACGAGTCTCACTGCCGGCGTGCCGCGCACCCTGTCCCAGACGACGCTCCTCACGTGATCGATATTGAAGTACAGCAGCGACGCCTCCACGCGGAAGACAAGGACGTGAGGGCTCACTTCGTTGTCGGGATGACGCGCCAGGTCGGAGTACCGCGTCGTTCCCGGAATCCTTCCCAGAAACGCGATGTGCGGGCGTGCGGCCCCGGCGATCAACATAACGAGCGAGATGATGGACGCCAGCATGACCCCTTTCAGAATCCCGAGCAACAACACGCCGGCGAGCGCCACGAGTGCGATCCGGAATTCGAGCCGGCTCGCCCGCCGCAAGCGACGCAGCGCCGCCACATCGATCAGCCCTTTCACCGCCATCAGGACGATGGCCGCCAGGACGACTGACGGAAGATTCTTTAGAAGGTCGGTCAGGAAGAGGAGGCACAACGCCAGTATTCCGGACGCCACCATCAGCGAGACAGGCGTCTGGGCCCCGGCCTTATCGTTGACTGCGGATTGCGAGAGGCCGCCCGCGACAGGAAAGCCTTGTCCGAAGGCGACGGCGACGTTGGCGGCCGCAAGGCCCAGCAACTCCTGCCGCGCGTCGACTTCGTCTCCGTGGCGGGCTGCGAGCGTGCGTGCGGCCGAGACACTTTCAATGTAGCCCAGCAGAAAGCAGGCGAACGCCAGCGGGATCACACCGTCGATGTCCCGCAGGCGAACCGGCGGAACCTGGAGCGATGGCAACCCGCTCGGGATCGCGCCGACCGACGCGACCCCGTGGTCGCGAAGCGACGTCACCGAATTGACCACGATCCAGAGAACCACGACGGCGAGCGCGACCGGACGGCCGGGAAGCAGCCTGTCCCCGGCCAGGAGAAGGGCCAATGCCGCGAGCCCCACCGCAAGCACGGTGAAATTGATCTGCGGCCACTGGCTCAACAGCACGCCCACCCGTTCGAAGAACGAATCGCCTCCTCCCGGAACGCCGAAAAGTTTCGGAAGTTGCGTGAGGCCGATGGTCAGCGCGGCCCCCGCCTTGAACCCGAGCAGGATGGTTTCGCTCACGAAACACATCAAAGCACTGAGGCGAAGGAGCCAGGCGATGAAGCTGATCACACCCACAACGAGTGCGGTCAACGAGGCGATGGCCGTCCAGCGCGCGGGATCGCCAATGGCCATGTCCGCAATCGTCGTTCCGACCAGCATGGCGATGGCAGACGTCGGACCGATGGCGAGTTGCCGTGATGTCCCAAACAGCGCGTAAGCGATGCCTCCGAGGAGATAGCACGCAATGCCCGCTTGCGGGGGGACGCCGGCCAGCGACGCATAGGCCATCGACACCGGGATGGCGTAGGCCGCAAGGGTCAAGCCGGCCATCAGATCGCGGGTGAACCAACCGGGCGGAGCGCTTCGCAACGTCCGCACGATGGGTAGCCCGCGCGACGGTGCGAAGGCTGAGCTTGCAGTGTTGTCGCCGGCTTCCACTGGAACGCCTCAGGTGAATCGTAGTGGCACGAGGTTCGAACTCCCGAAAAGCGGACTAACGCGGCGGAGCTTCGAGCTTGTCGGCGGCTTCGGCTTCCGGTCCCAGCACGATCCGATGCAGGTTGGTCGCCAGGTCGACCACGACGTCCCAGTTTGCCGTCAGGTCCTGCGAATGGGCCAGATTGTTCCGCAGATCCTGAAGCCCTTTGACGAACGACTCGACTTCGCGGCGCGAACGGAATCGAGTGAACTGCCTCAGTTGCTCGTCGCGGGCGATGATGTCCCCCTTGTCGGCAAACTGGAGGCAATCGAGAAGGTCGGGGTTCTGGTGACGACGTCGACGCTCTTCCCGAAGAGTGCGCGCTTTCTCGAGTCGACCCGCCGACAACAGGGCAGCCCAAGTTTCGTCCGGAAACCTCTCGCCGATGGCCCGGGTGACACGCCGCTCCATGATCGTGACCAGTCCGAACAGCCACATCCGCATGGCGGGCCGGTCCAGATCGTCACGGCGGATGAGACCGGCGATCTGTCCGAAACTGCGAACGAACACGAACGGGTGACGGCTCAGACGTTCGATCACTTCATTCAGCGCGGCCCCGTCGGAGACCTGCATCGCTGGATCGAATCGCTGCGGGGAAACGTCGGGAGAACCATCCAGCTTCTCGCGGGAAATCCAACACGTCAGTCCACCCCGCTGTCGCATTCCGACGACATCGATCCGTTGCTCCGTCATCACCGCGCGCAGCGTGTCGACCGACGCTCCCTCATCGCACGAAGGGAGCGGTGTGGCAAGATCTCGAGCGGCGAAGCCCCGCAAAAAGAGATTGAGCGTCTTGTCGGAGTCGTCCACCATCGACTCGCCGTCCTTTCCGAGAGACTCTTGTTCGGCCCGGATTGAATCCCTTTTCAGACCGACATGTCGCTTTGTCAGGGAACAACGCGATACTGTCGCGCCTCGGAAGGAAAACCTCGTCTCGCCTTCGGCTGACCGGCCCGCCGTGTCGGCGACCGCTTGAAGGGGCTAGCCAGTTATTGTTTCCTGCCATTTCGCAGGTTGCTCGCGAAGAAGCGCGATGACCTGATCGGCGGTGCTCACGCAGACAGGAATCGAGATGTCCTCCGGGCTCGCCAGATTCAGTTCTGGATTGAGCAAGTTCTTTCTCGCCCAGTCGACAAGCTCCGACCACATGGAACCCACAAGGATTAACGGCGCGTCGTGGACGTGTTTCACTTGAAGCAGTTGCCAGATCAGCATCAGTTCGAGCACTGTGCCGACGCCCCCTGGAGTCACGACATAGGCGTCTGATGTGAGCACGAAATGATGCAAACGCGAAAAGAACGTCTTGTGCTCGAACGCCTGTTCCACGAAAGGGTTGACCTCCTGCTCAAATGGCAGTTCGACGCGGATTCCAACCGATCGATCCCTTTCCTCAGCCCCTACGCTAGCCGCGCCTTCATTGGCGGCCTGCATGAGACCCGGCCCGCCGCCCGTGATTATGTCACAACCCATTGCCGTCAGGGCGGCGGCAATGCGTTTGACTTCCTCGTACACGAACGAACCGGGCTGGGCCCGCGCCGAACCGAAAATGGTGACACGATACCGTTGTCGCCTTGAAGGCTTCAGTCGCGTGAGGTTGTTGACAATATCCCACAAGCCGAAAACAGTGCTGACGAGGAGTTGCTTGACGGCTTCCTCGTCCGAGAGGCTGATAGGACCTTGTTGGCGGGTCTGATTGTCTACTGCCATCGTTTATCTCGCGCGTTGCAATTCGCTCAGCCCATCTGTCCGAGCCGAGCATGGAGTCGGTTCAACGTTCCCTGACCCGTTGCGAGCTTGTGGCACGGTCAGATCAACTGGATGCGCTTGCCGTATCCGAGAAGACTCGCGGTGTTTCCGCCCTTGGTGACGAATTCGATCACTGTGGGCTCAACTTTTCTCCCAGTCAATGAACCGGCCAAGATGCTTCTATCACATCGACTGCATCAACCTAGCCTCGGTCGTTCTCGCTTCGGTATTCACGACCGCGGGGTCGAAAGACAATCAGCCAACCTGCTTCGAACCGACACGTCGATAGCGGTTTCGGAAGCGTGAAGGATCTCCCCACGAAGCGGGCGGCCCAACAGCTGAAACTTCTGCTTGAGCAGAATATTCGCCCGGACATGAGCCGAGGACGGTCGGTGCAATGTAACCGTCCGGCGGAACCGTCGTAGACGCGTTGGATAGTCTCGACTCGTGTGCATGAAGTCGCGCGAGCGAGGCAGCCATGAGTGGGGGACGGGAGCGGGAATCGGCGCGCGGGAAGTTGCGCGACTGGCGGCGGATCGTCCGCAAGCAAGAGGCGAGCGGGGTGTCGGTGTCCGCCTTTTTCCAGGTGCAGGGGCTGGCGAATTCGACGTCCTACTTCTGGCGACGGCAACGGCGTTGGCGGGCTGCAGGACGCTCTGACTCGGTGTCTTCGCGGAATACGAGGACAGCACCTTGACCTGTTCCAAAGCCCCGGCTAAGCCACGCTCTGCGATATTGGCGAATCTTCGTGCGTCTTCAACGGTGTCCCCCCCATGGCAGATCTCCCTCTTTGGCAGCCCCTGCGGTTGTCGCTCGACATGGAAGCGAAGATCGACGAGACATTCGACCAACTCATTCACGCCCCGTGGGGTCGAGCTGTTGAGAACTGGCGTCCGGCCGTCGATGTGTATGAGACGGTGGATGCCTACCTGATCGTCGCCGATTTGCCGGGTGTTCCGCCGGATCAGGTCGAGGTCCGTGTGGAGAGACAGCGTCTGACCATTCGAGGCGTTCGTCACACCGTGACCCGCGCCGAATACGGCCGCTCTCTCCAGATCGAGCGGTCCCATGGTGAGTTCTCGCGCTCGATCGATTTGGAGCACTCAGTCGATGAGGCGCGGCTGGAAACGTGGTCCGAACATGGAACATTCCGCGCACGGGTACCGAAGCGTCCGTCCGTGCACTCCTCCGAACGACAAGGGTGACTGATGTCCTCTGCTCCGCTTTCTCATGAACTTTTCGCAGACGAGATCGGTCCGTCGCTTGATCCGGCAACCTTCGGATTCCGCACGACGGATGAATTGACCCCATTGGATGAAATCATCGGACAGCCGCGCGCCGAGCGAGCGTTCGAAGTGAGCCTTGGAGTGCGGCGTCCCGGCTACCACATCTATCTGGCGGGGGCAGGCGGTACCGGCAAGGCGGAGATGGCCCGGAAGACGCTAGAAGAACGAGCGCGATCGGAACCTCCCCCGTCAGACTGGCTCGATGTCAATAACTTCGACGAAACGGAACAGCCGATCGCGATCTCGCTCCCCGCCGGCCGCGGCGTTCAGCTTCGTCGGGATATGTTGAACCTGATCACACGGTTGATGGACGAGCTGCCCAAAGCCTTCCAGCGCGAAGATTTCGGTCGCGAGAAGGAACGGCTTCGTCAACAGTTCAAAAAGCAGAACGAAGAACTGACAGGGCCGCTCAACGCGCTTGCAACCGAGCGCGGTTTTGCCATTCAGCAGGTGGGAGAGAGCGAGTTTCTGTTCGTCCCGCTAAAAGACGGGAAACCCATCACGCACGACGCGGCGCAGGAGCTCTCGGCCGACGAGATAACGCGGATCGAGCGCAGCCAGCAGGAGTTGATGGAGGCGACCGAGAAGATTCTGCACAAACAGCAGGACATCGAGAGGGAACTCACCGCGGACGTGCAGCAGGTGGAGCGAGCGTTCGCGGCACGCGTCATCGAGCCGATGTTGACGGAGATCGCCGAGCGGACTTCGAACGAGAAGGTTTCTCGCTGGCTCGATCGTCTCAAGGGCTATTTCCTACGGAATCTGGACCGTTTCCGCCGCCGGGCGGGAAAGCTACAGCTCCAGCAGATCGAAGAACTGGTCGGCGAACCGATGCAGTCCGATGTCCAGGAACGTTTCTTTGAGTATCAGGTCAATCTGCTCGTCGACAACAGCGAGTTCACGCACGCCCCGGTGGTGTTTGAGCCCGTGCCCAATCATCGGCATCTGTTCGGCACAATCGACCGCATGGTCGATCGTTTCGGCCGGGTGGTCACCAACTTCTCGCGCATCAAGGCGGGAAGTCTGCTGCGAGCCAACGGCGGCTATCTGGTCGTCGAAATCGAAGATCTTCTGACGGAGCCTTTCGTCTGGAAGGAACTCAAGCGCGCACTCAAGAGCGGGGCGACCGAAATCGAGGTATTTGATCCCTTCGCACTCTTCACGGTTTCGTCACTGAAGCCCGAGCCGATTCCGCTCGATGTGAAACTCGTCGTTCTGGGGCCGCCGCTCCTGTATCACCTGCTCTCGCTGTACGACGATGACTTCCGGGAAATGTTCAAGGTGAAGGCCGATTTTGATAACCAGATCCCCCTCGATCACCGGTCCGGCCAGATCTACGGCCAGCTCGTGCGAAAGCTCTCTCAGAATGAGAAGGTTCCTCCGTTCGACGCCCCCGCGGTCGCCGAGCTTGTCCGAGCGAGTGCCCGCATAGCCGGAGACCGCCGCAAACTGACGGCCGAGTTCCGCCGCATCGTCGACGTCATCCATGAGGCGGCCTATTGGGCCAGCCGTGACAGCGCGACGATCGTCGAGTCGAAGCACGTGCGACGGGCACTCGAAGAACAGATCTTCCGATCGGACCTGGTAGCTGAAAGCATTCGCAACCTGATTGCCGAGGGAACACTGCTGATCGACCTGGGGGAACCGGCGATCGGCCGAATCAACGGTTTGGCAGTCGCCGACCTCGGCGATTATTCGTTTGGATGGCCCTCTCGTGTGACGGCCAGCGTTGGCATCGGCACTGCCGGGCTGATCAACATTGAGCGGGAGAGCCGTCTCAGCGGCCGCACGTTCGACAAGGGAATACTCATCCTCGAGGGCTACCTGCGCAATCAGTATGCTCGCGAGTTCCCCTTGGCTCTCTCTGCCAGCCTCGCCATGGAACAGAGCTACGGCGGCATTGAAGGCGATAGCGCCTCGCTGGCCGAACTCCTTTGCCTTCTGAGTGCGATTGCCAACATACCTTTGCGGCAGGACGTCGCCGTCACCGGGTCCGTCAATCAGTGCGGTCAGGTGCAGGCGATCGGAGCGGTGAACGAAAAAGTGGAAGGATTCTTCGACATCTGTCAAGACGCCGGACTGACGGGACATCAGGGAGTCTGTCTTCCGGCCGCCAATACAAAGCACCTGGTTCTTCGCCAGGACGTCCTCGACGCCGTTCGAGACGGACGATTCCATCTCTGGCCCGTGGCGACCATCGACCAGGCAATCGGGCTCCTCATGGGGACCGATCCGGGAGAGATCGAGCGTGAAGAAACGGTCCACGGGCGCGTCGCCCGGCGGCTTCGGGAGATGACAGAGAAGTTGAAGGAAGTCAGGGGGAACGTCCCTCTGCCGACCGCCACCACGGCATTCCCCATCGCGATTCCCTCGCCTGATCCACGGCCCCCGCTCCCCGGCAGGCCCAAGTCCCAGGAGAAGTGACATGCTCATCCGCGTCAAAGTCTTCACACACATCATCGGAAGCGGTGCGACAGTCATCGAGAGCCACTTCGAAGACCAGATCAATGAGTGGCTCGAGTCAGTCCACGGCGAGCTCAAGCACATCACGCAGTCCGAGAGCGACCAGGCCGGAACCGGGCATCATGTCACTCTCTGTGTCTGGTACGTGCCGCACGTGGGTGAGACCAAATTCTAGGTGACGTTCGCGGCTCGACCGCAATTCATGCATCCGACCGCTGTGCACCCACGTGCATACTCCGTGCGGTAAGGCACGCTTATCCGGCGAAGTCACGAGTTTGCATCCCCGACCGGCACGGCGATCATCACGGCAAGAGGCGTGCGTCGACGCCTGGATCATTTCAACAGGGCCCGCATGCCGTCCATGAGTACCCGCTCGACTTGCGGGGCCGTGTTCGACGAACTGGGCTGAGTCTCGTACCCCCCCTGCGAATAAGCGATCTCGGTGCCGATATAGCCAGACCCGTAATCGCCGTAGGCTGCCATGCAGACCGTGTCGTCGGGACGCATCTTCTGAGCCGCGAGCTGATACTCGACGAACAGCTCGCCCGGCATATGCAGGATGTAGACGCTGCCGAGCTTGAGGCAGGAGAGTTCGACCGGAATGTTCTGCTTTCGCCGGAGCACGAACGCCAACTTCCCCGCGGCAGTCAGGCGGTCCGACGGCGTTGCTTCCGGGTTCTCCAGCGTCGCGCGGAGCTTCTCGGCATCCAGGTGCATCGCGACGGGGAGCTGCACAGGTTGCACGCGCCACTCGCAGTCGGCGGCCGTCAGAGGAATCTTCTTCGTGGAGCCCCAGGCCCGCTTCATACCTTCGGCCATGCGCCGGGTGAGCGTCACGCGCATCTCGGGAGTGCCGTCGTTGTACTTGCCGGCGGCCACATTTCCGCTGGCCCCGTTGAAATGCACGAGCGTGAGCCCGCCGCGGGACTTCTCGTGCTCGGCCCGCGCCAGTCCGACGAACTCCGAGGTCACGTCCCCTTTGCCGAAATAGCTCTGCGGGTGCGTGGCATAGTAGCTCAGCGAGACGATCGGCCGATCGTCCTGGAAGAACGTCAACATCCGGAGAAGCGGATCGATCACTCCTTCGGGGGCGGCCAGCGCCTCTTTGACGCGCGAGGCACTCAACTCGTACCCCTGGCGTCTGGCTTCCGCATTAAGTCGCGACAGAATCGGCTCCGGAATTCGATAGGAGCTGGACCGCGCGATCGCGACGCGGCCGTCCGGTCCGAGGATGCGCCGATTCGATGCCACCTTTTCGACCGGCGCCTGGCCCACTCCGAGGTGGGTCACCGACTGGGCCTTTTCGAGCGACGCCTTTGCGGCTGCCGCCGCGTTCGCGATCGTCTTTCGCACGAACGGCACGTCGAATCGCCTGCCTTCCAGGCCGTACGGAGCCAGAAGCTCTTCCGAAGTAAAGTCGCACCGGACGGCGTCGTGCTGATGCAGAACGTGCACGGCCACGCGGTCAACCGACGTCCCGACGGCCTGCGCGAGGCTCTCCCTCCATGCGTCGTGCCCCCCGTTCGCGATGCCGATCCAGTCGACGGAACAAAGAACGATCGGCCGGCCGGCCCCGAGCAGGACGACGCCGCGCGCCGTGAGAGGATCCTCGATCTTTCGGGCCGGCGCATACGCCACCGGCGTACCCAGCGGAGGCGTGGCATCGGCCTGGAAGACGCTGATACGCAACGCACCGGCCGGCAGGTTCTCTTCCGCCGAGAGGGTCGTCCGGCAGAGGACCAGAGTGAGAAACACAATCGCACAACGCAACATGTATTGCCTCCTGGCAAAGCAAGGATTTCAAGGAAGGGCCCGCACGGCCGGCTCAACAGACTTTCAGAGTTGCAGTAGCCAACCGGCGGCCGAGCGATCGACCCGCGCCGGCGTCTTCGGGAAGAAAGTGAGCCCGAAGCCGGTGAACCATCGCTCCGTTCGTCATGTCAGAATGGATTCGATCACGCGACCGCGGGAGATGGGATGGGGACGGCCTTCGACGTCATGGACTATGGTCTCCGGCTCGAAGCCCAGGCAATGGAAGACCGTGGCGAGATAGTCGGCGGGGTGGACAGCGTCGGCCAATGGTTCGGCGGCGAGCCGGTCGGAGGTTCCGTGGATCGTCCCGCCTCGAATGCCGCCGCCGGCGAGAGCAATCGAAAAGACGCGCCCCCAGTGATCGCGGCCAGCCCGGGCATTGAACCTCGGCGTGTGTCCGAACTCGGCGACCCAGCAAACAAGCGTTTCCTGGAGCAGGCCACGTTCGGACAGATCTTCAATCAGCGCCGAGTACACCTGATCCATCACGGGCAACAGCCAGCCCTGGATGCTCTCGTTGTGCTGGATGTGCGTATCCCAGCCGCCGCCATTGGGCCTGCTCTTGTCGAAGTTCGCCCAGTTGACCTGAACCAGTGAGACGCCGGCTTCGACGAGTCGTCGGGCGAGGAGCACGCTTTGCCCCTGTTTCGTGCGGCCATAACGGTCGCGGATGCGGTCGGGCTCCTGACTCAGATCGAATGCGGCGCGGGCACGGCCGCCGGCAATGAGACCAATCGCCTGCTGCTGATAATGGTCGTAGCTGCCCGTCATCGCATTGCAGTCCAGGTCATCGAGTCGCTCGCCGAACTGCTTGAGCAGTGACAGACGCCGATCGAGCCGAAGCGTCGAGACTTCGGGAGGAAGGTGGCTTCCCGGAGGCTGAAACTGCGGATCGGACGGGTCGCAGACCAGGAACCATGGATCGTGCCGGCGACCCAGCAGACCGGCATCGGTGCCCGGCCAGGGATCCTGTCCGTTGTTATTGGCCATCAGCCGCGGAAGGACGATGGATGCGGGGAGACCGAACGTGGCCGGACGTAGCGCCTGAACGATCCCGTTCAACGAGGGGCAATCGTTCGGTTTGCCAGGGCGGGCGTTCTCACGATTGAGTGGAACGTGCGGCATTCCCGTGAGCATTTGGTAGCCGCTGGTCGAGTGCGCGTTGTCGCCGGTGACCAGTGTCCGCACCACAGCCATGCGATCGGTCAGCAACGCCGTGCGGGGAATCAGTTCTCCGACGAGCAGTCCCGGTGTGCGGGTGGCGATGGCGCCAAAGGCACCCCTCACGCTGGCGGGAGCATCCGGTTTGGGATCAAGCGATTCGTGGTGGGGAATGCCACCGGAATTGAACAGGACGATGACCGACTTTGCCGGCGCCGGCCGAGTGGACTGTGAGGACTGTGCACGAGCGCGGATGAGTTGAGGCAACGTCAGTCCGCCGATGCCGATTCCGCCGACGCGTAACCAGTCGCGCCGCGTCACGCCGTCACAGAGTGTCGTCCCATCGCGTTGCACGTCGAGCATCGGTTTCCCTCAAAGCGATCACTAAAGGGCCCTTTCTGGAACGGGCCTCGTCGCAGCGATCGATGGAGCGACCATCACACAGATCTGATCCACGCGGCCGTCTCTGTGAGATGTCGCTGGGGTGCGCTGGATCTTCAGAACGCGACTCAATCTGCACACTCGCGGACCATCTTCCGACCAGGCAGCATACCTTCCCGCCGGTCCGCTTGACCAACGAAGCGCCCGGCCCGTCGGGTGCCAACGGTCGACACGAAACTGTTGAATGCGCTCCGTCACACGAGCCCGCGGATTGCCTGATGTGTTTCAGCAAGATGCTGGGACGTCCGTTGAGATTGGAAATCGACGTCGCCGCGAGATCAATACTAGCCGCGTCTACCCTGAGAATTGGGGTTCGTGGGAGCTGAATTTCCTGGGACACTTCTCCGCATACAAGCGGACTCGCTTTCTTTGGGCCAAGGTCCGAAAGTGCTTTTGACGTTTGCGGTTCGAGATTTCGGGTCCCGTTCGGTGTCCAAGTCAAGGGGAACCACTACAGACGGCGCCGCGAAGGGATAGCTCGGACCGAGGGCGAAAGCAGATCGCCCAACAATCCGCCGGTCCTTCGGTGGAGCCGGATAGGTCGGTCCCCTCCGGCATCGGACCTTTCTTGCGAATCCCATAATCGTGCAGCCGGAAGTGCCGGTCGGCGGTGCGGCCGTTCCTCTCGAAGATCGCGCGGCTGCACTCGAGCGGGCAACCGTCAATGATCCAGACTTCGCGGTCCTCGAGCTTCTTCCGAAAGCAGGGGAGGTCGGCGGCAACTCCGGCCAGACACGACATTTCGGCAGCTCCGCGACGGTCCAATTCCTGCGCCAGTTCATAGGCCAGCCGCCCCGCGAAGGAGCACCCGGCGCAAGCGAGGACGATGGGCTCGTCCGTTTTCATGTGAGAACCTCGAACTCAAGACTCCGGGCGCGATTCGCCCGCCGGCCGTTCCAGGCAGGTCGAGCATCGCATGGCATCATTCCGCAGCCAGAGGGATGCTGATGACCAGGCCGGCGAAGCGCGGCGTTTTCGATTGCGGTGCGAAGGATGTTGTGTGGCAACTCACACATCCCGATCCGAGCCGGATCCCACCTGCTCGCCGGTATGTCCCATCCTCGACCCGCTCGAACGATTCTTGCCCCGACGCGATCTCCTGGGCCGCCCGCTTCTCAAAATCGGTTTGCGGCTCGTGATCGATGCTCATGGCCTTCGTGTTCACCGAGATCCACCGCACATCGACGTGGGAATCACGGCCGATGTCGTCGAAGACGTCCTGCAGAGCACGGGCCGGGAGTGTGCTGCGTTCCCGCTGAAAGTAGTGCCGGTGCAGGGCGTGCAGAGTCGATTCCACCGTCGCGTGCATCTGAGCAGCGCGGTCCCGGGCGACGGCAAGCGGGACCCGATGCTTCGAATCGGCCGGCTCATCGGCGCCGGCCCGGGGGCGGACTTTCGGTTTCCTGGCCTCGTCCGGCGGGGAATCCGCGCTCGAAACAATCGCTGCGCTGATCAGTGACCCGGCAAGGATAGAACAAAGCAGGAGCAGTCGACGAGTCATGGTGTTGGTTCCTCAGCACAGGGTTCCTGAGTTACTGGTCTTCTGGACGTCACGCAGCCGACCGATCCGTCGCCGGAAGCCAAAGCGCCATTGCACAGCCTGTTGTGACTGTCGTTGAGCGCCGCGAGAAACCGCGGCAGGTCGACGCCTATGCGGCGGCACGCCCTTTCAATGGTGACGACGCGGGCAATCGTCCTGCGAAGTTGAGGACTCGCCAGCATCGTGAACCCGTGGGCCAGGAATACGCCGAGCAGTTCGGGTTCGCGTTCCAGCACGGCGCCCACGGTGTGCTCCCCGCGAATCGGCGCGCCGTCCACCAGAGGCGGAGCCGGCTCCTCGGTGCGTTCGCGCTTCAGACGGGCCCGGCCCGCCATGATGAGCCACAGATGGCTGCCCCACAGCGCCAGACCCGTCACTTCGAGGAGACCGCTCACGCCGGCGACGGGAAAGGCGAACGCGGTGAGGTCGGTCGCAGTCTGGCCGAACACGCGCAGACTGCATCCGAGATTGATCAGGAGGAACGGCCCCCACAGCGACGACAGCCGCCGCGTGGAGAGGCCGTTGAGCGTCGGCACCACCTTGGCCGAGACGCCGACGATCATCAGGCTCACGAAGCCGACGGTGATTGCGTGGCGGATGGCGCCGTAGTACGCGTGGGAGAATCCCAGCCGGGCCGCGGCGCTGTCAGGAGTCAACAACGCCAGCAGTCCGTGCTGGTAGAGTGGCAAGGCCACCAGCATTCCGAGCGAGAGGAAGAGCCAGACGTAGGCCGCCCGCAGGAACTTCAGGCTGCGGTCGTGCTCCTCCGTCGGCGAGAAGATGCGCCAGCTTGCGACGAGCGCGACCGTCGCGGCGGCGAGGACGAGTCCCGACAGATACCACAGCGCCGCCCAGGCATGACCGGCGGTGCGCATCAGGATGAGACCGGCGACTTCGCCCGCGATCGCGACATTGAGCACAACGAGCACGGCGCGGCTGAGGGGCTGGTTCGGCTCGCGGAACCCGTAGAAGTGGTGAAAGATTCGCTGGCTCACGCCGAGAATCATCAACAGGGCGAAGCCATGGATCTGGATGTCGCGCAGCGCGGGCTGCCACGTCGCCACCAGGTTCACGAGCTGCTCTCCCTGGACGGCGAGCGTTGCAGCGAGATAAAGGCTTTCGTAGATCGCCTGGACAACGAACCAGATGAGGGCCGAGAGGATGTAACCGTCGTAGAAGGCGAGTCCTTTGCCGCTCTGACGCCATGTCGCGAGAATGATTGCGGCGAAGAGTCCGATCGCGGAGACTTCGAGCACCGAGGCGCCGATCGCCGGCCACCAGGCCCACGCGGACTCAGCGGCCAAGGGCTGCGCAATCGAGCGCACGACCAGTCCGACGAGCATCATCCAGAGCGTCGCGAACGCCAGCCGCGGCCATGAGAGACTCGTGTGCTTGAAGCGCGGAAAGGCCTGGTAGGCGAAACCCATCACGAACAGGCCGACCCAGCCGAAGATCTGCGCATGCCCGTGTGCATTCACGTCGTGCAGACTTGCCGCAGAGAACCGGCCGGTGAGCGCGATCCGCAGCAGCAGGTAGGCTCCCCAGACGGCCCCCAGCGTCAGGACGACGGCGATGCCCGCCTTGAAGAAGGGACGGTAGATCGCGTCGGCCAGTTGCGGCTCGGAGTTGTCGAGAACGACGAGTTTCGGCGGCCCGCCCCGCAACGCGGCGGCGAGGCGAACCTCGGCGAGCAGCGGTTCCAGCGGCACGTCATGGGCCCGCGCGAAGTAACCCAGCGACTCCATCGGCCCGAGGCGACCCCCACAGCCACGCAGACCGTATCGGTCCAGCACGGAACGGGCTTGCGGCGCTGCCTTGAGCAGGTCAGGAATCAGGGTCTCTTCAGTGGGCCATTCGGTGAGAGAATTCATCCTGCCATTCCTCCCGCAAAATCGGATACGAATATCCGATTTATTGCGAAAAAAAATCGCGACGTCAGCCGAGAATGGATTCCATCTGCTGGTTGGCCAGCGGCTCGGGACCGGCGAACTCTTCCGGCCTGCTGCGGCATGCTCAGGTACGTTCTGCTAATCATGGCTGTCCTTCGACACCTCGCAGCATCGTCAGCAGCATCTTGAACTGCCGAGGCGCCCTCACGGCGTGCGGCACGTGGGCGGGTAGCCGGAGCATCTGCGGAGAGTCGACACGATGAACGGTGCCGCCGAGGGTTACCTCCGCGCTTCCATCGATGACATGCAAGAGAGCGTCATAAGGGCAGGTATGCTCGCTCAACTCCTGCCCCTCGTCGAAGGCGAACGCCGTCACGCTGCCTGTGGGCTGCCTGAGCACAATGCGGCTGACAATGCCGCCCGGCTGGTACGCCAGCTCCTTCACGAGGTCGAAGGTGCCGTTCACGGTTTCCTTTGCCATTGCTCCTTCTCCGCTTGTGGAGATCATGCGAAAACCCAGGTCGAGAGATGCCCCTCTGAGCGTTCGTGTGAGGGCCGTGCTGCTGTTTCAGAAAATGTTGTCCTGTTCGCTTAAAGAGTATCGGCCAGCCGCGAACAAAACAAGACAAAATTGTCCAATTTAGTTCGGCGAGCGTTTTCAATGTCGAGACGCACCGGCTGGAAGTGGGAGCACGGGCGATCGAAAAGACGCTCCGCGAGCTCAATCTGAGAGCACAGATGGGAGCAACCCTCCTCGCCGTTCAACGCGATTCGGCACTCACCACCGTTCCCCCTGCCGACTTTCAGTTTCCGGAGCACGATGTCCTGGTCCTGGCGGGCAACAGCCATCAGATGGCGAGTGCCTTGGACCTGATTGCCGGTGCCGACGATGCGTCCGTCTGACGACTCATCGCAATGGCACGGCCGGAATTCCCAAAGCACCTCGCGTCATTGCCGCCAGCGGTGAGGTCGCAAGATCGGTGCACGAGAGCGCGATTGATCTATCAGGTTGCGGTCGTTCGCAATCCGGCCTTCCAAGGCCGGAGACGGGAAAACTTGAGATTTGTCGATTCGTTTGGCTGTCTCGCCCTGTCTGGAAAAGCCGGGGCACGATGATCCCAGAGCTGATGCGAGATAATCGACGCCGCGGGCTGGGCGCTTGCCGTCTTTCACGGCGGAGTCCAGCAACTCGGGCCGTCGAAGAAGAGAGACGGATACTGGCGCGTGATTATTGCACGGTCGCACGGGGTGCTTCGTCAGCTCTCAAAGTTGGGGTTCGCTCCCCTGCGGTCCGCGCCTCCGCAAAGCCACAGATGCGGCCACTCAAGCCCGACTCCTCGCGTGGACAACGCGCTAGGCATGCCCGTGAACGACGAGCATCGAGCAGGGAAGCCGACGGAGCACGCGGCGTGAGGTGCTACCCATCATCAGCCGCACGATACCCGACCGACCGGTGGCTCCCATCACAATCAAGTCGCAGCCTGCTTCGTTCGCAGCGGCGACGATCTCCTTGTCCGGAGCCCCGTGCCGAACATCCTGAGTCCAGGAGACGCCCTGAAAGTCGACTTTCGACACCGCTTGAGCACACTCTTGAACCCAGTTCGCGGCATATTCCTTCTGAACATCGACGAGCGTCCCCGCTTCACCAGCTGCCATCAGCCAGCTCATTTCCGGAACAACGGTCAGGACGGTCAACTGTGAGTGGAAGGCCCTCGCCAGCGGAATTGCATACTTCAACCCGTTCAGCGACGTCTCCGATCCGTCAATCGGACACAGGATGCTGCGGAACTCAAGCGGGGGAGTTCCTGCGCGCACTGCCAGGACCGACTGGTGTGCGTGCTGCATTACGGTTTCGGTGATCGGCCCCGGAGTCACCAGCCCTTCAGCGTCTGGCTCTCCGGCTCCCATGATGATGAGGCCAGCGGGGGCGTCGTCGGCCTTCCGCAGTATCGTCTCGGCCACGGGACCGGAGACAACCTCCGACTGCTCGACCGAGATCTGCTCCCGAGCGAACTCCTCGATGACTGTCGCGAGCATCTCCCGGCCGAATTGCCGCTGGCTCTGGTCGCGGGCGGGGTACTTCGTTGCGTCCGACGCGATGTGCAGCAGGACGAGCCGACAACCGAACGCACGTGTCAGAAGTGATGTCACGCGGGAGACTTCGCCGCGGGAGGGCCGGAAGTCAACGGCCATCAGGAGAGTCTGAAGTGGGTGCATGGTAATTCCTAATGGGATTTAGGGGGAGGGGAGGCATCACGACGGTCAGTGGATTGAATCATGACAATCGCCGAGATGCACACAGCGTGCCGTAGACCCTGATTCGGCGCGGTGTGTGGGCTGGGGGGTGTCGAATGCGGGGCGGAACACGCCCTATCGATCGATCGAGCGCGCTATTCCAAGACACCTGGTGTGCGGCAGGGCGCGCCTCATCTCACACTCTCTCTGAGTTTACTGGCGGACAAACTCAGTGAAGAAGCGGGCCTCCGACTCGGTGTTGCCGATCACGATCAGGTCGGCGTCCGCCGGAAGTGGCCGGTTCACGTCGGGGTTCACCTCGAAGTCGTCGCCGCGGGCCACCGCAACGACGTTACACCCCGTGGCCTGCCGGATGCGGCTTTCGGCCAGCGAGCGTCCGACCAGCGGCGTGGGCACTGCGAGGCGGAACACATCAAGTCCCTCGGCCAGTAGCAGGAAGTCCGCCTTCTTCAGGAGATTGAAGATCACATTGGCGCCGGTTGAGGCGTACGACATGACGAAGTCGGCCCCCGCCCGATGCAGCGTCGAGATGTTCCGCTCCTGGTTCGCGCGGCCGAGAATCTGGATGTTCGGCCTAAGGCGCCGGCAGTAAATCGCCAGATAGACGTTCATGTCGTCGTCGTGGGTCGTGATCACGACCGAAGCCGACTGCATGATGCCAGCCCGTTGCAGGACCTCGATCTCGGCGGCGTCGCCTACCACGTATTTCTCGGGGTCGCGTACCCGCTCGGGGAGCCGTTCGACGATCCGATAATCGATTCCTTCGTCCCGCAGCGTGCGGGCGGTCGCCCGTCCGACCCGTCCTCCGCCGAGAATGACGACCGGGGCATTCGTGGCCGGGCCGTAAATGCAGAATAAGGCATCGTAGGCGTCCAAGTGCTCGCGTGTTCCGGCGAGAACCAGCACCGAGGTCGCCCCGATCTCCGTGTCAGGCCCGGCGATCTGGAACCGCCCGCGGTCCCAGATGCCGACCACCGTGACATTGACGTGGTCGCGCAGACGGATGCTGCGAAGCGTGCGCCCCACAAGGGGCGTGCCGGCAGCAGAGGCTTCGGCAATCAGCAGGTCGCCGAATCGCCCGATGACGCGGCTCTTCGCGTCCCGACCGAGCACGCGCCGAGCGAAAGCCTGCCCCAGTATTTCGCCGAGTTGCAGCACCTGGTTGCAGCCCGCCAGTTCAAGAATGTCGACTGACGCGATCGTCGAGGCCCGGGCGATGATGGCCACCGATTGCGAGATCTCCCGCACGGTGAAGGCGATGTTCGTGTTCGTCGTGTCGTTGCGTCCGGCGACGACAAGGGTCGCCTGAGCGGCCCGGGCGCGGACGTACGTGTCGGGATCGTCGAGTTCCCCCAACATGACGTGGATGCCCAGGTCATGCATGCGAAGGGCTTCTGCCAGGTCGGCCACGAGCACCACGTACCCGATGTGCGACCGTTTGAGCATGCGGATCAGCGTCTCCTCGACGGCGCCGAGACCCGTGAGGATCACGTGGCCGTGAATTGTCGCGGGGAGCTTCCGCGGAGCCCGGGCCGCTGCCTGCGCCTCCATCCACGGGACATAAAAGAACTGCAGGAACGTGAACGGCAGCAGAATCAGCATGAAGACCGTGCCGGACAGGAGCACGATCACCGAGAAAATCCGCCCGGCATCCGATTCGAACGTGATGTCTCCCAGGCCAAGAGTGGTCATCATCACCAGCGTCCAGTAGACGCCGGTGGCCCACGAGTAATCGCGTCCCTCGCGCTGCATCAGAAAATGGAAGGCCGCCGTGAAGATCACGACGAACGCGACCAGGACGAGCAGCAGCCGCCCGAGGATCCGCACGTTGCGCTTTCCAGCCGGCGTGCCGAGAAACCCGAACGTCATGAAAAGCGATTTCATGGATCCCGCTCCCGGGGGCGTAGGCCGTGCGGGTCGAGTCTATCTCCCGACTGCCGCGACCGCATCCGGCAGCGGACCGCTCGCCACGCCGTCTCGAATAGGAAAGTGATCGGGCCGGGCCAAGGGAATCACTGCTCCCCTTGGCGAGCACATCCAGCATCCGATCCGCACCCCTCGGGCAGCAGCACTTCCGCGTGTGTTGAAGAGATCACGAGACCCGTCTCGCAGGCCGTCCAAGTCTGTCGGGAGAGGGCCTTTCGAGCAGGATGTTCCAGCGACAAATAGCCACTCCGGGCTCTGCGACTCATTGGCGGTGAGGTGCAGACTCCACTTCCGTAGTTGCCGAAGACCTTGCATTCAGCACGGTCAAAAGGACCGTTCTCATCGCGATATTGGTTTCTCCAACCAACCAAAACAGCGTTTCAACAACAGTTGTCTTGACAATTGTTGTTGAGAGTCCGATGAT
>JADZEF010000010.1 GCA_020850695.1 Planctomycetaceae bacterium | reverse complement strand
TTTTTTCATCCACTCCAGTTCCACCTGGAGCTTCCCGATCTGCTCGTACAACGCCGACTCCCGCTTCTCCGAATCGTCCCGACGAGAACTCCCCTCCCGCTCGAACACCACCGACGCCTCCGACAGCAGCCGCTTCTTCCACTGCGCAATCAGCGTCGGATGAACCCCGTGCTCGCTCGCCAACTCGCTCACCGTCTTCATCCCGCGGACCGCCGCCAACGCCACCTTCGCCTAGAACTCCGAACTGTGAACCGTCCGCTTCCGTGACATCACGCCCCTCCAGAAACCAGGCCAACCCGAGAAATCCGAGCTTAGCTCCTGGTCCACTTTTCGGGGACCACTTCATCTCACTGGTCGTGGTTCTGCTGTGCGGGGGAGCGGTCGCGTATGTTGATCAAGTGCGGGCTCAGATGAACCTGGTTGATTCGATCGAATGTGAGGAGGGGGAAGTCTGTTTAGACCGCGTCGGGCCGCAGTGGGTCTGGCGACGGCTCTCACCGCGGATGCGTCATGGGCTGGGGCGAATTACGGCTTTGCGGCTCTTCAAACGCCCCAGCAAGGCCCAGTTGGCGCAGATCGGCGACCTCCGCAGCCTGCGTTCGCTCCATCTGGAGTTTACGGACGTCTGCGATGAGGACCTGCGATACCTGGCCCCACTCTCCAGTCTCGAGTATCTCGATCTCGACAAGACTCGTGTCACCGACGCGGGTCTCGCGCATCTCGTTGGCCTCCGCAGTCTGAAGTGGCTCTCGTTGGAAAGGACCGGAGTTTCTGACGAAGGGCTGAGCCATCTCCACGCAATGACGGAGCTGGCGTCGCTCTATCTCGATTCGACCGCGGTTACTGATAACGGGACGGCGAAACTCGATTGTCTGCTGGAATTGTCGGTCCTCGGACTCCGTTCAACACAGGTGACCGACTCGGGGATGATTCCGCTACGACGACTTCCAAAGCTCATGGTTCTTGACGTGCAGGCGACGGCCGTCAGTGCCAAGGCGGCTCGCGAACTGCCCGGGGTGACTGCATCGTGGCGGGCGAAGGCAGTCGTCACGTCACCGGAAGGCAACGACGGAGAGAAAGGTCTCGGTGTCGAGGAACGACGACACATGCTGAGCGAGCTCGATGCCTTTTTCGAAGCTGACTCGAACGCTTCTCTCACGGTGAGGTGACCTACCTGTGAAAGCGTTTCATGCTTGTCATCTTCAACCGCGGCATTTCGCTCCATCGTTCGCCGCCCCACCGGTAATCAGTCACGACGGGACGGCAAGCCTGCCGTCAGAGCCGCGGAGAATATGATCTCGAACATCGGGGAAGACGCGACGCAACTCCGGACGAAAAGACGCTCATAGAAATGCCCACTACGTTCCACCGGGCGTTATGTGCCGCATGCCCGGCGTTGCCGCCGCGCGTCTCATGACGGCCGGAGCAAGGTCTTCACCCGGAAAGTCCGGTCCCGTTCACTTTCCCTTGTGCACCGGATGGCAAACGCGGCACGTCTGGGCAATCAGGTTTGCGTGGGCGGCTTTGGAGCCTTCGAGGTCTTTCGCTTCGGCTTTCTCCAACAACACGGCAGCCGTCGTCTGCAGCGCCTTGGACGATTTCGCCCAGATTTCATCGGGGCAGCGGCCATCGTCCATCAGGACATAGCCCTGTTCGTTCAGCAGAGCCGCCTGAAGTTTGACGGCGTCCCAATCGACCGATTCCGCTTCCAAGGCCTTTTTCAGCTCCGTGTTCGCTGGGCCTGTCCAGCCTTTCATCATCTGTTTCGTCGTCAGGGGACGAGTCTTCCCTTTCGTCTTCTGAGCACGGGCCTCACCCGCGACGAACCACGCGGCCATACAGGCAACCGTCACTATCCCAAGCCATTTGGAACGATTCATCGAGGTCCACCTTCCGCGAATGTGAAGAGGTCCGCTGAACGATAGTTTGCAGCACAACAGGCGAGTTAGTCTATGGCGGAGCCGGCATCCGTCAACGCATCGGCGAGAGCTGATGCTGCACCAGGATCGGCTGACAGGGACGTTCTGCCAGTCGCGCAACTCGGCTCAGACTCTCCCATCGAGGTTCAGTGCGAACAAGGTGCGTCGGTTGGCATCCACGAGAAGATCGTCCAATGACGACAGTCTGCCCGCTCAAAGTCGCAGGAGGAGAAAGACGCCTGCCGCAGAAATCGCCCCACCCGCGAACCGCAGCGCCAAACGCCGTCCGTTCGTCCGCGTAAAGAATCGTCCGACCAGAATCCCCGCGACATGGAGCGACGCGGTCGCCAGGACGAATCCCAGTGCGTACAGCGCGGGCTGACTGATGGACGGCATTTCCGCCCCGTGAGCATGGCCGTGGAAATACCCGAAGAGCGCGCAGGCGACAACCGTCAGGATCCGCGGCGGGGCGTGTCCGACGACGAGCGCCGCCCCGAGCAGCACAACCGACAGGGCGATTCCTGTTTCGGCAGCCCTGCTGTGTGCCACGACATTCTGGAGTTTTTTGCGCGAGTTCTCGCCACTTGAAGCCTGCGGTGGCGGTCTGGGCATGTGCGGATGAGCGGGTTCCGCATGACGGACGTTTACTTTTGGGTCCTTTCCCTGGCGTTCGGATGCAGGTTCCCTGTCGGGGCGCGGAGTGTCTCCGTAAGACAGCTTCCGCTTCTTCAGAATGGTCTGGCTCGGCTCACGGGGAGAGCTGCACCAGCGGCTCGCATTTTGGGCACGATCTCTTCCGGTTCGCGTCCATCCGGGCCCGACGCGCAGCTTTCCGGGCCGCTTCCAGTTCGCCGGGAATATGAGTTCCCGTGGCGAGGTACATCTCGTCGGGTGTCTGACCTCGGAACGCTGAGTGCGGCAGCCGTGTGTTGTGCTCGTTCACGTAGAACGCGATCAGCGTCGTGAGCGTTCCGACCGTGTCGAGCGTGTTCAAGAAGAGCCACTGATGCTTGAGGATCCGCCACCACGATTCGATCAGCGAATTGGAGTATGAGATCTCGGTCTGGGCGAGCAGTCGCCTGAGGAGCCCGGACTGGACCAGTTTGTCGACAGCACCGTTGACGTTCTCGACGCCGCCGTCGGCGAGCAGCGTCGGCTTCTGGTCGACCAGGCCGGTCGAGGCGTTGAGCAGGAGCTGGGCCGTGGTGCTCGGGTCGAACGTGGCCAATACCTTCCAGGCCAGGATCCGGCGAGAGAAGTTGTCGATGACGGCATGGAGGTAGGCGCGGCTTCCATCGAGCAGACGGAGCAGGGTCGTGTCGACATGCCAGATCTCGTTGGGACGGAAGGCGCGAATGCCGACCTTGGGCTGGGAGGGATGAACGCGTTTCCGGGGACGCCGCCATCGGAAGCGGCGCACGAGCCGGTACCAGGTCGTGGGGGAGGCGAAGACTTTGCGAAGTCGCTGCGCCAGCCGGGCCAGAGTTCCCGTGGGGACGTGACGGTACTCATCGGAAGTGACCATCTCCTGGATGGCGCTCATTTCAACGGGCGTGAGTTGCTGCGGCGAGGATCGTGGGCAGGACGGGACGTCGTCGAGACCGCATTCCCCTTCCTGCTTCCACGCATGATATCGGGAGTGGGACAACCGGAGGACGCGCAGCAGGACCCGGAGCGGAAGGACGGAATGTGACCGATCGATGGCTCGCAGCAGAGTGAGCTTCCTGGCTCGATCGGGAATCCGGAGGCTGGTGAGAGAGAACCCGGAGAACTTCCACAGGAGGATGACGATCCGAAGCAACGCAATGAGTCGTTCGAGACGCCTGCGAAGCGCGAGAACTTCCTGTTGCAGCTTGACGACGTCCAGTCCGACCTCGTCGACAGAGACCCCCTCTCTCGGCGTCCCGGTCAGCCAACCGCGGGCGGTGGAGCGAGGAATCCCTCGTTCGGTGGCGTGATTGATGTCGCCTGTCGATCGGATGAGATCGCGGAGGCGGTGGTCGTATTTGCGCTGCATGCGAGTCGTGGAGCTCATGACTCAATCATTGCGACGACGGCTTGCAGAGCAAATCCGAGTCGCGACTCGTCGGGAACCGGGGGCTCAGGCCAATCAGAAATGGCGAGAACTCGCGCAAGAAACTCCAGAATGTCGTGGCACACAGCAGGGCGAAGAACCTGCTCTCGTCGAAGTCGAGCGACGGGTCACCGCCAAGCACCCCAACCATGTGTGGCACGTCGATCTCACCACGATTCCCATCGGCTCTGGCTTCTGGACCTCCTGGATCCCCTTCGCGCTGCCTCAGCACTGGCCGTTCTGCTGGTGGGTGGCGGTCGTGATGGACCATTTCTCCCGGCGGGTGATGGGCTTTGCCGTCTTCTCCGACGTGCCGACCTCGGCGTCCCTCCGGGCTTTCCTGGGCCGGGCCATCGGCACCGCTGGCGCGGCGCCCAAGTACGTCATCTGCGATCAGGGCGCTCAGTTCAGCTGCCCCGGCTTCCTCGCATGGTGCCGACAGCAGGAAATCCATCCGCGATTCGGAGCGGTCGGCCAACACGGCAGCATCGCCGTCATCGAGCGGTTCATCCGGACGTTGAAGACCGAGGGCACGCGGCGATTCCTGGTGCCGGCGTTTCGCAACGCCTTCCGCCGGGAGCTCCTGCTGTTTCTTGGCTGGTACAACGAGCATCGTCCCCACATGCCCCTGCGGGGCCGAACGCCCGATGAGGTCTACTTTCTCCAGGCTGCCAGCCAACCGCCGTCCCCGCTGCGAACCACGTCCGCTCTGGCCACGGGTCTCCCGCTGCGCAGCGCCACAGACACTCGTTGCAGGACAGCCCGGCGCGAAGTTCCACCTCGAACTCCAATTCGTCGAGGGGCGGCGGCATCTGCCTGTCGTGACGCTCCATCGTGCTGCCTGATCGACGTGCTTCACCTTTCAACGATGCGTATCGCGATGCCTGCGCTGCGCGCATCGCGCGTGGATGCCGTTCGAATCGACAATTGGCCGCCGTCAGACCGCCAGGTTGCGAAAGAACTGTGCGGGCGGGAGACTGTCTCGCGACGCACGCCGAGTGAAATTGGACCAGGAATTCGTCGGAAATGGGAGCGCGAAATTCGCTGGACCACTACACC
>JADZEF010000009.1 GCA_020850695.1 Planctomycetaceae bacterium | reverse complement strand
GCAGTCGCAGGCGCTGTTCTCGCGTTTGTGGGGCGCGGGCTGGCTGCCGACGAAGCATGCGGGGACGTCGCTGCGGTCGTCAGGCGATCCGGTGCTGTATCTCTCCAACCCCCAAGGCGTGAGCGGCGCGGCCCGCCGCGAGATGCTCGACAGCCTCGCGGAACTCAATCAGAAGAAGTACGAGCAGATCGGCGACCCGGAGATCGTCTCGCGAATCGCCCAGTACGAGATGGCGTTCCGCATGCAGACGTCGGTGCCGGAACTGGTCGACATCTCGAAGGAGTCGAAAGAGACGCTCGAGATGTACGGCCCCGAGGTCTCGCAGCCGGGGACGTACGCCTACAACTGCCTGCTTGCGCGGCGGCTGGCCGAGCGCGGCGTGCGGTTCACGCAGGTCTTCCTCCGCGGGTGGGACCACCATGGCGGCCTGCCGGGGAACATCCGCCAGCTGACGAAGGCGATGGACCAGCCGACGGCGGCCCTCATCAAGGACCTCAAGCAGCGGGGCATGCTGGACGACACCCTCGTCATCTGGGGGGGCGAGTTTGGCCGCACCGTCTACAGCCAGGGGACGCTGACGAAGGACAACTACGGCCGCGACCATCACCCGCGGAACTTCACGATGTGGTTCGCCGGGGCCGGCATCAAACCGGGCATCACCTACGGCGAGACGGACGACTTCAGCTACAACGTGACGAAGGATCCGGTCCACATCCACGATCTGAACGCGACGTTGCTGCATCTGCTCGGCATCAACCACGAGCGGCTGACGTACCGATTCCAGGGGCGCGACTTCCGCCTGACCGACATTCACGGCAAAGTCGTCCACGGAATCCTCGCGTAATCGTCGGATCGCAGGCGTTTCCGAAGGGTAGTCGGGGTCCACCCAACGGAGCCCCCCGCGGGATCTCGCAGCGACCGCAGAATCCTCGCCACCGACCGAGACGGCAACGGTCGCGCCCTCGTCATCGCCGACGTGCGATCCCGTCGCGGTGCTTCGCATTCCATCGCGCAACTTGCGTCGCTCGGTTGAAGCCGCGCTCGCGCCGCACGTCGAAAGTTCGACCCGAACGCGCGGATCGAAACATTCCTGCGAACCTCGTTTCAGGGCAATTCGTCCTCCAGTCCGGACCGGAGGGTGTCGATCAACGTACGGCTTGCTGCCCCGCCGGGACGACTTGGCGACGGGCTTCAATCGCAGGCTGCACGGGATGTCGGAAGATATTCCGAGACAATACTTTGAAGCAGAAACTTTTCCGTGCGAAAAAAGGCAGACTGCGGGGGCAAGAGTGGCTTGACAAAGGACTCCCGCTCGAATAATTCAGTGGCCGTCCGGGACCGGAGACGGATGACGGCGTTTTCTCTGCAGGCTCGTTGGACTCGTTCGAGGTGACACACAGATGGTCAAAGTTCGGATCGGAAGCGCGGTGCGGAAAGCGGACACATGGTCTGCCGGCGGCCTCGGTCTCGTTTCGCCGTCGCGCGCGCTGACGGACGACGTCTCCCCAGACGTCTTCCTCGCCGCCGATGATGACGAAGACGAAGCCGGCGGAGACGATGACGACTTCGGCGATGACGAGGACGACGAAGAGTTCGACGACGACGAGTTCGATGACGAGGAATTCGACGACGAAGACTTCGACGACTTCGACGATGAAGACTTCGACGAGGACGAAGACTTCGACGACGATGAAGACGACGACGACGAGGATGACGATGTGGAAGACGACGACGAGTGATCGTCCGCTGGGACGCTCGATCGTCCGCTGACATCCGCTGCCTGCGCGACGAAAACTTCCACGGCCCGCTCCGATCCCGCGTGATCGGCGGGCCGTTGGCATAGGCGGGTGCGACAGGATTCGAATGGTTTGAACAGCGCGAAGGGGCAGAAGTCCGGCGCACGCTCCAGTCACGGCGCAAGTCTCGAGACCCTGTTCACGTCTCACACGGCATCCCGATGCGCGACCTCGCCAGCCAAATCGCCGACGCTTCCAGCTTTCTGAAGTCGAAGACGGCCACAATCCCGGCGGTTGGCCTCATCCTGGGCACAGGACTCGGCGGACTCGCTGCGCAGATCGTCCAGGATGCGGTCGTCCCCTATGGAGACATCCCGCACTTCCCTCACTCCACCGTGCAGTCGCATGCCGGACAGCTGGTGTTCGGAACGCTCGCCGACGTTCCCGTCGTGGCGATGGAAGGCCGCTTCCATTTCTACGAAGGCTGGTCGATGCGTCAGATCACCTTCCCGGTGCGCGTGATGAAGGCCCTCGGCGCCGGCACGCTCGTCGTCACCAACGCGGCCGGCGGCATGAACCCGCAATACGATCTCGCCGACTTGGTGATCATCGAAGATCACATCAACCTGCTCCCAGACAACCCGCTCCGCGGCATCAACGAAGACACGCTCGGCCCGCGCTTCCCGGACATGTCGCACCCTTACGACCGCCCCCTCATCGCCCGCGCGAAGCAGGCGGCGCTCGACCTCGCCATTCCCGCCCACACCGGAGTCTTCGTGGCTGTCTCGGGCCCGAACCTCGAAACCCGCGCCGAGTACCGCATGCTTCGCGGCATGGGGGCCGACGTCGTCGGCATGTCAACCGTCCCCGAAGTCCTCGTGGCCGTGCATGCGGGAATGCGGGTGCTCGGCTTCTCGGTCGTCACCGATCGCTGTCTCCCCGACGCCCTCGAACCCGTCGCCATTGAAAAAATCATCGAAGTGGCGAGCATCGGCGGCGAACGGCTCTCGCGGCTCATTCCACGAGTGCTCAGCGGGATCGCCTGAGGCCGCAGGATAGCCTTCCGGGCTGCCAAACAGTGTAAGCGGCCATCGTCCGCCCGGCATTTCTGCCTTCACGAACGCAAGTCTCAAAGCCTGTCTCACCCGAAGCCGTCATCGGCACTCCGGCAGGCCGCTTGCCTCCGCGGCCCGCGAACCGGAAACTCCTTGCGGAGTCCGACTCTCATCGCAGACCGCTGGAGTCGCGACACCGCGCCGTTCCGCCCCGACTTTGACGATTCGAGGAACTCATCCATGCGAACGTCTGCAGCAACCTTGCCGGCTGCGTTGGCCCTGATTGCCGTCGTCCTGCCGCACGCGGCGCGGGCCGAAGCTCCCGACACGCACGACGTCACCATCTATGGCGCCACGGTGGCCGGCGTGGCGGCGGCCATCGAGGCGAAGAGCCACGGGCACTCGGTCATCCTCATCGAACCCGGCAAGCACGTCGGCGGGCTGACGTCGGGCGGACTCGGCGCGACCGACATCGGCAACAAAGCGGCCATCGGCGGGCTCGCCCGCGAGTTCTATCGCCGACTCGGCAAGCACTACGCGAACGACCGGGCCTGGAAATACGGCCGCCGAGAGGACTACCGCGTCCATCGCGGCCGGCCCGACGAATCCGAGTTCTGGACGTTCGAGCCGCACGTCGCCGAGCGGACGCTGCGGGAGATGCTGGACGAAGCGAAGGTCTTTACGCTCCTCGGCGTGCGGCTGGACCGGAAGGACGGAGTCGAGAAAGACGGCGCCCGCATCCGCGCGATTCGCATGGAGGGGGGCCAGCGGTTCAAGGGGACGGTCTTCATCGACGCCACCTACGAAGGGGACCTGATGGCGGCGGCGGGCGTGTCGTACCACGTCGGCCGCGAGGCGAATGCGGTCTACGGCGAGACGCTCAACGGCGTGCAGACGGCGAACGCCCGCTATCACCAGTTCGTCAAGCCGGTCGATCCCTACGTCAAACCCGGCGATCCATCGAGCGGGCTGCTGCCGGGCGTCGTCGCGGGGCCGCCGGGCAAGGACGGCGAAGGGGACAAAAAGGTCCAGGCCTACTGCTTCCGCATGTGCACGACCGACGTCCCCGAGAACCAGCGAGAGTGGGTGAAGCCCCGCGGCTACGACCCGCTCCGCTACGAGCTCCTGCTGCGGAACTTCGAAGCGGGCGACCACCGCGTCCCCTGGGCGCCCACCTTCATGCCCAACCGGAAGACCGACACAAATAACAACTTCGCCGTCTCGACCGACCACATCGGTGCGAACTACGACTATCCCGAAGGAGACTACGCCACCCGCGAGCGGATCTTCCGAGACCACCTCGCCTACCAGCAGGGCCTCCTGTGGACGCTGGCCAACAGCCCGCGCGTCCCCGAGGATGTCCGCAAGCATTTCGAGCGGTTGAAACCGGCGAAGGACGAGTTCGTCGAGACCGACGGATGGCCACACCAGCTCTACATCCGCGAGGCCCGGCGGATGATCTCCGACGTCGTCATGACGCAGCACCACTGCCAGGGCCGCACGCAGGTCGACGACCCGGTCGGCCTCGCCGCCTACACCATGGACTCGCACAACATCCAGCGCTATGTCGACGCCGACGGCCACGCCCGCAACGAAGGAGACGTCCAGGTCGGCGGCTTCCCCCCCTACTCCATCTCGTACCGCAGCATCCGCCCGAAGCAGTCCGAGTGCGCCAACCTCCTCGTCCCCGTCTGCCTCTCCGCCTCGCACATCGCCTACGGCTCCATCCGCATGGAACCCGTCTTCATGGTGCTGGGGCAGTCCTCCGGCGCAGCGGCCCACCTGGCGATCAAGGCCTCCGGCGACCTTCAGGACGTCGACCAGAAGCAACTCGGCGAACTGCTTCAGAACGAAGGCCAGATCCTCCGCTGGACCGCCCCCGCCGTCATCGGCCTCGACCCGAAGAAGCTCCCGGGCCTCGTGGTCGACGACGCCCAGGCGGAAAAGAAGGGGGAATGGCTTTCGAGTGCTTCAGTCGCCGGGTTCGTCGGCCCCGCTTACCTTCACGACAACAACGAGTCCAAAGGACAGAAGTCTGCGACATTCCGGGTGAAGATCGCGAAGACTGCCGAGTACGACATCCGCCTCTCCTGGACGCCGAACGCGAACCGCGCCACAAACGTCCCGGTGACCGTCCGGACGTCTATGCAGGATCAGACCTTCAAGATCAATCAGCGAGAAAAACCGAAGGACGGGGCCTTCCAATCGCTTGCGAAAATGTCCGCCGAAGCCGGAACCGAAGTCGTCGTCACGATCGAAACGCGAGGCACTGACGGGCACGTGATCGTTGATGCGGTGCAGTTGATTGAGTCGCCGTAGGACGCACCGCGTCGTCAGCAGCCGTAGCCGTAGGGTGGGCCAAGCCGCTTCGGCGCAGGCCCGCCAATTCCGGCAGCGACGTCGAACGCTGACATCTCGCCACTCGATGGCGGGCCAGCGCCGCAGAGACAGCTTGGCCCATCCAATGGGACTTTGCGTGCATTCCATTGTGGACTTTGCGTCACATGCCTTGCTTGAGTCGCGGCTCCGCAGCGCTGGGTTCTCCCTCCCCCGTCACCTGGGCGCCACGCGCGTCCCTGGCCGCACGCGGTCGCTGGGATGAAGGATCACCGGATCCCCTTCCTGCAGGCCGTCAAGGATCTGCGTCTCGATGCCGTTCGTCGCCCCGACGCGCACCGATTGCAGTACGGCGCGGCGTCCCCGAACGACATACACCGCCCACTCTTGTCGGGAACGGAACAATGCGCCGGCGGGAACCTTGAGGACGTCAGCACCTTCGTAGGTGACGATTCTGGCTTCCACTCGGAACCCATCTCCGAGGTTGCCGCGTTCTTCAGAGGGCGTCACCAAATCTGCGATGACCCACACTCTCTGCTCTTCAATGCCGAGTGCCGAGACTTTCGTGAAGGCCGAAGGTTCGACGATGCGGACTCGTGCTTCGAGGGAAGCGTCGCCACCCCAATGCTGCAACCACATTTTCGCGCCGGGCTGGATCCGAACGGCGTCGGTCGAGAGGACGTCCACCTCGACTTCGAGATCGGCAGGGTCGCCGACTTCGACGAGCCGGGTGCCGGGAGTGACGGGAGTGGTGCTCTCCTGAAAGACGCGGAACACGCGGCCGCTGATGGGTGACCTGACATCGTACCGGAACAGCTCTTCCTGCTCGGTGGACCGGGGAGAGTACCGCAACAGAGCCGCACGGGCCTGATCGTGCTCGAACTCGGCAATCCGCTGGGCGAACTCGGCCACCCGCAAGTCGCGCTCGGCAAGGTGCAGCTTCAGCCGGCCCGCGTCAAGCGCTTCCACTGAGATTGCGTTCTTTTCAGAAAGCTGTTCCGCCCGGGCGAACTCCTTCCGTGCGACCTCTTCGGAGGCGCGAGTCCGCTCGATGACTGTGGCCGCTTGTTCGCGGCGCGTCACCGCCGCCTTGAGCCGCGCCTCGGCCTCCGCCCGCGCCCGGTCGTCCAGAAGCGACGGATCGCTGGCTTCGATCGTCGCCAGAATCGTCTCCCCGCGCTTCACGGCGTCGCCGCTGTGAAGTCCCACCCGCAGCAGAAGCCCCGACAGCGGAGAAGCCACGATGTACCGCTCGCGGACACGGGTTCGTCCGTCCTCGTCGACAGTCACGGTCAGAGGGCCGCGCACCACTTTCGCGACGTCGACCTGGACAGGCGACGGCCAGAACCCATACGCGAGCGGCCCGATCAGGAGCAGCCCTCCCAGGATGACCTGGATGCGCCGGCCGGCCGGTTTCATTGTTCACTCCCGAGTCTTCAAGACGGCAATCAGGTCGAGCTGTCCGACTCTCCGCGCGACAATCAATCCCGAACATGCCGCCGCGAGGATCGTCGTCGTCGCGGCGAACGCATAGGTCCAGCGGTTGACGACCAGGGGAATGCGGAACAGCTCCGTATCGTACGCCATGTGGATCACGAGGTCTGCCATCCCGTATCCGAGAAGCAGCCCGAACGGGATCGCAGCCAGGGTAAACAGGGCGAGCTCTCCCAGGAGAATGCCGCTGACTTCGCCGCGACGAAAGCCGATCACGCGGAGCGTCGCCAGGTCGCGGCCGCGCTCGGCAAGAGCGATTCGCGCACTGTTGTAGACGACGCCGAACGCGATGACGCAGGCGAAACCGACGTTGAACGCCCGCATCCTCAGGATGTTGGCGGCAATCGTCTGGCGGATCGATGTCAACGCAGCTCCTTTCAGCGAAACACTGGCGATCTGCGGCGTCTCTTTCAGCTGGCGATACAACGCATTGAGGTGTGCGGCATCGGCCGTCAGAAAAACTCCGCTCACCACGTTTCCCTCCTGCATCAGCCGGTTGACGACCGCGAGGTCCGCATACGCTGACTCCCCCTGAAAATCCGCCACCAGCGATTCGATCTGCAGGTGCACCACGGGGCGCTTTCCTTCGAGGACCTCCACGGTCAGCCAGTCGCCGGCCGAGAGTTCGAGCGCCTTCGCCAGGTTCGCAGAAATCACGACGCCGTGTCGGGGGACGGGGATTGCCCGACGATCACGATCCACGATGCGATAGAGGCGGGCGTCAGAGGGCAGGCCCAGAAGTGCCAATCGGCGGGAGTGGTTTTGCGCCCGGAGCCGCACCGGAAGGGCCCGGAAAGGCTCGATGGAGAGGACACCGGTCAGATGGCGGACGTTGGCGACTCCCCGCCCGACCGTCGGCTCAAAGAACGTCAGCATCATGTCCTGCCGCTGCGCGACGGTGAATTCCAAGTCGATCACGTCGTCGAGCGCATCGACCATGAAGCTCCCCAGGATCAATACAGCGACGGCGAGCGAGATCCCGAAGCACGTCATGGCAGACCGGAAAGGACGGCGGGCAATCTGACGCACGATCATGCGCACGACCGGGGACGCATCGCGGAACACGCGCTGCGAATCGATCCACGACGTGCCGTATGCTGCCGGCGGCTCCGGACGCATGGCTTCCGCCGGAGGCAGAGCCATCGCCCTCCGCACGGCGCCGAGCGTCGCAAGCCCCGCCACCGTCAGGCTGAGGCCCGCCGCCGCAAGGAGGACGCGCGGCGATAGATGAAACTGGAACTCGGGGAAGCGAAAGAACCTGGCGTACATGGCCGCAACCGACGCTCCCAGCCACGCTCCCGCCACCGTGCCGAGGATCACCCCGAGAACCGCCATGACCATGATCATCTCGAGGTAATGCACTCCGACTTCCGACCGCCGGTAACCGAACGCCTTCAGCGTCGCGATCTGTTCGCGCTGCGTCCCGATCAGCCGGGAGACCACCACCTGCAGCAGGAACGCGGAGACCAGCAGGAAGATCGTCGGCACCACGAGCGCCATCCCGCGGAGTTCGGACATCTCGTTGGTGACGAACTTGTGCGAGGCTTGCTCGCTCCGATCAAAAGCGCCGATCCCCCCGTACGGCTCCGTCAGGTCATCGGTGCGTCTAAGAACCTCTCCTGGCACGGCGTCCGGCGTGAGGGATAGGACGGCATCGTTGAACGCGCCGTCCATATCGAAGACCGCTTCGAGCGCAGTCCTCGGCATCCAGAAGACGCCATAGCGCTTGTCGTCGGGAATCAAGTCCCCTTCGCGGATCTGGTAAATGAACTCGGGGGACAGGGCGATGCCGACGATCATCAGGTCCTGCCGTCGGCCGTTGAGGATGGCGCGGACCTTGTCGCCCGGCTGGAGGCGGTGGGCGTCGGCGAAGCCCTCGCTGACGAGCACCTCGCCCTCGCGCTCGGGCTCGGGCCGCCGACCCCGACGCAGGTGAAGCTGATTGAGCCGCGGCGGGCGATAATCGGGAATCGAGACGAGACGGCCCGTCGCGGGCTCGGGATAGCCGGAGACGTCGAGATTCACCTGCTCGACAATGCGGGTCTCAACCTGAGCAACGCCCGGAATTTCGGCCAGGCGCGCGGCCAGCGACTCGGGAGCCCGCTTCACGCGGACGAAGACGTCGGCGAAGCGGTAGCGGTCGTAGTATTCACTCTGGGCCCGCCACAGCGTCTCCAGAGTGCAGAGCGACATGACGAACGTCGCAACCCCGCACGCCATGACAAGGCTGATCGCCGTGGCAGGGCCGCGGAGGTGCCAGAGGTCTCGCAGCAGCTTGCGGTGCAGGGCCGTCATGCGTCACCAGACCAGTTCGCGAGGCGGCTTGCGGATCGCGTTGTGTTCCTCGCGGACAATCCGGCCGTCGGACAGGGAGATGACCCGGTCGGCAATCCCGGCGATGACGGCGTTGTGCGTGATCACGGCAGTGGTCGTTCCCAGTTCGCGATTGACCGATTCGATTGCTTCGAGGACCGTCACTCCCGTCGTGACGTCGAGCGCCCCCGTGGGTTCATCACACAGGAGAACGTCCGGGCGCTTGGCGATCGCGCGGGCGATGGCCACCCGCTGCTGCTCGCCGCCGGAGAGTTGTGCCGGGAAGTGATTCATGCGGTCCGCGAGCCCGACGACCCTGATTGCGTCTTCGGGGCGCATGGCATTCGGCGTGATGTCCGTGATGAGGGCGACGTTCTCTCGAGCGGTGAGGCTCGGAATGAGGTTATAGAACTGGAAAACGAAACCGACGTGGTCGCGCCGGAACTCGGTCAATGCGGCTTCGTCGGCCGCGACCAGGTCGTGATCCCGAAATCGGACAAATCCCGAGGTGGGCGCATCCAGACCGCCGAGGATGTTCAGCAGCGTCGACTTTCCGCTCCCTGACGGACCGAGCAGCACGACGAACTCCCCGGAATAAAGATCCAGGTCGATTCCCCGAAGTGCCTGGATTTCGATGTCGCCCACTCGATAGACGCGGGTCAGCCCGCGCGCCTGAAAGACAGGAACACGCTCGTGCGGATGGGTCCGACACTCCTCGCTGGTCGCTGGCATCCCCTCGGTTCTCGGGTTTGTCTTTCCCATGGGGGTTCCGGCACACCGCTCTTCGGTTTCGTAGGGCGGGCACTGCTTGCCAGCGCGCGCGTTCGATCGTCTTTCATAGAGTCGGCAATGCCCACCCTACAAGATCACATCCCGATATCCAACGTGCCGTCGCCGCGCAGGAACTGCATCTCGCGGGCGCGGGCGGGGCCGTCGGGTTCCCTGCCATAGTCGTCGTCGGGTGGCCACGCCGCTTCGACGCAGGCCCACCCATTCCAGCAGCACCATTGGACGGTGACATCTGGCCACTCGATGGCGAGTCACGAAATATGTGCCGGATTGGTGCATCAAGGAGACTAAGACGGATCGTCGGACGCCGTGGGGCCGGCCGTGAGCGAGTCCGGATGGACAGGGAGCGCGCGGGCATCCGCTCGCTCCGCGAGTTTCGGGTGACGCAGCACCTTCCGGAGCGTCGCGATATCGATGGGCTTGATCACATGCTCGTCGAATCCCGCATGCCGCGACTTGCGGCGATCTTCGTCCTGCCCATACCCCGTCAACGCCACGAGCATCACATCACGTCCCGCCGCCTGACGCCGCAGGGCTCGGGCAACCTGGTAGCCGTCCATTCCCGGCAATCCAATGTCGAGAAGGATGAGGTCCGGACGGAACTCCGCCACCCGGCTCAGAAGCGTCGGTCCGTCATGCGCCAGTTCGACCTCGTGGTTGCCGAGCTTGCGGATCAGTCGTCCCAGCAGCGAGGCCGCCCCCACGTTGTCATCGACCGCCATCACTCGCAACGGCACGCTCGACTCGGCGTCCCTCGGCGGTGCGACCCGCTCCGTCGGCCCGGGAACGGTGGGCAACTGCACCGAAAACGTGCTCCCCATCCCCAGGCCGGGGCTGTCCGCGGCAACGTGTCCGCCGTGCATCGCCACCAGGGTGCGCACCAGCGTCAGTCCGATTCCGAGCCCCCCCTGCGCGCGGTCCAACGCCCGCGACGACTGCGTGAACAGGTCGAACACGCGCGGCAACAGATCGGGCTCGATTCCGATGCCGGTGTCCTTCACCGCAATGACCACCCCGTCGCTGTTCAGATGCGCCGAAATCTCGATCGAACCTCCCGCCGGCGTGTACTTCGACGCATTGTGCAGCAGATTCTCGACCACCTGTGTCAGACGCACCGGGTCGGCCCGCAGCCAGATCGTCTCGGTCGGCAGCGAAACCCGCATCTCCTGCTGCTGACGCTTGATGATCGGCCGCACCACGTCGATCGACCGCAGCAGCACCGACGCCAGATCGACCGTCTCCACCCGCAGCGCGATCTTCCCCTGCACAATCCGCGACACATCCAGCAGATCATCCACCAGCCGCACCAGATGATCGACCTGGTGCTGCATCAACTCCAACGTCTCGTCGGGCTTTTCCAGTTGCAGCAGGCTCAGCCCGCTGCGGATCGGCGCGAGGGGATTCCGCAACTCATGCGCCAGCATCGCCAGGAACTCGTCCTTCTGCCGGTCGGCCTGCCGCAATGCATCGACCGCGTTCCTCCAGTCGGTGGCGTCCCGCATCACCTTGCTGAAGCCGATCAACGCTCCCACACCGTCCCTCAGTCCCGTCGTCGCCCCCATGGCGAAAAAGCGGCTGCCGTCCTTCCGCCGCATCCAACGGTCGTTCCCCGCGCTTCCGTGCGTGGCGGCTTCCTTCAGTTCACGCTCCGGGATGCCGGCCGCCACGTCCTCCGGCGTGAAGATCCGCGACGTCACATCAACCCCGACAAACTCCTCCTCCGAGAACCCCAGCACCCGTTCAACCCCCTCGTTCCAGGTCGTCGCAATCCCCTTCAGGTCGGTGCTGAAGATCGCGTAGTCCCGCACCTGCTCAACAAGAGTCCGAAAGCGATTCTCGCTCTCCCGCAGCGCCGCCGCCTGGCGCTCCTGCAACTCCAAATGGTCCCGGATCTGATACTGCTGCTCGCGGGCCCGCAGCGCCGCATCCACCACGCTGATGAGTGACCGAAACCGGACCGGCCGTTCGACGAGGGTCACATTCCCCGCGGCACGCAGATCCTCATGGCGGGAGCTTCCATCCCGGGTCAGGACGATGACCGGAATCGCCGACCAGGCAGGCTGCTCGGCGAGGCACTGCCGCAGGTGTCCCCCCGGGTCGCGCAGCACGAACTCGTCCGTCAGCAGGAGCGCTCCCGCGCCGCGGTCGAACTGCCGGCACAGCGTCGGAAGATCGGGACAGAGCGTGCACGCATGCCCGGCGTCCTTCAGCATGTCCGAGGTGCGCTCGGCATCCTTGCGGGTCGGCATCAGGATCAGGACGCGCCGATCGTTTTCGGGCAGGGCGCTCCACGGCACGTCATATTTCGCCACTCGCCGCGGGGGATTTCGTGTCGGTCAGGGCCGGGGTCGAGCCCTCGTAAATCGGCACCCCCGTCATAATGCCGCGGAACCCAATCAACGGCTCACCCACCTCGATCCCATGTGACGAAATCCTCAACTGATGAATCGTCCGCTGGTGCGAGCCGGTCCGCTTCTTGAAAATGCTGATCGCCTGCTGGATTTCCCCCCGGGCTTCGAAGTACCGGAACAGGATCACGGTGTCGGCGAGATAGCTGACGTCGATCTCCCCGGGAGCGCTCGACCCGAGGACCATGCCGTGCTGCGCCACCACCATGATCGTGACGATCCCCTTCTGGTTGAGGAATGAGAAAAGCTCGTGCAGGTGCGTCGTCAGGAACCGCTCTTCCGGCATGGAATTCAGGTAGCCGTTGAGGCTGTCGATGATGACCACCCGCGCCCCGGCATCGACCGCCCGCCGGACCTCGTAAGTGAAAGCCCCGGAAGTCATCTCGGCCGGGTCGATCTGCTGGGCGTGCAGCAACCCGCTTTCCAGATAACTCCGGATGCCTCCCTCCTTTCGAAGGCAAAGCTTCTCCGAGCGATCGAGCAAGGTCTCCATCACTTCGTCGAACAGATAGGCGGCGACGTGCTCTCCCTTTTCCAGCGCCTTCACGGCGAACTGCATGGCCACCGTGGATTTGCCGACGCCGGCGGGCCCCAGAAGCAGAGTGGTCGAGCCGCTGGTCAACCCGCCGTCGAGCATCGTGTCCAGGTTGGGGATGCCGCTCGGATTCGACTTCCGCTCGAACGCATCATGATGCTCGGCGGCCACGAGTCGCGGATGGACGACCACCCCGCCCTGCATGATCTCGTAATCGTTGTATCCTTCGCGGAAATTCCCGCCACGGATCTTGGTGACATACAGACGGCGACGGCCGCGGCCGTACTCCGGCAGGAACCGTTCGAGCACGATATTGCCGCCGACCAGGCTCTCTGGCTGGATCTCGCCGAAGCTCGACGAGCGGTCGTCCAGCAGCAGGACGGTGGCGTTCCGTTCGGCGAAGAAATCCTTGATGGCCAGAAGCTGCCGGCGATAGACCAGCGGGTTGCCGGAGAGCAACCGCAACTCGGAAAGCCCGTCGAACACCACGAACTGCGGCTGGACGCGTTCCACTTCCTCGAGAATGGCCTGCGTCGTTTCGCCGAGTTCCGTCTCCGAGGGATGAAAGACCGACGCCTCGCTTTCGCTGGCGAGGCTCGCCGCCGAGTGCGTCAGGTCGCAGAGGTCGATCCCCTCGAGCGTCCATCCGTGCGACTGGCAGGTGTTCTCGAGGTCCCGCCGCGACTCGGTGAGCGAGATATAGAGGCACCGGTGGCCGGCCTCCCGGCGTCCCAGCAGGAACTGGAGTGCGAGCGTCGTCTTGCCCGATCCCGGGTCTCCCTGAACGAGGTAAAACCCTTCGCGAAGGAAGCCTCCGAACAACACGCTGTCCAACCCGGGAATGCCGGTGGAGACATACTTCGACGAATCGACGCTCATGGGGATTCCATCAGGGGAAGACCTCATTTCCATGTCGCGGGAAGGCCGCTTCCCGCAGGATCGACGAGAGGTTGAACCCGGAATCCTCATCTTGGCATGCGATCACATTCCGTGCATCGGAGAATCCCCGACCTTCGTGGCGAAATGTGTTGACGCTTGTGACGAACCGGGCGTCAGAACCGCACCCGCACGCCGTTCGTCCAACCAGTGAGGTCGGCGCGGCCGATGCGGGTCAGTTCAAGCCCGGTGAAAAGTTCCCACTGGTGGCGGACGATGCCGACGGTCGTCTGGCTGCGGGCTAGGCTCGCCGATCCGAGCGTCCCCATGTCGAATGTCTGGGTCATCACCCACGGCTTGGCGGGGAAGAAGTCAAAGCCGTAAGTGAAGTTCACGCCGAAATCGGCTCCGCGGTCGTCGGCCAGCCAGTTCGTCCCCAGCCCCGCCCGGAATTGCGCCCGGCTCGACTGTGCGAATCGGTAGACGAGGTTGAAGTCCCCCAGCCAGAGGGCGTTCGACCCGCCGTCGAGCCGTTCATGCCAGTAACCGAACGACGTATCGACACCGAACCTCTGAGGGACTTCGATCAGGGCGTTCCCCCCGACGCGTCCCAGGTCGCCGAAGTCGGTCAACGTGTCGAGTTGCAGGCGACCGAAGACGGCCGGCATGCGGACGTCAGGGTCCGCGGTCGTGAGCATCGCCGCAGAGGCATCCTCATACGGAGCGGCCACGACGTAGCCGTGATTAAGAAACGTGTCGTCGAGAGCGAGGTGCGGAAGCCAGAACGGCGAGGCGATCAGAACTCCCGTGAGTTTCAGCCCGTCGGAGTCGGTCCACCGGTCATCGTCGTCACACTCGAAGCGAGGTTCCGAACGGGCGCGGCGAGGCTTCTCACGTTCGCGAGACGGGGGAGTCGCCTCAGATGCAGACGACTCGGAGGGGCTCCGAACCGATTCCCGAACCTGATCCAGTTCCCCCGCGCGCAGACCGGATCCCGCGACCAGCGCTGCCGCCAGAACCAGCCACCATGAGTTTCGCCACGCTCCCCGCATCCGCTTTGCTCCGTCGAGCTTTCAGCACTCGGCGACGCGGGACATGTACACAAGAACCATCGCAGGGTCAACGGCGGTTCGAGGTGGCGTGCGCATTGCCCCTGCCCTACTTTCCTGCCTATGCGGACAAGAACAGTTGTTTTGTCGAGCCGTCCGACCCGCCGCCTGGCTTACACCGCTTGTCAGACGTGATTACTCGACCATTCGAGGAACAACTTGAGGATTCGAAGCAACTGCTGTTCGTCGCCCGCACCACGCCACGCTCCGTCTCGAACTGCGCAATGTATCCACCGCGACTGAACGGGATGGCAATCGATGCCGACTCCTTCACTGACTTCTATGAATGTCTGACCCTCAAGGGAAGTACCCACCAGGTCGACTCTGACCAGCCATCCTGGGTTATCCAGCGTTCCAATATGGACGCCATATTGATGTTCCCAATTGCCATCGCATTGAGCAGCGTACCACTCTTCGAGTCGTAGTAGCGTATTCACCGGATCGCCTCCGAAGTCGCCTCAACAACTCAATTCCGTAGGGTCGGAATCTCCACCCCTTCCAAGGTGTAAAGTCCGGTAGCCGCGGAACTGCGCATCGCATAACAGTGATTGAGCGCGATCAAGGTGGCAATGCCCACCCTACAAAATCACATCCAGATATCCGAGGTGCTGTCTCCGCGCAGGAACCGCATCTCGTGAGCGCGGGCCGGGCCGTCGGGCTCCTTGCCGAAGTCGACGACGAACTTCTCGTTGAGCGTCAGCCCCCCCTTGTCGGTGTCGCAGTCGGCCATCAGCATCACCGAGCCGCGCTTCGCGATGTCCGGGTAGAACTGGTTGTCCCAGCTGCTCACCAGCGACGTCGTCACGTACAGACGCTTGCCGTCGAGGCTCATCTGCAGCATCTGCGGGCCGCCGGCGACCGCTTCCCCTTTGACCTTCTGCCCTTTGCCCAGCACGCCCCCCAGCCACAGCTGGCCGGTCAGCTTCGGCTTCTGTGGGTCGCTGACGTCGTACTGGCGGATGTCTCCGTGCAGCCAGTTCGAGAAGTAGAGCCAGCGGTCGTCCATCGAGAGGACGACGTCGGTGATCAGCCCCGGCACGGGGAACGGCCAGCCGGCGACCTCCTTCGACTCGACCTCGATCACCGGATCGGCCTTCCACTTCTTCTCGGCCTTGTCGTGCCGCCAGGCCCACACCACGCTCGACAGCGCCGCCCCGACGAAACCCTGCGTGCTCTCCGGGTTGTGATGGAACCGGACTTCCAGCGGAATTAAACCCTTCGCCCCGAGGTCGATGCTCTGGGCGATCGTCCGCTTCTCCCAGTCCCAGAAGTGGAGATGCTGGCCGTATTTCCCCGCCTTCACGTCTTCGAGCTTGAAGCCCGGCCGCGTGGTGTTGGGGCTCCCCCACTCGCTGCTCACCATCACGTCGTGTCGAGGCTGGTACCAGAAGTCGTAGTTGTAGTTCATCCCCTTGAGGTCGGCTTCCCACCGCCCCGCCACGTTGAACTTCTCGTCCAGCAGCAGGAACCCGCCGGGCCCATCACCGTTCTCGTTCCCCAGCATCGAGATCATGATCGTCCCGTCCGCCCGGCAATGGACGGTGTGCGGGGCGGTGAGTTTCGTCTTCTTGATGATCTCGTCGGGCTCGATCACCTTGACGATCCGCGGCTCGCGAGGCTTCGTGGTATCGATGATGTGAATCCGCGACGACCGCAGCCCCGGCACGATGAGATGGGTGCGGGCCCGCTCGCCATGGCAGCTGGCGCACGCGTTCCAGCCGAAGTGATGCAGCTCATCGCCCACATTGGGCATCGGCAGGCGATGAATGATCTGCCCGAAGGTCTTCGACTTGGGATCGGTGTCGATCGTCGCCAGAAAGTCGGGCTTCTTCGTCTCGGTTCCGACGTAGACGCCGACGACGTACGCGAGTTCTTCGCGCGGCGACTTCATCGCGTCTTTCGGGGTGGCATAGGTCCTCCCCTGCCCCTCCTTGTGGTCGTGCCCTTCGTGAGCCCACGCCGGCCGCATCCCGCGGTCCGCACCCAGTCCCGCCAAAGCCAATCCCGCCGCTGTCGAGCACAGAAAATCGCGCCGGTCCATGATCGAGGCTCCCAGAGAGTAGGCGGACAAGTCGATCCAACGGATTGTCGCAGACGCGGATCGAGTTCTCCACAACTTCGAGAAAAGACTCTCCACGGCCGGGTCGTCCGTCGGCTGCATGAGCCGTTTCCCTCGCCTCGAACACTTCCATGAGTCAAAACGCGTCGGCGGAACGGAAATCTCCACTCAAAGTCACAGGGAAACCCTTCCGGACAGTGCGAAACGGGCTATGAATTGGTGATTGCCCCTGCACTGATGCGTATCAAATGAGAGAAAATACCGATATGAATGCGGAGCATCACTTGTCAAAAAGGTTGCCCGCAATTACGGTCGAAAAGTGAGAGACCGACGTCGCTCCACGTCGGCCCAAGGGCCTTCGCCTATCCGCCCGTTCAATCCCCCTTGCTATCGCCGCCGCACCCCCGCAGAGTCGGCGGCTCCGCGTGTTCTTATCCGGGCCGAGTGGACAACCGCTCTGTTCGCCGTCCCTTTTGCGCTTCGTGGTCTTGTTCCAACCCGTTGAGAGTTCCCATGTCATCGTTGATTGACCGTCGCCGAAGAGGCTTCACCCTGATCGAACTCCTCGTCGTGATCGCCATCATCGCGATCCTGATTGCGCTGCTTCTGCCGGCGGTGCAACAGGCGCGGGAAGCCGCTCGCCGCACGCAGTGCCGCAACAACATGAAGCAGATCGGTCTCGCCCTGCACAACTACCATGACAACGCCAACATGTTCCCCCCGGCCCTGATCTCGTCCGGCCGCTACAACAACATGTCCTACCCGGCGGTCCTCAACACCACCGGCTGGGTGATGATTCTCCCCTACATCGACCAGGCGCCGATGTACAACAAGTACAACTTCAACGTCCCCTCGAGCATCTCGAATCCGTATGGCCGCCCGCTCGCCGGCGGCGCCACCACGAGCGACCCCAACAGGCCCATCTACTCGCAGAAACTCGCCGCCTTCCTCTGCCCGTCCGATCCCGGCGGCGGCGGCCCCGTCACCTCGGGCGCCAACAACGCCGGCGATTTCTACGAGCGGAACGAAGTGGCCCGCAGCAATTACCTCTTCGCCAGCGGCAACGGCACCGATTACGACGGACCGTGGGGAACCGCCGCCCAGACGACGCGCGGGGCCTTCGGCAACGACGGCGCGGCCAATATCCGCGACCTCCGGGACGGATCGAGCATGACCATCGTCGTCGGCGAGTCGAAGCAACTTCACACGTCGTCGTCCTACGGACCCTACTGGGGTGCCGGCGTCCACACCTGCTGCCACGGCTACACCCCCGATTACACCTTCCATATCAACTACAACTACGCCGGTTCGACCTCGGAGAAACTTCAGTACGCCTGGGGCTTCGGAAGCCATCACGTCGGCGGAGCCCACATGCTCTTCGGCGACGGGTCCGTGAAGTTCGTCAGCGAAAACATGGACTTCACCCAGTTCCAGGCGCTGAACCGGATTGCCGACGGCGTCGTGGTCTCCGGCATCGAGTGATCGCCGAGCCTCGAAGCGCTTCCCATGTCCCGCAGAGCGATCGAGGCGATCACGCCTCGATCGCTCTCGTTAACGAGGCCCCCTCTCCCCCCGCGGAACCGCGGTGAACCTCAGCGCCGCGAGTCTTTCCCGCACGAATTCTCCCAGGAGTCGACCCCGATGAAGTCTCGTTGTTTTCCGGCGCCGTTCCGCACGGCGGGCGTCCGTGCGGCCTCGGCGGTGCTGATCGCAGCCTTCGTTTCCGGCTGCGCGGGGGAGGTGAAGGGGCCCGAAGTCGTTCCGGTCCGCGGGACGGTGAAAAGGGGGGACGCTCCCGTGGCGGGTGCCCGCGTAACGTTCATGCCGACGGCTCCCAAGGTCAATCCCGCGGGGGGCGTCACCGACGCGAACGGCGGCTATCAGATCTTCTACGGAAGCCGCGCTGGCCTTCCCGTCGGCGACTACAAAGTCACGATCAGCCAGCTGGTCACGCCGGACGGCAAGCCGTTCGAAGCGAAAGAGGGGGAGCTCGACGCCGGTCAATTGAAGATGCAGGGCAAGGTCAAGGAAGGACTCCCGCCGAAGTATTCCGATCCGAGCAAGACCGAACTGACCTTCAAGGTTGAAGCGGGCGGCACGAAATCGGCCGATTTCAATCTGCAGAACTAACCCATCCATGGCGACAAGGGGAGACGGACCTTCCCTTCGGGCCGCGACAATGACAGCGTCCGGCACGTCACGCCGGTTGGTCCCTGGAAAGTCAAGCGGCACGTCTCCCACCTTTTCCTCACGTCGGGAATTGCAAGAATCACCCCTGACGCAAAGTCGAAAAAGACTGATCCAGCGCCTCCCGCAGCAGCGACCCATCGTTTGAAAAGACGTTGAATCGCGCGCCCTGCCGGATCGTCCGCAGCATCTGGTCCCGCTTGCCGAACCAGCAGCCGGCGGCGACGTGCCGCGCCTCGGCCGTGTCGATAATCTTCTTCAAGATCGCCACGAGGTCCGGGTGGTCGTACTCGTTCGGAATGCCCATCGTCGTCGTCAGGTCGTTCGGCCCGACGAACACGGCGTTGACGCCAGGAATCGCGCAGATCGCTTCGAGGTTCTCGATCCCCCTCAGCGACTCGATCATCGGCACGAAGACGGTGTTCGCACACCGTTCCTCTGAGATGTAACGGCGGGCCCGCTCGCTCGGCCACTTCCCTTCCGCCAGAACACTGTCGAGCGCTTTCCCCTTCAAAGGACGGTAGACGGCCGCGGCGGCCAGCCGTTTCGCGTGGTCGACTTCCTCGACGTAGGGAACCACCACGCCGTCATACGAGTCGCAGACCTTGGAGACGTCGTCGGGCTCGCGGCTGTGAGTGCGGGCCAGACAGGCGATCCCCTTCGCCGCCAAGGCGTAACGCACCGGCAGGAACTCGGCCAGATCGAGCGCGTTGTGCTCGGCCGTCACGATTACGAAATCGAGCGCCCCCTCGGGGATGATGTCGACGATGGCGGGATTCGTCGCGTGCTGGAGAAACGTTCCGAAGACGGACTGCCCCTTGAGCAGTTTCTCCTTGAGTGCCTTGCCGAGCAGCGGAGCGGGCATGTGGAATTCCTTCAGAAGGTGGAGAAAGGACTTCGGGCGCGAGTCGAACTCGTCTTGGTGAAATGGGCGGCGGACATTATGACACCGCTCGCGGCCGGGCGTCATTCGCGGCGAAGGAAACGTGCGCTCGAGGCCCCCCCTGCCCCGTCCATCGACTCCCGCTGCCGGCGACAGCCCGCCTCCCTCGCTGGAGAAAACGCGACCGCATGTCGACTCAACTGCTCCAGGACAATGACGCAGGGCGTCAAAGCGAAGTTGCCCCGCCGCGCCCCGCATCGCCCGCGCGTCACGCCGCTCGCCACGGAGCCGTCGCCCCTCTTCGTCCCTCGCCCCGCGTTCCTTCCGGCTGGATCGTCAACGGCTGGTTCGATTCCCTGTTCCTTTCCAACGCGGCATGGCCGGTCCTGGCCGCGGCCCTTCTCTGGCTGGGACCGGCCTTTCAGAGCGGCGTGAGCTTCTGGCAGATCTACTTCGTCTCGACTCCCCACCGCTGGATCACGCTGGCGCTGGTGTTTCTCGATCGCCGCCGGTTCCGAGAACGCCCCGCCGCATTCCTCGGAACCGCCGTCGTGCTGACGGCCGCCTGCCTTGGACTGCGGCAGAGCGCGGGGGCTCTCACCTGCGTCCTTGTCATCGACTACGTCTGGAACGCCTGGCACTTCGCATCACAGCACGCGGGCATCGTCCGCATCTATGCGCGGCAGGCCAAGGGCGCAGCGGCAGGTTCGGGTTGGGCCGAGAAGCTGCTGATGCGGATGTTCGTGCTGGCGGTGATGCTGCGGATCTCCGATGTCGCCTGGATGCTCGTCGGCCAGCCATTGCAGGGGCTGGGATACTTTCAGGACCGGCTGCACCTGGGATTCCATCAGATGCTGGCCTGGGCCGACTGGGCCACTGTCGGCGTCGCGGCGGCGCTGTTGGCCGTCTCGCGTCCCGGATGCGGTCGCGCCGAGCGCGGACGGTCGCTCTACCTCATCAGCGTCATCTCGCTTTACCTCGTGCTGCTGGGCGCCGTCCACTTTCGGAGACTTGAGGTGCTGCCGGCGCTCATCTTCGTGATGGCCCTGTTTCATGCCGCCGAATACCTTGCTCTGGTCACCTGGTCGGTCCACCAACGTTTTCCGGAGCAGGCGCCGCATCCGGTGGAAGCCGAGACGGCGACGCGTTTTTTCGAGGAGACGCCGCACCAATCCAGCATGCGACCCGAGGGCTTCAACCTTCTCGCCGCCATTGTCCCGCAATGGGGGCTGACGCTGGCATTGCTGTGTCTTGGGCTGGGCGTCGCGGGCTGGATGGCCGACCGGCGGCTGGCCGAAACGTGGCTGACGATCAACCTGGCGGTGTCGTTTCTGCACTACGCCTACGATGGCATGATCTGGAAGCGGGGCCGGGCGACAGGCTCGGCAGACGCTCCGCCCCGGTTCTCTCTGCACAACTGAAGCAAGGATTCGCGCCGGTTGTGCCGCGGCGATCGAACTTCGAACGAACGGATTCGCGATGTCCTCTGTCCCTTCCTCGCCGCCGTGGGCCGATGCCTTTCAATGGCGAACGGCGTTGACGGCCCTCGCGACCGTGGCCACGGGGATCGCATGGATGGCGGCAAGCGGGCTGGCCCGGCGGGAAAGTGTCGCGTGGCTGGGAGAATGGCCGGACCTGGTGCTGGTGCAGGTGGCCTGCGCGTGGCCGCTGGCCAGCGTCATCCACCGTCTCGTTCCCTCGGGACTCGGCGGTGTGGCCATTGCTTTGGCGTGCGGCGGGATCGCCGCCGGCCTCGCCGGCGGAACCGCGCCCACCTTCGTCTCGGGAATGTGTCAACGCGGCCTCGCGGCTGCGTTCGCGTTGGTCGCCGCACGAGTGCTGGTCTCGGTGTGGACTTCTCCGATCGAGGTTTCCGGCCGGCCGATCACCGGCACGCGACTCGCCATCGCGTCCGTCCTCTGCCTGCTGCTTCCGGGGCTGTATGCCTGGCATCAGGCGGAGCGGGAACTGGCTCGGATGGGGACGCTGATCGGCCGGCAGCGGCCCGCCGCCGCACTGCGGTCCACCTTGCGAGCCCAGAGACTTCATCCCGAAGCGACATGGAACGGGCAGCCGCTGGCGGCGGTAGCCAAAGAGTTGTTCTCCCAGATCGAAGAAATACGAGAGCAGCTCGCCTGGTCGACGTCCGAAACTCCGGCGGCACAGCCGCTGGAACGCTGCCGACTCCTCGCCGCGGTCGATCGAGGGGACGACGCCATCGCCGAAGCCAGGTCTCTCGCCGACGATCCGGAAGTCGCCGTCTCGGCCAATCTGCTCCTGGCGTCCCTCTTCGAGGAGCGGAGCGCGTGGAAGTCCTGCCGTGATTCCTACGCGACCGCCCTGCGCCACATGAATGATCGACCGCACCGACAGGACCCGCGCCGCACCGAAGCCCTCCAGGGGCTGGGCTTCGCCGAGCAGAACCTGGGCAACCACCTCGCCGCAGAAGCCGCTTACCTCGAGTCGTTGAAGAGCCCGGACGGTGCGAGCGCCCACGCCCTGCTCTCCAGTCTGTATGCGGACGCGCAGAACATCGCCGCCGCACGGGCCCATGCCGCGTTTGCCGCACAAAGCGATCCTGGGCAACTTGCGGCGCAGGAGCGTCTGGAAGCAAGGGCCTCTCGAGACCGGTTCTGTCGACCGCAGCCAGTCTCGATGGCAACACCTCGTGCGATGGAATGAAAACGAGGTCCGGCTTCGGTCCGACCGGATGGCATTCCTTCGTGATTCAGCAAGAAAGCCCCGGCAACCGGAGAATACTCCGATGGCCGGGGCGTTGCGATGTCACAATCTCGACTCGCAGGCGACAATCAGAAGTCGCCGACGACCTGTCCGTCGTTGCGGCCCAGCAACCGTTCGAACGTGCTGTCGATCAGCACGGGCGTGTTGTGATCGGTATAGCCGCCGATCGAATTCGGCTTATGGTCGACGTTCTCGCTGATGAAGCGGACGGCCCCATCCCCCAGGAGAAAGTGGGCGCCGCCGGTGTGATTGCTCGAGAAGCCGCGCGATTGATCGTTGGGGTTGATGACGACCTGATTGATGCCCCAATAGGGGATGCCGATCGCCGCCACGCAGGCGCGGCATTGCTGGTTGGCATACGCGCCAACGGAGGCGGCCGGGCTGAACCCGAGGGCGTTCGCCGCGCCGATCATCAGCGACCCTTTCTTCCAGGCCCGCTCTCCCACCATGATCGTGTTGCTCATCCCATCCGAGACGTCGCGGACGCGGACCCGTGAGTCTCCCCAGCCCATTCCCAGCGGCGGGCCGTACGTCGCGCTGATTGTCGCGGGAGTGACGCTGTCGCCGGTGTCGGCCGACATCACGTAGTTGGACGTCGCGATGGCGACGTTCGCGCTCCCGTTCGACACCAGCCGGGTATAGGTTCCGAATGTTGTCTGCTGCGCCGAATCGGCTCCCATCGAACTATCGAAGTTATTGAGTTCAGGCGCCGTGTCGCTCGCACAGCGGAAGGCGGCGAGCGGAGTTGTCAGGGCGGCCGCGGTCGTTCCGCCGGCCGCCAGATTCTGCTGGATCGAACGGGTGCCTGGGGCCAGCGTGTTGTACAGCGGGGCCTGGTCGAGGTACGGCAGGATGTAGGCGCCCCAGCTCCAGATTGTCGGCTCGCCGGTCGCCACCTGGTAATAGCTGCTGACCCATCCCGGCGGGAAGGTGTTAGCCGTGTCGTGATAGTTGTGGAACGCCAGTCCGAGCTGCTTGATGTTGTTGCGGCACTGGGTGCGGCGGGCGGCTTCGCGGGCCTGCTGCACCGCCGGCAGCAGGAGGGCAATCAGGATGGCGATGATGGCGATGACCACCAGGAGTTCGATCAGGGTAAACCCCCGTCGAACGCTTCGGGCAAGACTCATGAGTGATGTTCCAAACCAGGACGGACGGAAATGAGTTCGCCCCGCAACACCTGCGCGGCGACAAACGATGTGTGCTTTGGCGCCCTGCCGAGGGGGTCAGTCGAGAACCGGGCCGCGCGGCGCGGCAGGCTTCGCGGCCTTCCCCTCGGGTTCGAGGTCGAAATCGAAGGTCTGAGAACCGCTTTTGACCTCTCGCTGCAGCTCGGAGCGGTTGAGGTACTTGGCGGGAATGGCATGGGACGGGCTGCCGCCGGTCGGAGTGGCGAAGCCGATCGTCGCCGGGCCGACTTTGCAGCCCTTCGCATCCTCAGAGTACATCAGCTCGTAATTCCCGTCTTTATCGGTGGTGGCGACGGCCGGCCGTCCCGAGTCGGGAAAGAACATGATGATCGCCCCTCCCAGCGGCTCGCCTCCAATCGTCACGCGTCCCTTCACCTGTCCGAGCGGTGGGCGGTCCCCCTGACCGCATCCCGCAAGCAGAGGCGCCAGCAAGGCCAGAACGAGAACGGCGGAACTTCGCGAGAAAGACATATCCGTCAGTGACTCCGGGAAGGAATAACGTGGGGCCGTGGAACGGCTGGACGTCAATACAAGGGACCCGGTCTGATTCGGGCCGCAGTAATCGACATGATCAAAAGAATAGATCGCCCGGCGCGAATCAGACGAAGCCTTTGGCAGGGGAATTCCTGATGAACAATTCGTGAAATTCCCATTAACTAATAGTAGAACCGCCTCAAGATTCCGACAATTGACCGAAAAGGGATTCACGCTGCTTTTTGACACGAAAGGGTCGAAATACCGCAGCCGTGTGGCCGGGAGATCTAAAAGTCTGTTCATATTCCACGGCTCAAAGTGGCTGAAGAATCGCACCACCGGCCTAGGGAGTGGCGCACAGCAGTTCTCCGACACTCCGTCGCCACCCCTTGACATTCCGATTCGCGGCTCTGTGATGAGCCATCACGGACGCGTTAGAAGCGAATGTTCACATGAAGGACCAGGCCTTGACCGGGACAGTCCGCGGCACTTGACCTTCGCGGGGTCACTTCTGGCCGACACCCACCGGCAGCGGAGAAATCGCCCGCGGTCTCGGGCGTTATGGGACGGCGCGGATGGCGATAGAGGCGCTGGTCGGAGCCGTCCCCGTCGCGGATGACAAAGCCCCCCGCTGTTCCCGCAGGCTTGCCGATCGAGACCTTCGGCGGGATCCGGGCAGACCCACTGGTCGACCGGTCGCAGTTCTCCAAGGGGTCCGGGCGGTGCTTTCCGACGGGGCGAACCGCGATGGGCACGATCTTTCAGGGGCTCCGCGACAGCTTCTGGCAGCACGGATTGATGGCGAGGCTCCAAGGGGCGGTCGACGACACCCAGTCCCTCTCAGAGACCGGCACTACCGAAGGTCTCAAGAAGATCGATGTGCCGACGCTCTTCCGGCTCGGTAACGATGGTCGGACCTTTCCGATCAGCTCGCCAACCGGCGAAGCAGGTGCGTCGCACCATCCTGCGCGATACTGCGGCACCCGCCACAGCCTGCGCTCGATGCGCGAGGACGACGTCGGGAAGACATGCTCAGGTTCATCCGCGGTCAGTCGTCAAAGTTCGCCATGTCGATCTCTGCCCCAACAGGGGGCCTGCAGCCAGTTTCCAGGCCTTTTCAAAGCGTTGCGCAAGACCGATGCCCTCGGACCCCGACTCCCTCTCACTTGAATTCATCACTTGGATTTCAAGGGATAGTCTCCCTTGTTCTCCCCGGCGACCACTTCCAGCGTCAGTTCGCTTTTGCGGTTGTACTTTTCGGGAATGTACATGTCGACCGACGTTGTGGCGCCGCCGGCCGACGGGCCGCCGGTTGCCCCTTTGACCCCTTCGACATCCTTCGACTTGCCCTTGCGGTAGGCCGTAATCTCGACGCGGTGCAATCCATAAACCGGGCCAAGATCCGGCGGAGTCTTGTATTCCCCGTTCTTGATCTCCGCGCCGGACGTGGGCCCTTGCGTCCCGCCCATGGGGATGAACGCAATGGATCCTTCCTCGATGGGCTGGTCGTCCAATGTCACTTTGCCCGAGACGACGGCACGCGGCGGACCAGGGTTGCTTCCCCCGCAACCAAGCAGGACCGCGACCAGGATCGCCGGCGAAAACAGCAACAACGCGCGCGTCACGTTAGGAAATCTCCCCGGCGAAAGCCAAAAACAAATCGGCGAAGCCGCATCCTGGCGAATCCCCCGACAGGATGCGGAGAACGCGCTCATCCCCCGACAGAGGGGACATCCCTCATCGTTTCCACGAAAGCCGTCGTCCTGAAGGGCGAGCTGACTCTCAGAACTCGCCGAGAGGTTCGCCCCCATCCATCGAGGCAAGCCCCTGCCAGATCGTCGCATTGAGGTTCTGGCTGATGAACCGGACCGTTCCATCACCCAGCAGGCTGTGCACGCCGCCCGTGTGGACACTGCGGGCCGCCAGGACGATGTTGCGATTGTTGTACGCCGTATAAACCCCGGTGCACGGCGCCCGCGTAATGGAGACGCAAAGTCCGGTCCGGAAAAGGTCGGCAACGGGCGAATTGGGCGTCTGGTCGTGCTGGTACAGCGATCCCTCAGGGTAATGCATCACGCCGCGGAAGTCGTTTCCAGGGACTTTGAGCAGTTCCGACACCAGAATGGTGTTGCTCGTTCCGTCCAGGAAGTCGCTCATGCGGGTCTTGCTATTCATCGTGAAGGGGCCGTTCACTCGGCCAGCCTCTTTCGGCGTCTCCACGCTGTGAAGCGGCCCGACGCCGGAGTTCGCCGCATAGTTCCCGCGCCGGTAGGCGTTCAGCGCCAGTTCGACTTCGACGTCGCTCGGGCAGGTCATTCCAGGAATGGCCACCGTCGTGATTTCGTAGCTGGGATTGCCCGGACCAGACGTGCATCCGAAGCAGGAGCTGAAGTTCGCGCGATTGTAGAGCGGCGCCTGATCGATGTACGGCAGGATCATCGAGACCCAGGTCGCTTCGTTCTGGGCGTTCCCGGAAAACCACTGGATTGCACCGGGAGGCATCGCCTTGTGCGAGTCGTGGTAGTTATGAAGAGCAATGCCCAGCTGCTTGAGGTTGTTCTTGCACTGGGTGCGACGGGCCGCCTCACGAGCCTGCTGCACGGCCGGAAGCAGCAAGGCCACCAGGATGGCGATAATCGCAATGACGACCAAGAGTTCGATCAGGGTGAATCCCCGCGATCGATGGCGGTGCCCACGCATGTTCTCTCTCCACATTCAGTAAATCCGGACAAGAAGGAAAAACTCCGACAAGGATGCCATTCTGAATCGATCGTTGATCATCGACAAGACCTTAGTGGTGTCCCCTAGCGACGAATCCCTAGAAAAACGGTGGTTCAGTGACCAACTGAACCTGCCTCTTGTACCCCCAGGCACTCACGCTCGTCCGCAATCCGTGACGACAATTCACGCCTTCCGAATTCACGCCATCACCGGGCCGATCGGTTTCCCCTGGTAAATGCGGAACGGACGGCCGCCGACGTCGTGGAACTCTTCGTCCGGTCCGATCCCGAGAATCGAGAAAATCGTGGCGGCGAGATCGGACGGGGTAAACCCGTCCCCCACGGGCACGCCCCCCTGCGGATCGGTCTTGCCAATGACGCGCCCCGGTTCGATTCCGGCCCCGGCGAAGAACACGGGAAACACATCCCCCCAGTGATGCCGGCCTGGAGTGAAGGGCACTCCCGCCGCATTGATCACCCCCACCGCAATCGGCGAGATCAACGGCGTCCGTCCCATCTCCCCGCACATCACGATCAGCGTCTCTTTCAGCAGGCCGCGCTCGTGCATGTCGTCGAGGAACCCGCTCAGGCAATGGTCGATCGACGGCAGCAGCTTGCCCTTGAGGTCGCGGAAGGCGTTCTGATGCGTGTCCCAACCTCGCAGGTTCACCTGCACCATCCGCACTCCCGACTCGACCAGCCGCCGCGCGACGAGGAACGCCTGGCCCCACTCCTCGCGGCCATAGAGGTCGCGCGTCGCGTCACTCTCCTGCGTGAGGTCGAACGGGTTCCGCTTGCCGCGCTGCGAGACGATCAGTTCGACCGCCTGCGTGAGACTGGCGTCCCATTTGCGGACGGTGCGATGCGAGTCGAGGTCGCGGCGAACGAGATCCAGCGTTCGAAGCAGCGTCGCGCGATCGGAGACGCGCTCGATCGACGCACCCTGCGATGTTCCCAGGTCGGGAAGCATGAAGTCCGGGTTGCGGCAACTGCTGTTGTCGTACCACGACTTCGGCAGCTTGCCCGGCTGACGCTCGGGATCGTCCGGCTGATCGTGACTGAAGCAGTGGGGACACGATCCCGCGGGATCGGGCGCCTTGCAGGTCGGCGCCAGATGCACATTCCACGGGGTGTACTTCGGCCCCAGCATGCCGGGGACCGTTCCGGGGATCGTGAACGGCGACGCGTTGATCCGAGTGCGGGGAACGCTGATGACCGGCGGCAACCCCAGTCCGGATTGGCGCGGCAGGGCGTAGGCAAGCATCGACCCGATCGACGGCCATTCGAGAGGCCGTGGGCGTTCGAGGGCGATCGTTCCCGTGGTCTCTCCCGGCGGCAGGTTCTCCATGCCGGTGTTGACCATGTACATCGCCGAATTGTGCTCGTTGCGGAACTGCCGCTCGGCGGTGTGAGCCATCGTGCGGACGATGCTGTAGCGATCGGCCCGCTGCGCCAGCTTCGGCAGATATTCGCAGGCAATGAGATCGGGGTTCTTCGTTTGAATCGTCCCGTACTCGCCCCGCACCTTGTCCGGGGCTTCGGGCTTCGGGTCGAACGTCTCGTGCTGCGAAGGCCCGCCCGACTGAAAAATGAACACGACCGACTTCGCCCGCGCCCGGCCCCCCTGCCCTGCCGCCATTGATTCCAGCCGCGTCAGATCGGCGATGCCCGCTCCGAAGAGAGACATCCCCCCGGCCTGCAGCAAGGTGCGGCGATTCACGAGCGGATGATCGGACGGGCGGCAACCGGGCGGGTGAGCATGAGACCGCATGCGAAGCACCTCAGGCGGGAGACCGAGCGGCTGTCAGCTTCGCAGAACTCCCCGGAGCGTCAAGGGACAAAGCGGAATTTGTTGATGCGTTGAGTCGAGTCAAGTGATTGAGTCCTGGCGACGCTCTCGTGCTAAACATCCATGACTCTCGGCTCGGCGAACGCCAGCCGCGTCCGCATCACCTCGATCGCCTCGGGATTGCTGTCGACCAGCAGGCAGTCACGTCCCAGCCGCGCCGCCGCTTCGCCCAGCGTCCCGCTCCCCGCGAAGAAGTCGAGCAGGCGGTCGCCGGGGCTCGAATGCACCTTCACGATCCGCTCGATGATTCCCAGCGGCTTCTGCGTCGGATAACCCGTCTTTTCCTTGCCGTTGGGGCTGACGATCGTGTGCCACCAGGTGTCGGTCGGCGTCTTCCCCCGCTCCGCCTTTTCGGGGCCGACAAGACCCGGCGCCATGTAGGGAATGCGATCGACCTCGTCGAAATTGAAGGTGTAGTTCGCCGGGTCCTTCACGTACCACAGGATGTTGTCGTGCTTGGCCGGCCACCGCGTCTTTGAGCGGGCCCCGTAGTCATAGGCCCACACGATTTCGTTCATGAAGCACTCGCGTCCGAAGATCTGGTCGAGCGCCACCTTCGCGTAGTGCACCTCGCGGTAATCGAGGTGCAGAAAGAAACTCCCGTTCGCCGCCAGCAGCCGATGAGCCTCTTCCAGTCGCGGACTGAGGAAGCCCATGTAGTCGTCGAAGACGTCGGAGTAGGTCTTCGTGCCGATCTTCAGCGTGCGGTAGCGCTTTCCCTGAAATCCCGTCCGGTCGCCCCCTTCTTCGTCCCGCACCATCCGCATTTCGGTCCGCGACTGCGGCTTGCCGGTGTTGAACGGCGGATCGATATAGATCAGGGCGAAGGAACCGGCATCGAAGCGGGCCAGAACGTCGAGATTGTCGCCGTGATGGATGTCGATCACGGAAACGTCTCGTGTCGGCTGGTTTTCCGTAGTCCGGCCTTCCAAGGCCGGACGAAACATCTGTCTTCCTGCGGAGCGAGCATAATTGCGGCGATCCCTTTCACGTCCGGCCTTGGAAGGCCGAACTACGAAGTCTGCGGCTTCCGAGCCTCAAACATCCAACCGATTGCCTCCCATTCAGGCCTTACCCACAACACGAACTCATTGGGCCGCAGACTCGCATTCTTTGGATTGCGTCCGATGTATTGAAGCACGCGTTCGAGATGCTCTTCATCCCGAATGATTCGGTCGAACGTCTCTTCCTGCCACAGCGGCTCCCTCGCGCTTCGTGCTGCATTGATGCGGCGAGCGCTGTATTGCTTCCAGCTGCCAATGACGTCTTCGAGCAGATGGATCTGGGGTTCCAGGGGACGGACGATCGCATGGATATGATTCGGCATGACCACATAGGCCCCGAGTTCGTAGCGGGCTCCATCAAAGTGGTGCATGGCCGATGTAACCGTGTCGGCGTGACGTCGATCCCTGAGCACACACTCGCCGATTCCTTCGTCCAGCCAGCGTTCAACCCGTATCTCAGTCTCGCGTGAAATCGTCTCCCAATCCTGCTTGGATCGCGGCGGTGGATGCTTGCGCTCCCATTCGGCCTTAAGGCCGGCAAGTTCATGGAGTTTGCCTTGCGGGAGTGAGTCGGCGAGCCGGAACGTTACGAAGTAAGTCGCGCCTTTCTGACGCCAGTGCGGGAGATTCCGCTCGTAGCACGTGATTGGGAGATCGGGATGCAGCCCGCGAAAGCCGGGTGGCGGCG